>NZ_JBITPH010000043.1:0-133957 GCF_050467685.1 Paenibacillus sp. NRS-1782
CCCGGCACGGTGAGCATCTCTTTGGTGCCTGGGATTTGCGAGAGGAGACGTTCCACCTCGGCCAGAATCTCTTCCAGTTGTCTGGCGAACATGTCGTACTGCTCCAGAAGCGTTTTAATTTCGATTTGGGCTGCGGGAAGCCCTTCGGTCAGACCAATCGAACTTCTCGCCGTTTCAACCAGCAGCTCGGCTCGCTTCGTTCCGATCGCTCGTTTCACGTCTTTCTTCCATCGCTGAGCGATGGCTTCTGCGCCAAGGGTTACAATCTCACTTGGGGTCGGAAATTCACCTAGCGTAATGAGTGAGGCTTTCCCTTCCCAGTCTTTAAATACCTGTGTATATTCCGGGAAAAAGCGGTCCTGCCAGTTCTGTACCCGCCGTTGTACCTGTCCGAGGTTCACCATGATCTTCTCTCGAAGGTTCATGAGAATCCGCAGATCGGCGTAGATATTCGTCGGCAATTTCGGTTCGCTGTACTTCCCGTTTCGCACCAGATCGGCAATGACCTTTGCATCTTTATAGTCATTTTTCGTGGGCGAGTTATCTTCTAGTTCTTTGGTTTTGTGTACATGATGTGGATTGACAATGACCAATGGAATGCCTTGCTGTCCCAAATACTCGGCCAAGGTGAACCAGTAGTGTCCGGTGGGCTCAATGCCGAAGAGGACGTCACTCTTGGCATGCTTCTGCTGAAGCTCCTTCATCCACTCCACCAGTTGCTCCAGTCCGGTGCGGGTATTGGAAAACACGCAATCCTTTCCAAGTTCAATCCCCCGAAAGTCGATGGCACGGGCCACGTGGGTTTCTTTGGCGATATCTGCGCCAACCACCAACGTTTTTTCGGAAATTCGTGTAATTCGTTGATTCTGTTTCTTCGATTGTTTATACTTCATAGTGAGCGTCCTCCTTTTAATTCGGGCAGTGAATGGTCCACATTCCATGACCCAGCATACAGGAGGCGCTTTTTTTGTTCAAACCTCAAATTAATTCATTACAGGAATGGCTCCTTAAGGGATTGGTTTTATTAAGGTAAACGGAATAACGATCTCAAAGGATACGGAACGATGGCTAGCATAATGTCATTGTGATTGAGCCCCATGATGAAGAAAAAAATCATATTGAAATCATCGTTTTTAACTATCCATTAAAAATACACTAATGTTCTCATGTATTATTTTTTTACACAGTTACTTATTCATTTTGGGCCGTTCTTCACTTTCTACCTAGTTCTTCTGATATTCCAGTTCATTTATGAACACTTCTGAAATACTAATTTTGTCCTATGCTAGCTTGGGTGTGCAACCCTCCCGGGCTGTTCCACAGTGCGGTGGTCGATCCCCCCGGCTGAAGACCACCTATGCAAGTTTAGTCATGTAGAGTTTCTGGTCGAGAGATCCTCGCCGCGTCGTAGGCGCAGACATCGCCAAGAACCGTGTGCCCGAGCCATCGACTACCGGGGGATTGAACTCGGAAAGGACTATAAGACGTTCGCTGTCGTCGATAATCTGTACGTTATCGGCCAGACTATGCGGAATGCATTCGTCCGGCCGTTAGGGAAACCGCACCGCATCTGGATGACTATCCGGATGGAACCCGCGTGGAGTTTATGATCCAATAATACGTACCGCGTCGGGACATTGATTACGGCTGCTGGTACGGAGCTGCTACCTGGTGCAAGCCGCCCAGCAGCCTGGATGTGGCGAAGCGGGTTGGACGCTGGTCTGTGGGAGCAGAATGTAGCCGGTCCGTTTGATCTGCATCTGTAACTCATCCGGACGTTCACCTACCGATGCGAATATGGTTCGCCGCCATCCAGGTATCTACTTGAGAACAAAATGATCAAGGGAGTATTATTATGACATTGGAAAACATAAAGAAAGGGATTAAGTATTTTTTAATCATCCTTTCCGCATTTTTGGGGACTTGGACCGTTTCTGCTTTAATTGCGTTTTATATTTTTAAGAAGTATGAATCCATTCCGGAATCTACTGTCGAAAGAATCAGATACATATTCAATGATCAGGATGAAGTAAATAGAATTCTGCTAAGTAAATCGTTTATTATTGGATATAAGATAGGAATCGTGGCAGTATTGTGTATTGTGGTGCTTGTCATATTGAAGAAAATGAATCTAAATAATTTAGTGGAAAAGTTGTTCAGTTTTACCCTTATGATAGTAGGTACCTTCAATATAGGTGCTTGCTTAGTCGGTCTTGTTGTTTTGGCCACAATTCATTTTGCTGAAGGGTTTAGTATATTGTTCTGGCGATGTCTTGCTGTGGAAGCTTTTCTAATCTGGTTAATGTTTGCTTTTAAGCGACTTCGCATATGGGAATGAATATTTTTGGAAGGTGAACTTCTTAGAGAGGGAGGGCTTCATAATGGGTAAGGTACCTGCAGATGGACAAGAAGGTATTCAGCGGGACATTTTACGGCTGATGAAATTGTACAGTTTATGAAGTTTAATCCCCATAACATGTTTGAAAACGTTGATCTGGAATAGAGCGAAAGAACTGCGAAATACGCTGCAATATGAAAACTTAGGTAATCTGCGTTTTGTCATTTCAGCTGTAATGGATCGCATATGACTCTGAGAGCAATTATTGCTATTTGTTTGTCCTTTGATCTCAATATGGATAGATATTGTAATTATATAAAACACGCAATTCCATGAAAAAAAGGGCGGCCTTGGTCGTCCCTTTTTTCTATTTTGCATCAGAGCTGCTTCAGCCTTGCAGACTGGCTCGGACCGTCTGTATTTGAAGCGATTTTTTAATAAGTCTTACGTGTGGACATAGGTAAATACGAACAATTAAATTCAGGATTAATATGGAATTAAATAATATATTTAATACTATATTACTATTTTTTTGTCGAAACATTACAATACGTGGAATCTTTTGGTATGATGAGGTGGTAGTTTTATACAAATATAAGGAGGAATAATCTGTGAAAAAGAAAAATTTATTGATTGCATCAGCCTTATCTGTTAGTTTGCTGGGGGCTGTTGCTTTACCAAGTGCGATTTATGCGGATTCAGATGTAACTGATTCTGCGAATACATCCACTACGGCGACCCAAGATGCTGGTACAACAACTACTGGTGATCATGTAGTAACTCCACAAAAAATCGGAAATTCTTTCGGCAGTAGAGTTCAAGGAGGAGCAACTGTCCAAAGCGCCTTTGAGATTCCTAAAGGCTATGGGCATGTTAAAATTACTCTGAAAAATAATGCCAGCACTCCAGTCAAGGTAAGTTTAACGCACAATGAGTCAGGTAAAGTATATATCGACGGATCTACAACAATTTACCGTGGCCAACCACTTGTTTGGAAAAGTACTTCTAAAGGTTTCTCAGATGGTTTGCGTTCGGGAAGCTACACCCTTCAATGGCGTGGTGCCAATAATGACGTTAATGCGGAATTCGATGGAATTGCCGGTTCAGATCCTGGCGACCTCTAATAGCTGAACAACACAAAGAGAGTTCCAGACCTTCATCGGCGGTCTGGAGCTTCCTTTGTGTTGTTGCTTAGGGTTCATTTTGTAGTTTGAACAAACCTAAATCATATCAAATAATTAAAAAAATAGTATTTATGTAAAAATTAATTGACCACAGGTAAATGAATGTCTATATTTGTAATAGATGACTCTAATTTCTGGAACTTGCATCTTAGCGTACATACTCCATAGCCCGAATAAAACAATGGGAGGAAGTAGGATGGAAGAAGTTTTGGAAGGGAAAGATGCTACTTATTTATTGACGGATCACCACAGGTTAGATAAATGCGTGGAATTACTGCATTTGAGATTCTCGCAACATGCCTGGGAAGAAATATCAACCATATCTGACTATCTACACAACTCGGTTGAAAAAATGTATAACGAAGCGCAAGAAGCAAGCTTTCAAAATTTTCCTTATCTCTTTAAGGCAGCACGGCCATTGGTATTCTATTACGGGTTCGGTTACCTGGCCAAGGGAACGGCTCTTCAAAAACTCGGTCTATACGATCAGGCCAGAGAATACATTTTGAAGTATTCGGAATTGGGCTGGTTTGCGGGACTAGATAAAAATGGACTTGAAGAAGTAGAGCGATTCAAATTTTTTGCTAAAGCAAATCTGTATACCAATGATTTGCTGTCCGGAGAATTGAGCGTGCTGCCTGAGTATGTTCAATTTTTAGAAGATAATCCGGAAGAGTTATTACCCGGACTCGTCACGATCATGGAGACTGCTTCGCTTCATTCGGTTAATGTAGATGAGCTACTTGAAAGATTCTCAGAAAAAATTGAGGATTTTGGAAATCTCGAAGATGCTACAAATAGAACTCACTATTTCAGATTCTTGTATCATCGGGCTACTTACTATGCTAAACATCAAAGGTATCAAGATTCTGTACAGCTTATTTTACTGTTTTTAACATCATATAATATGATTAATGATGCGGACTTCAGAAAGTTTGTTGTACTATTTGAAGTTTATCGGCAGTATGCTTCAAACGAGCAGACAGAGCAGTATCAAAATCTTTGTAAGGAGCTGTTGAAGCATGAAGAAGGCATTAGTATCTGTGATGGTGATATTCGCTCTTGTTAGTATTGTACCCCTAAGTAGTTTTACCAGCGGATCAATCACAACTTTTTCACCTTCTAATCACGGCTGGAACTAAATGTGATTATCTGTAATGAGAACCATCAGTGTTGGGGAAGTCCTCCTGACATCGATGGTTCTTTTATATTTGGGATGTTAAGCTCAAAGTGTTGAGATGGAGTGATTGGCCATGCGCCTAATCCGAGCCTTTATATGTAAATATAAGCGACCTCATTTATTTAAAGCTATAAGGTACTAAAGGGACGGGAATTCCTATTGTTCTTTACTGAAGTGAAATCGTGGAGCGTTTTTACTTCCATCAAGGTATGCGCCAAATGTATGTAACAGGCTATTTTCACATAAGAATAGAGAGGTGGACTCTGGACGTTTGAGCATTATTAGGCTTGCTCGTTGCAATTTGATTATTTTGTATTGAAGTTGTAATACATCATCATGCATGAAGACGTTAATAACTTTCAGAAGTATACATATAAGGTATCATGAGTTTTTATCATAGATGTAATGTTTCTTTAAACCTCATTCATTTAAATTCGGTCGTCTGTCCAAAAAAACATGGAGTTTTATCTAATCCTTCCAGTTTCCCTGTAGAATTTCTCTACTCTGTCTCATCGAATTGCATTAATTCTGATATGTCCTTAATATCTAAAGCGATGGCGATCCTTGTTAGCATAGCTAAATTCACTTCTTCCCGAGCATTTCTGCATAATTCCGATATTGCAGCTTGCCGGACATTTGCCATTTTTGCTAATTGTAACTGAGTGATGCCTCTTTCTTTCATAACGTCTTTAAGTTTTATGATCAGTTCCATCTTAGATTTTTCTCCTGACTTGAATTAAGAAGTCATTAGTTATCTTCTTCTAACTGAATTAATTCGGATAAGTCTGTGATCTCCAAAGCGTGAGCGATTTTCTCTAGCATGAGCAGGTTAACTTCTTGTCGATTACCGCTACAAAGAGTAGATATTCTGGATTGGGGTATTCCTGTCATAGCTTCTAAGTTTTTTTGAGTGATTCCTTTTGTTTTTAATACTTCCTTTAGCTTAATTTTGATTTTCAACATTTAAATAGATGCCTCCGGGATTTTTTTATTGATAATTTATATCTTCAAGAGTATATTTTATTTATAGCTATAAGAGTATATATTTACTATAAAATTCATCCTAAACAAGGAGATATGCTTCATATCCTTGGCTTTACTATTGCCATTTTACCAAAAAGAATCGGGGGAAATACATATGACTACACTAGGAAACAAAGTCAACAAACAATACATTCTGGACATTGTTCGCATGGAACCAGTTTGGCCGCAAGAAGTGGGAAGCGATGACCAAGTGATGCATTATTATCACATCACCGATGCTCTGAACCGTAAATGGCAAACGATTGGCTATAATGTCTCGGACGCTATTGAAGTGTTTGAGACAGGAAACACTAATGTGTGGACACGAATCATAGAGCTAGCCCCGTTTAACCCCAAATTGACCACGAACAATCTCATTCAAATGTTTCTTATCAGTCCCGAAGACGAGCACATCCGTAACGCTATGCAAATCATACTGAACTCGGTTGAAAGGCGCAATGAATTCATTGCCCGTTCTATTTATATTAACGAACAAGACACTTTTAATCTACTCTGCAATATGAAAGGTGAATATCTTCGGCAGCATCAGCTTACAGACAAGGAATTTATGGACTTGTATGCTGCAAATCCTGTTGAAGCCTTATCTGTATATTTTCTGGAGTCTGTAGACATTCATCTGTATTGGGAGTGGGCAGGGGCAGGAGGTACGTGTGAGAAGGCCATTCAATATAAACAGGAGGAACCTGAAATGCCCTTGATTCAAGCGATTGAGAAGGCTGAGGACGAAATCGACCGCTATGTATCCGGTTATTAACTGTTTACTAAGGAGGGGTGTGTATGTACAGAACGGGAAGATTAATTAACGGCAAACTGTTTCTAAAGACACTTTCAGGCGATTGGATCAGCCTACAGATGCTTATTGATAATCAATTTTATAGAGGTGTCGAATATGCGTAAGCGTTCGCCTTTGCACTGGGATTCTACCCTTTAAAGGGTTTATACCATCCTGAGAATCCCGTTGCAACAGCGAACGTAAGATCAAATCATTTGCGTAATGGTGGATCACTACATAATCTTACTCTCCGAGCAGCTTCAAAAAGTTGGCTGGCACCGAAAATTGCTGATTGTTAATGATAATTTTCCGAATCTCTTCAATAGAGTCATCTTCACCTTGGGCGTCTTTAATCTCCTTGATTTCACGGTGGAGACGCTCCATTTGGAGGTCAAGCGCATTGGCTGAATCTGCCGCATTTTTTAATTCGCGTGTCAGGCTTTCGGGAACGGACTGGTTGTATTTATAAAAGATTTTATGCTCCAGACTGGCCCAGAAATCCATCGCAATCGTCCGAATTTGTACCTCCACGCAGACCAGCTCCTGACAGTCGGACATGAATACAGGAACCTGGATCAGCAAATGCAGACTTTGGTAACCGTTTGGTTTGGGATTTTTGATGTAATCCTTGACCTCCAGCACCTTCAAATCACTTTGTCTCTGAAGCATGTTGCTGACATCATAAATGTCCGAAATAAAAGAGCAGGTAATGCGCAGTCCCGCGATATCCTTAATGTGAGCCTTGGCGGCAGCAAGGGAAAGCTCACTATTTTTACGAAGCATTTTGTTCATGATGCTCTCAGGGGATTTGAGGCGCGATTTGGTATGCTCAATAGGGCTATAATCGTGCAACGCCTGAAATTCCTGCTTTAGTATTTCAATCTTGGTTTCCATCTCGTCGAGCGCAAATTTATAGATCAGCATAAAACGCGTGATATCATGTTTTAGCTTTTTGATCTTGTCCATCGGGTCTTCCAGATACATATGTAATTCTCCTCACACATAGATGTCGTAAAATGTAAATCATATTTAAAATAATGGAGCCGTACAGTTTAAGGTGGTTGGCAGCGAAGAGCAATTCCCACCCTAAACAAATTTTAAAGCGGCACCGGAATTTTACGTTTTTGTTTAAAATAAACCCATTCACGGAAGCCAATATTCTTCAGCATAGCCTTTACATCGTCCCAATCTTCGCCTACCCGCGCAGGTTTATGGGCATCTGAACCAAAAGTGACCTCTACGCCAAAATGATGCGCTCTTTCCAAAATGGAGACTGACGGATACCACCCGCCACTGAGCTTGGTTTTGCCTGAAGTGTTAATTTCAATCGCCACACCAGACTCTGCAATCACTCTCAAGGTTTCATCAATCGCTTCATCGGCAGGAATATCTGAGAAAGCCGGGAAATTCCCCTTCATGGCGTCGATATGACCCAAGATCTGAAACATACCGCTCCGCGCAGATTCTTGAATGAGCGCATAGTAGGCTTGCTTGACTTCAATTTTGCGAGCATCACTTACATCGTTCCAACGGTTACGGTTAAAAATGCTGTCTCCCTCAACATTGTGGATCGACCCAATAAGGTAGTCAAACGGATAAGGGGCCAGGGTGGAACGGTATAGTTCTGCAAAAGCAGGGAAATAATCCGTTTCCAATCCGAGCAGCACATCAATACGGCCTTCATATTCCTTCTGTAGCTGCTGTACCTCTTCTACATACTCGGCAAGCTGTGATTTCGCCATATAAATGTTTGGAAAAGCCTGATCCTGCTCGCTGCATAAGTAGGGGGAATGGTCCGAAATACCAATAGCCTGTAAACCGGACTGAATGCCGGCTTCGATATAGTCTCGAATATTACCGTCTGCATGACCGCAGCGGAAATGATGGGTGTGCAGATCAAATTTCATAGGATTTCGTCCTCTCGTATTTAACGTTTGTATTTCGGATGGTGTTCCTAGCGGAGTGCACTATTCAGAACTGATAAAATTGGCCTCTGGCATACCTTTTAAATCGCTTAGAAACTGCTGCATGGCGGAATTCAGATATCGGCCGGATTTGTAAATGACCCCTACCGGATGGCTAACCTCTAACTCGGTAATGTGAATCATTTTCAACGTACCCGCGCGTAGCTCAGGAGTGACTGACAGCCTGGAGATAATGGCAGCACCAAGATTAATCTCGACCATCCGTTTGACTTCCTCGCTGCTGGACAACTCGATCACGACATGAGGCACAATTTGGTGTTTTTTAAATACATCATCCACGAATTTTCGTCCTACCGTATCGGGTGAGAGCAAAATAAGTGGAATTTCACGAAGGGCTTCAATGGTGGCATGCGGTTGGGAGGCCAATGGATGGGTGGGCGATACGACAAGCTCAAAGGAATCGTAATACAAAATCGAAGTGCTCAAATTTGGATTGCGTTCGATCAAGTAACCAATGCCAACATCAATAAGCCCGTTTTCCACCTGCTGATAAATCATGGAGGAAGCCATGGATTGAATGGAGGTTTTGATGAGCGGGAATTGATCCTGAAAGTAGGAAAGTACACGCGGTAAAATTTGAATGGCGATGGACGTTGTAGTGCCCAGTGCAATATGACCCTGTGGCGTTTCGTTCAGATCGTACAATTTTTGCCGTAGTTCTTCGACAACACTCAAGATCCGCTCTGCATGTTCCAAAAAAACAGCCCCTCGGTCGGTCAGGGTGACGGGTTGGTTGCGGTCGATCAGAATGGTCTTGAACTCGTCCTCCAGACTTTTGATTTGGGCGGATACCGCCGGCTGCGTCAAGTTGAGAAGTTCTCCGGCTTTGCGGAAGCTCATCGTTTTGGAAATCATGATAAGTGTTTCAAGTTGACTGATGTTCATGAAGTTCCTCCTCTCTTTTCTTAATTCTGTCGCAGCAGTACAGGCTGAGGATTTTCACAAATCCACATGCGCATATGTAAAACCATCGTTATGCTTATTTCATTAAATTATAGGTTATTCGAGCGGGAAGGGCAATGAATCGAAGCAGAACACTGTAAAGTATGGTATATTGGAAAATAAAGACTAAAGTCCTGCTATACATCAAAAGTAACCCATTCGAACTCGATGGCAAGCGATGGAATAGGACATTATTCACATTTTTTGTGATTCGGCTATAAAAAATTGCTGAATAGCTGTCGATAAGTGATAGAGAGAGTATTTTACTGAAGGTTGATTCGTTATGCATCATTTATTTAAAAAAATTCTAATTAAAATGGGACTTTTGTTGTGTGTCTAAAAGCCCATCGTAAAGGGGCGCAATGATCGTGAAGGCAGAAGTGATAAATCCTTTTTTGGAGTCGGCGCAGCGGGTCATTGAACAATTGATCCAAATCTCTCCCTCACCCGGCGATCTCGGTGTGAAAAATGTCGAGCTGGTGGATGACCATATTTGGATTATGATCGGGATGACCGGACAGCTTAGCGGAAATATTGTGTTCGGCCTGAATGAACAGGTAGCGTTGCGCATGGTATCGGCGATGATGGGCGGATTCGTTTTGACTGAAATTGATGAGATGGGCAAAAGCGCCATTTCTGAATTGGGAAATATGATCAGCGGTAATGCCAGCACGATTTTATCCAATCAGGGGATTGTAGTCGACATTACGCCTCCGCAGGTTATGAAGTCGGAAAACTTAACCTCCTTCGTACCTCAGCGTGCCCTTTATATTCCGCTTACGATGGAAGGTATTGGTGAGCTGGATATTCAGGTGATGATCTCTTAATATTAAAGAAGCAGGTTTCTTTAATATGGAGGGATGTCCATGAGTACATTGCAAAACAAGGTGGTTGTCATTACAGGTGCATCCAGTGGAATTGGTGCCCTTTGCGCACGGTTGCTGAGCGAAAAGGGCGCGATTCCTATTTTGACTGCGCGTTCGCAGGAACGGCTGGAGCAAGTGTCGGCGGGAATGAGTGGCAGGCATGAGCTGATCCCTCTGGACGTCACTCGTCAAGAGCAGGTAGAGGCCGTGGCTGCCCGTGTGCTGGAGCAATACGGACGGGTCGATATTTTGCTCAACAACGCAGGTTACGGGAAGTTTGATTATTTTCATGAGACAGACCTGTCGGAGTTTGAACAAATGATGGATGTAAACTATATGGGCGCTGTCCGCTGTATCAAGGCATTTCTGCCGCAAATGACAGCAAGAGGTATGGGGCAGATCGTCAATGTGGCATCCATGGCAGGCAAAATCGGGACAGCCAAATCGTCCTCCTACACAGCAACGAAGCATGCGCTGCTAGGGTTCAGCAATGCGCTTCGGCAGGAGCTGCGCGGGAGCGGAGTTACGGTAACAACGATTAACCCCGGACCGATTGACACGCCGTTTTTTGACCTCGCTGATCCTTCGGGCGGATATGTCCGTAATGTAGGCTGGTTTATGCTAAAGCCGGACAAGGTCGCGCAGCACATCGTGAGAGCGATGGAGCTTCGCAAGGAGGAGGTTAATCTGCCACGGTGGATATCTCCTTTTCTCAAGCTGTACCAGCTTGCTCCCAGACTGACCGACAGGCTGGGCCATGGCGTGATGAACAAAAAATAAAGGATGTCCCGCAAACCATGTGATGGTGGAGGGACATCTTTTTTGTCATTTTGTATTAAAGGGAGGTGGGACTAAAGATCTGCATTTGGTTGCAGGGCAGTTTTCGCATATAATGGAGAGTAACGAATTTACGTATAGGGGTTGGACCTTTTCATGACATTGAATTTTGAATCGCTCGGCGTTGAACAAGACCTGTTGACCAAGCTGGCTGAGCATGAGATTACGCAGCCTTCGCCAGTTCAGGCGCAGGCTATACCAGAAATGATCAAGGGCAGGCATGTATTGGCGCGTTCGCAGACCGGCACAGGGAAGACGCTGGCTTATTTGCTGCCGCTGCTGCAAGCCATTGACCCGCAGAAAAAGGCTACGCAAAAGCTGATCCTGGCTCCCAGTCAGGAGCTGGCAATGCAAATTGTACGCGAAGGCCAGCGTTATGGGGAGCATCGCGGCATCCGTGTGCTCGGCCTGATCGGTGGAGCGGCCATCAAACGGCAGATCGAGAAGCTGAAGGACCATCCGCAGCTTGTGGTCGGCACACCGGGACGTGTACGGGAGCTCATCGCTTCCAAGAAGCTGAAAATGCACAACATTACAACCATCGTCATTGACGAGGTGGATCAGATGTTCCAGCTCGGGGGAGCAGGCGATGTCACGAACATCTTGGGCACCGCCCAGCGTGACCGTCAGCTCGTATTTTTGTCCGCGACGCTGAACGACGAAATTCAAGGGCTGGCCAAGCGGGAAATGCAGGATTACGTGGAAATCGGGATTGATCCTGACCAGAAGACGGCCAGCGGTCTGGAACACTATTACTTTGTATCCGAAGAACGGGATAAGGTGGACATGCTGCGCCGACTGGTGCGTCATTTTAATCCGAGAAAAGCACTGGTGTTCGTCAATACCACCAATGCCATCGGGGAGATTGAGGCCAAGCTCAAGCATATGGGACTGACTACAGCATCCCTGTACGGTGATGCGGACAAAGTTACACGTACCAACGTGCTGGCCCAGTTTCGTGCGGACAAGCTCAAGGTGCTGATTGCTTCCGATGTGGCAGCCCGTGGTCTGGATATTGAGGGACTGGAAATGGTGATCCATTTTGATCCGGCTACGGACAGTCAGGCTTATGTTCACCGTGCAGGACGGACCGGACGAATGGGGCGCAAAGGATTGGTTGCGTCGGTTGTTACCGACCGTGAAACATTCATCATGCGTAAGTTTTCCCGTGAACTGGGCATCGACATTGCAGAGCGTGCGTTGCACGGAGGGCGGGTTGTCGTGCCGCGTCCGGTGGATGCCAAGCGTGCGCCTGTAAGGCCATCCGAAGCCAGACCTACTTCTGATGGAGCACCAGTGGAAAGCCGCAAGGCACCTGCCCGCGGTGAGAACGGTCGTCCTGGCAGAACTGCGGCAAATGGCTCGGCTCCAGGCAAGAGCAAAGGGGCAGCTTTGTCCAAAGCAGGGAAAGCGCAGCGCGAGCGTGATCGTAAAAACAAGGGAGCGCCAAGATGGCTGAAGGAAAAAGGGTCAAAACCGAACGGATAAGTGAGAAGAGGGGGAGCCATGGAACAACAGCCTGTATTGCAAATTAATGGACTGACAGGCGGATACAGCGCCAAGCGCCCGGTGCTGCACCAGATTTCTCTGGATGTAAAGCCGGGCGAAATGGTGGGGCTGATCGGTCTGAATGGAGCCGGGAAAAGTACGACGATGAAGCATATTTTGGGACTGATGACACCGCAGGCGGGAGAAATCCGCGTGCAGGGACATAAGCAGGCGGAAAATCCCGAGCAGTATCAGGGAGCCATTGCTTTTGTACCCGAGTCTCCAGAACTGTATCCCGAAATGACCGTGATGGAGCATATGGAATTCACCGCCAGAGCGTATGGAGTCAGTGAAGCTGATTTCCGCACCCGCAGTGACCAAATGCTGGACTTGTTCCGTATGCGGGATAAGAGCGGAAGCATGTCGATGCATCTCTCCAAAGGGATGCGTCAGAAAGTGATGATTATGTGCGCATTTTTGGCGGGACCGCCGCTGTATGTGATTGATGAGCCGTTTTTGGGTTTGGACCCGCTTGGTATTCGTTCCCTGCTTGATTTTATGCTGGAAATGAAGCGCTCGGGCTCGTCCATTTTACTAAGTTCTCATATTTTGTCCACGATTGAAAATTATTGTGATCGTTTCATTGTGCTTCATCAGGGTGCCATCATTGCACAGGGCACGCTGGACGAAGTGACAGCACAGGCAGGTAAGCCGGGCATGCCGCTGGAAGATGCATTTTATGAGCTGGTACAGGGCAGGGAATGAGCATGGATTTGCAACGTTTGCATAAAGAAAGACGTGTTGCGTTCTGGGGACAAGTGCTGCCTTATCTCGGCTATGTCATTCAGAGCGGCCTGGCGGTTGTCTTCGGCTTTGCGCTGATTGCCTTTGCCGCGTGGTACACGTCGCTGATTATGCATATCCCGCCGGATTTGCCCATCCGCTGGATTATGCTCATTGTAGCCGTTCCGGTCGCTCATGTGAGCTTCCGTACGTATTTGAATGAAGCCGATATCGTCTTCCTGCGCCCGCAGGAGCATGCGATGCACCACTATTTTAAGTCCAGCCGTATCCGTGGCGTGGTGTATAAAATATTCGGCCTGCTGTTGCTGCTAGTGATCGCGTGGCCGCTGTATATCCGCAGCGATACTGCGCCTAAGCCACTGCTGCTGACCCTACTGCTGTTCGTGCTGCTGAAGCTGCTGTTCAGCTATGGCGGCTGGCAGGAGCTGCGCATGGTATCGCGCGGCGCAAGTATGGGGTATCGTCTGCTTCGCTGGGCGCTGGCAGTGCTGCTGGTAGCCGCATGGCTGTGGCAGCCCCCGCTGCGCAGCTTGCCGTTTATCGTGCTGGTGGGTGTGGTGTACGTGCTTGTCCTGCGTTTTCCGGTCAAGCTGCTGGTGGCATGGGAAAACCTGATCCGTACAGAAGGAGTTCAGGCTGCCCGTGTGATGCGTACTTTGGGCTGGTTTGTTGATGTGCCGGCCCTTACGCAGAGAGTGACTCCGCGTCGCTGGTTGTCCTGGTTGGGTGGTAACATACCGTGGGACAAAAGGGGAGCTTATCGTTACCTGCTGTTCAAAACCTTTGTGCGCACAGAGCCTGTGGGGATGGTGATACGACTGGGTATCCTCGGCTTGTTGATTATATGGATCACGCATACGAGCTGGATCGGTATCGCTGTGTATATATTTTTTATATTCCTGATCGGCGTGCAGATTACTTCGCTAAGGCAGTACCACAAGGATTCGTTATGGCTCCAGCTCTATCCGCTTCCTGCACATACCCGCCGTGCGTCTTTCCTGGACTTTGTTGTCCGGCTGCTGTTGCCAGTTGCGGTCGTCCTGTGGCTTCCTTTTTTGTTAAGAGGAACTGAAGGGATGATCTCCACGCTGCTTACGCTGGCTGGTGGAACGTTGGTAGTATACCTGGTACGAGGCGCTCAGGCGAAGAAATGGCGCCTGGACGGTCAAGAGGAAGAAGAGGTTTAATCCTGTGTGGATAAAGCAAAGGTTATTCCGCAAGCAGCAAGGGCTGCTTGCGGAATAACCTTTTTTCGTGGGAAGCTGCATTTGTCAGCCGTGGGTGCAGATGTCCGTCTGCTTAAATGAAAATTGTTTTGCTGATGATCACTAACAAAATGAACAGCACCAGAATCGTTCCTGTGCTCGTAAATGCGCCGAAACCACCGTAACCGCCTCTTGTTTCTTCTGCTCCCATGCTCATTCTCCTCTCGGTCATCGTGATGTAGGATACACCGTATATTATGAAGCGCATTTTCGTATTGCGTGGGCCAATGTGGAGGTACATTGCCGGATCGCCTTATTTTTTTCAGCGGATAGGGAGGGATAGAGAGGAAAAGCCACGTTTTGTCGAGAATAGAAGAAGTACGTAATTATTATCACTTGGAAAGTGGGAACGACGAGATGCTGGTAGACAAGCTGCTCGTGAATATATTTCTGGTTTTTGTACCCTTGCTGGTGTATAGCACTTTATCGGATCATCGACATATGAAACATGCCTCATTGCTCATGGGAGGGGTGCTGGGTATCTCTTCTGTGCTTTGTCTTATTTTCTCGTATAGCTGGTACGGCTTTTTTTGGGATCTCCGATATGTTCCGCTGATCCTCTCCGTTTTATATTTTGGACCCGGAGCAGGACTGGTGAATATAACACTCATGGTGATGGCACGCATCTATGTTGGACCTGATTCCATCGGGGTGGGGCTGATTAGCATGGTGCTATGTTATCTTGTACCTCTCCTGGTGAGAAAAAGATTTATGCAGCTTAAAGGCATGCTGCCCCGGGTGTGGATAAACTTGCTCATGAGTGTATGGATGAATGTGATCATGCTGGTTATTCTTATGATGCATTCCTGGGCCAATGGCAGACTGGATGAGGATGAAGTCGAGCTGATCAAGGGAGTTCTCTGGTTTGCTATAATTCAATTGGTAAGTATCGGAGCTGCCTCTTGCTGGATGGAATTTAGCCTCGAACGGGAAGAGATGAGAAAAAAGATCAAGTATGCTGAGCGTCTCAATACGTTAGGGGAACTGGCCGCCTCCATGGCTCACGAAGTTCGTAATCCGTTGACAGTCGTTAAAGGATTCCTGCAAATGGCCCAGTCAGGGCTGGAAGGAAAAAACCGCAGATATATGGCGCTGGCGCTGGCGGAGGTAGATCGGGCTGAAAGAATCATTAGCGACTATTTGAATTTATCGAAGCCGCAGATTGGGAAGACAGAGCTGATGGATCTGTCCGGCATGGTTCAACAGATTGTTCTGCTCCTGAAACCGATGGCGGCCAAGCAAGGCGTAAGAATGCAGACGGAGCTGAGGGATGATATATATCTACATACGGATCGTAATCAATTGTTGCAGGCGTTAATTCATATCACGAAAAATGCGATTGAGGCTGCGGAAGATGGAGGCAAGGTATACATAAAGCTGGCAGTTCAGGAAGAGAAGGCATATCTGAATATCAAGGATACTGGAAAAGGCATGAGCCCGGAGCATCTGGAGCGGGTGGGCACTTTGTTTTTTTCGACCAAAGAAGTAGGGACAGGGCTGGGAACGGCAGTCTCCTTTCGCATGATTGAAGCGATGAACGGTAGCATACGATATGAGAGCGAGCCGGGAGCCGGTACGGAGGTTATCATTTTACTGCCGCTGGCACAACAATCTTTGCTGGTTGCTGAGGGATAAGTGCTTCGAGTTGTGAATGAATCGTTCGCAAGGGGGATATAAAACAACGGTATGCCGCAACATCCGGCACACCGTTCCATCAGCTATAAGTCTAACCAGTTCATACCGACCGATTAGATTAGGCGTTCAATAAGTCCTGCACACCACGATACACAATGTCGTACAAGTCTTCCAGATATTCTTCCTCGATACAGGAGAATGCGATACGGAGATCATGCTCACCCAGTGCAATCGTTCCCACCCCATATTGCTCCAGCAGATGTGTGCGCAATTGTTCTGCGGACAAGCCGTTCAGCTTGAGACACATGAAATAGCCCGAGTTGAAAGGATAGTAACTCCATACATCTCCGTATTTTCCGCTATCAAGTAATGCCTTGACCTTGTTGGCACGGCCTTTCATGATTTGGAACTTTTCTTCCTTCTGTTGCTCAAAATCCGGCGATTTGAGAGCATCCAGCACGAAGGTTTGCGACGGGTGAGGGCCGCTGGAAATCGTTGCCCGTATAATTCCCAGTGTTTTTTGCTCCAGTGCGCTCAGCACGTCCTGATGTTCCGAAGCAAAGGTAATAAATCCGACACGGAAGCCCCAAACGAATTCTTCTTTGGTAGCTCCGTCAATTTTGACTGGTAAAATTCTTGGATGAAGTCCAGCCAACGGACCGAATAGCGATTCATGCAGGGAGTCTTCGAAGAACAGGCCAAAATAAGCGTCATCTGTTACAACTACGACATTGATGCCTGCTTCCGCAGCTTCCTGAATGGCAGCAACAATGGCTTTGCCCTCTTCGATTCCCGGTGTATACCCGGTCGGGTTGTTCGGGAAGTTCAGTACAACGATGGCTTTGCCGTATTCCTTCTGCGCTAGCAGCGCTTCACGTAACCCCTCACTATTAAAACGTTGATCCTCTGTGAACAACGGGAAATTTACCAATCGTCCATGACGGCGAATACCGAAGGTCAGCTCATAATTTTCCCAGTTTTTGTCCGGATAAATGACAGCATCCCCTTCATCCGTAAACAGGTCGGCAACGATGCTCAAACCATGAGTCAGCGCGTTCGTAACCACAGGTAGGCCATAGCTTTTTCCAGCGAGCGACGGGTTTTCCTTCAGCATTTTTTCCCGCCATACACTACGCAGTTCAGGCTTGCCCGCAGGGGGGGCATAGGGGTAAAGGTCCTTGGGGCTGTATGCGGACAGCTTCTCCTGAATGACCTCCAAATGCATTGGGCCGCTGCCCTCGGTAGCAATACCAATCGTAGCGTTGTATTTCTTGGCAAGTTTCCCAGCCTCTGCTGATTGACTCAAAATTCCTTCTTTTGGGAAATAAATCTCTTTACCTAAAAGAGAAAGCATTTCATATACATGCTCGTTGCCTGCCTGAATGTTGCGGTTTAACTGCGCTGCAAGTGGATTCATTCCGGTTTCATCCTTCCAAGTCATTTTGATTACATATTATAGCATCACACACGGTAAGCGTCACGCAAAAGCGTCCATGAAAAAGAAGGCGTTATTTTTTTGCGTAATGGCTGTTCTGCGCTTATATTATAATTTAACAGGATCAGGGACAACGAAGAATAGCATAAGGAGGTGCAGATTTTGCTGGATACGTCTGCGTCATCGTTCATCCTGTTGTCCGCCTTTGCCAAAATTGTGTGCGAGCCGGGCTGGAAATGGCAGGTACGCGAAAGGCCGATGCCAAACTATGATTTATTTTATGTATGGAGCGGTGAAGGAACGGTTGTATTGAACGGGGAGTCCTATCCGGTAAGCAAAGGAAGCTGCTTCCTGTTCAAGCCGGGGGATGATACTCGTGCCACACATAACCCGCAGAAGCCGCTAGTACTTACCTATATTCATTTTGATCTTACCGAGCAGCCGGAGATCATCCCTGCAAGCTATCGTATGCTGGAGGAAATGGTCGAGGTGGAGCATATGCTTGCCAGGTACGTCCGTCTGCGCCTGGAACTCGCTTACGGGGCCGAGGAGGAGGGTAGGCTAATCCTGAAGCAGCTCATGATACATTTGCTGCGTGCCGACCGCAAGGAGCCGCAGGAGCAGCCGGCCAGCCATCAACTCACCGAGGTTATCCGGGAAACGGCCAATTATGTGCGCCAGCATCCGGGGCTTCCTCATCGCGTCGAGGATTTGGCGGCACGAGCAGGACTGTCACCGCGCTATTTTTCAATCAAATTCAAGGAGCTGCTGGGTGTTTCCGCTCAATCTCATATCATCAGCATGCGAATTGAGCGCGCACAGCATCTGTTGCTGCATGCCGGGATGAATGTGACTGAGGTGGCAGAGGCTTTGGGATACCGCGATATTTTTTTCTTCAGCCGCCAATTCAAGCAGTACACGGGGAAAAGTCCATCCGAGATCAGGTGAAGGAATGAACTGTGACAGCAAACTCGCTTATGCTTTGGGATTGTGCCGGAAGCAACCGAGACGCTGTCCCATTCTAACTACATCTCCCAGCTTCAGCGCAGGGTCAGGATCAAATGTGGCGCTTTCGGTCAACAAAACGACGGTTGATCCAAACTCGAAATAGGCGAGATCCTCGCCCTTTTCCCATGAGACAGCTTCATCATCGGTGTATCTGATGCTGCTTACATTCATCGCGCCAACCTTGACGACCGCCACCTCGCCGTATTCATGGGCAATGTACGTAATCTGTCGTTCATTGCGGCTCAGAACCGCTCTCATGTGCTGTAAGCCGAAGTCATTCACCGGATATACCTTGCCGCGCAAATGCTCCTTCTCCACCAGTGTACCGGATACCGGCGCATGAATACGATGATAATCGGTCGGGCTGAGATACAGCACAAAGGCATAGCCGTGCGTGTATTTCTCAAGACGCGGCGAACGGTTAAGCAGCTCATTTAGCGTATAGTCCTGACCTTTGACATTCAAAATCGTGCCGGACGTAATTGGGCCAGTGAACGTAATCCGCGCATCCACTGGACTGGTCATCACCTCGGCGTTCGCATCAATCGGGCGCATGCCCGCTTTTAATTTGCGTGTAAAATAGGCGTTCAGGGAACGGTATTCCTTCCATTCCTGTTCGGCCTCATGCGTCTGGATCTGGTACGTACGTATAAAGGTGGGGATAAAAAGTCGGCTTGCACCGCTTTGCGCGAAGGAACCCACAACGCGGCACACCCACTTGCGCGATGATAGCTCAGTCATGAGCCGCAGCCACTGTTTTGCCATTTCAAATCCCCCTTGTTCATTTCCGAGCCGTCTTGGCCGGAACATGTCCGGCCGCTCTGAACTATATTGACACAGAATGTGACGTAAATCAATACAGTGGACGGTCGAGTGAACGGGCGGTGTCCGCCGAGGGCATCCGTTCGAGAAGCCAACGTGCGTAAGCCATCGGCTGAGTGTACGTTTCCTTCCAGACATTGTTCATTCCCGCCTGGCTGAATCCGTAGCGCTGATCGCGGCCGTTGCATTCGATAAAAACAATCTTGCCTTCTTGCGTAATGCCCAGGTCCAGACCGACATCGGCGAGCCGGGGAAGTTTTTGTGCCAGCCTATGGACGATTTGCAACGCGAGCCTTTCCAATTCATTCATCAGACGGGCTGCGTTCATTGGCTGAGCCGTTTGTACCTGTGACAGCACCTCTGGCAAGAAACGGGCTGAGCCACCCTGCGCCACATTGGAAACGAAGGTGTGGGAGGGAGCAATTTTGGCAAACATGCCCGTTACGCTCCAAATGCTGCCATATCCGCGTTGAACCGTCACGCGAATATCAAAAGGGCGGTTGTTATACAAAGCGAGCGGTAAAGTTTCCTGCACGATATGAGGACTATGCAACAGCCGCTTGTGCAGAAATGAAGGCAGTTCTCCGGCATGCATGCGCAGTGTAGTCCAGCGATCGGGTACAGCGGGATGTGCGCATTGTAAAGTCCAGTTACCACGGGAATGTCTTAGGCGCATAATTCCTCTGCCGATGCTCCCGCTGCTTGGTTTGATGATGACATCTCCGGTCTGCTCCATCAAAGTACGAATCGAAGCCAGACTACCTTGTAGCGTTCGCGGAAGATGGGGGTGCAGCAGAGGGTCTTCCTGCAATATCGCATGTATGTGGTCCTTACGGAAACGGTTTTGTTCATTAAAGATATAAATTCCGTTCTGCACCAGTCTGTTGATTTCACGGGCGTTTTCGTTTTGCCGATAGAGAGTCCGATTGTGGATGACCCGTGGCAACGGGAGAGTCATCTGCTGATAGCCGTTACCGTATTTAACAAAAGCCCGGCATGTTCCAGTCGGTATATGAATTTTCTCCAAACGAAGAAAGCAGGGGATTAGCTCATGGCTCAACCCGGCGTCCACGTAATTGGCGAGTGATTCATATCCGGTCCTCATGGCGGGGATGCCCCGGTACGTTGCCGGGTTGAGCATGACGCCGACATGCAGCATAGGTATGTCCGCCCTTCCTTGTTGTGACTCCAACTGACAATTCAGTGGTTCTAGTCCATCATATGTATCCAAGATCGGCCAGGCATGGACGGTAGCCTTGCTGCTTGCCCAAAGTGAGGAGCCAGGCACCTTTCAGGCGGGGGAACGATATGATACACCATGAGTGTTGAAGAGAATTTGCAGGAGAGAGCTTGAATCAAAGAGGAAAGAAGGTGCAGGGCTGATGCAGAGGCCGAAGGTAGCAGTTATTACACCGGGCTCTTTTGTTATACCTTCGCCCCGCAGCAGCTCGGTGGAGCGGGTTATTGCCCATACGGCACCGCTGGCCAGCGATAAGCTTCAGGTACAGATATATGGCATACGGGGGGAAGAGGTACCGGATCACGCCGATGTGGACGGGGTGCCATGTATACGTTATAAGCAGGGGCCAAGTTATATTCCCGAGGTGATTGCTGACCTGAAGAGATGGTCACCTGCGGTGGTGGATGTACACAACCGCCCGGCTACGGCATATGCGATTCACAACGCTTTGCCCGATAGCCGGATCGTGCTAACTTTGCATTCGACCACTTTCATCCGGGAGCCGTACCACAAACGGAAGGAAGTGGATCGACTGCTGTTGCCGATGGAGCGGATCATCGTGAACAGCGCCTACATGCGATCAGTCGTAGCTGCTGACAGCTCTGATGCTGTCAGGCAACGCATCGCTGTAAATGAGCTGGGCATTCATCCCGGCGATTTTCTGCCGCGCTGGACACCTGCGGCAGAAGCGGTCAGAGCGGCGCGGTTGAACGATTACGGCTGGGCAGGCCGCCGGATCGTGCTCTACGCGGGCAGGCTGGTGCCGGGTAAAGGCGTTCATCGGCTGCTCAAGGCCCTGCCGCGCATCGTCCGTGCCTGCCCGGATGTGCTGCTGCTCATTGCAGGCAGTGCCTATTACGGTCAGAGTCGCCTCACGCCTTATTCGGCGTTGCTGCATCGGCAGGCGCGTAAGCTGAGATGGGGAAAGCACGTCAAGTTTCTCGACTATGTTCCCCATCCGGCCTTGGCCTCGCTGTATCAGTTGGCCGATGTGACCGTTGTTCCTTCTGTGGGAAGTGAGGCCTTCGGGCTGGTTAATCTGGAAGCGATGGCCGCAGGTGTACCCGTAGTTGCTTCCCATACAGGCGGCATTCCGGAGATTGTAAGGCACGGGGAGACGGGCTGGCTTGTTTCGCCATCTCCGGGGGAGCAGGAAATGGCCGCTGCCGTCATCGGACTGCTTCAGCAGCCTGAATTGCGACGGCGAATGGGAGAGGCCGGGCTTAACGAGGTGCGAAAACGTTTTTTATGGCAGCATTCAGCACAGCGCTGGGCGAAAATCATGCTGGATTGCGTAACGTAGTGACATGAGCCCAACTGTGAGCATAGGCTATCGTATAGGCATTAGCCATGATTCCCAGCCGGGTGAATGAAGCGGAGCGACCGCTGGTTCACTTCTGTGACAAAGGAGCGGTTATTATGAACCATAATAGTAAGGATAAAAGAACAGCGCGGCGTAACCCTTCCAACGCGGTTCCCTCCCCTCGAATAGACAAAAGTAAAACGTCTTCCGTATCTGGCAACGGCAAACCGATCCAGCGGGAAACGTCAAGTGTAAGGTCAATGGTGGATATCCATGCTCCAGCCCATGACCCTATCACTGTGGATGAAGCAGCATGGCGGAAGCATAAGCTTCCCAAGACACTGGAGGAAGCCATGCTGATGAACCGAGCGTCTGTACTGCTGTTGTCTGTGCCTGAGGCAGATATGGAACTTGGGACGGAATACGGCCCGACGTCTGTAACGTCCAGAGGTCAGTCAGAGCAGGAATCGTTGCTGGATTGCTCCATTACCAGTATCCACATAGCTGAAGGCAGGCATCGCCCCAAGCAGCAGGGGGTAGCATTGTCCGCTGACAAGCCTGTTGCTGCTTTTACGGATGATGACGGGCTTCCTCGTGAGCATACATTTAATTCAAGAGTGGCCTCAACTCGGTTTGGCAGTCTTTCTTTTTACATTCCCGCAGAAGCGGACAGGGATGATGTGAGCATTGTGTTTGAGCAGCCCTTCCAGGACGTGCGTTATGCAATCACAGGTAATGCGAGCATACCTGGGGTAATAGTATCTGTCACCAATTGTCAGAGAGATTCGTCGGTGTTCACTGTGGAACGCAGACACGCAGGTTCGGTTTGTGAAGGTGTGATTCTGTGGATTGCAATCGGGCACGATTAAAAGACCTCCGCACAGGATTACGAATGTGCATAAAACAAGAAAAAGGCGTCCCGATGAAGGGACGCCGTATACATGAGGGGGAAGAGGACACACTTGTAATGGTAATATCGCCCTCTTATTGTACATCCTAAGTAGAGCCAGAAGATTACTTGTTTAAGCTCAGCTTATTTCACACCTACAGCGTCAAAGGACTTGATGGCAGAAATGACTGCTATTGAATTTTCACCATAGCTGTCCTTGGCTGCCTGAATAACGGCGGCGCGTGCAGTGGAGAAGTTAGAGGTAGAGGTCAGGTAATTAGTAAAGGCGTTATAGTAAATAAATACAGCTGCATCACGTCCAATTCCATCTACCTTGACACCATGGAAGGTGCCACCTTGCGCCAGCAGATAGTAGGCTTTGTTAATAATGCCGCTATTCGTGTGGGTACCACCATAATCCTCGTTATTAGGGTCGGTATCAAAATTGCTGTAGTGATCGACCTGACCGTATTTGACAGGATTGGAAAGGGAGCGAATGGCGTCACCCTTAATGTTAGGTGTATAAGCGACTTTGCCAAAATCCCAGTTGGTACGCTCAATGTCGTTACCGATAATATCCGAGATGCTTTCACTCAGTGCACCAGATTCAGCGAAATACACCAAACCGGATGAATGCTCGGTCACGCCGTGAGTCAACTCGTGAGCAACAATTTCAAGGTCGCTGCTGAAAGGGGCAAATAACGTGCCGTCACCGTCTCCGTATAGCATATGGGTGCCGCCCCAATGGGCATTATTGTAGTTCTTTCCCCCGTAATGGACTGCCGAGGCAATAGTCATGCCACGTCCGTCGATGCTGTCGCGACCAAATTTTTCTTTATAATAATCATAGGTGCGAATGGCGTAAGCATGGGCATCCACCGCAGCCGGATCTTTCCATACGTTATCTGTACTTGTATAAAGGGTGCCCGGAAGCGTCTCGGTATTGTGAACATTGTAAGTTAAGATGCCTTTACCACGAGTCGTATCCTTTAATTGGTATTTTTTACCTGAGCCTGTTGTTTCGAACGTTTTGGTATCCCCGAATACACCACGGCCTGTGCCGATTACTTCATTGAGGATGTCATACTTGAACACGATTTTGCCGTCATTGGCATCAATAAAGTAACGTGTACGCAGTAGAGTAGGCTGCAAAATATTAACTTCCGTTACATAAACCAGACGTGTTGTTTCTCCATCGGGATAGATGTACAGCTCTGCCTTGGGGTCTACGCTTGGCTCCAGATTGGCGATTTTGGCAATAGATGCAGACGCAGGCTCTACCGTTTCCAATGTACTATTTTTCAGTTCAGCTTCTTTTTCCAGTTCCAGCTTATCCTTGTCAATAGAGGAATATTCTTCGTTGTTAGATGCTTCTGCGTAAGTGTCTTTACTTACACTGCTAACGTTCCCGGAAGGTTCAGAAACGCTATTAGCAGAGGAAGAGAGAGATTGAACGCGTGTAGCTGCATCTTCATACGCAGTATATACGGCCTCAGTAGCGCTGATTTTTGGCGTTGTATTTTCTTTAGCGTCGGCTTGCTGATCTTCTGAAATAACGGCTCCCAGATAAGAGGTGATTTTACCAGCCTTATTCACATGAATCGTCTGTTCAGCTCCAAATACGGGGATGCCGTCCACATACTGTTTTAGGCGATAATGCTGCGTACCGAATTTGTCACTGGTTCGATCCACGATCCGAAATTGCTCACGGGCACTGCTACCGCTGTTGGTGTTGTCCATACTCATTAATTTTTTCTGTTGTCGATTTAAAAAGCTCCAGACCAGATTGTCACCTGATACCGATAAAGGAGATTTCCAGTCCACCGTTTGAAATGTTGGCGTAAACTGAGTGGGCTCGGCAACAGAATTCTCTGCTGCGGCTGCTCCAGGTAGACCAGAGCCTAAGAGCATAGCTCCTCCAAGAAGTGAAACCCATACTTTTTTCATTAAATACTCACTCTCCCAAGTTCATGTGAGGATGAAAATCATCCTGTTGAATAGGCATTTTGCCATGTATGTAGGTCTTGTTGCTCCTTTGAAACGTGAAGATGATGGATAGAAATACGAAGAGAATGGAAAAAAATTACCTTATGCAAAAAAATGGGGATTATTTTTTTGCCATTCAATCTTCTAAGCTTTGATATTAGCACAGAGATTGTCGAACGAGAAGATATATCTTACAAATAACCCCAAAATGATTCGATAGTCCCAAAATATTAATGTATTTGTCAAATTTCGTCGAAATAGATCGAAAACCATATGGTTGAACAGGCACCACGTTGAGAAAAAGGGGCATCCCGTAGAACGAGACGCCCTAATTCAAGGAGGAAGGGGTACAGACTTACACTGCACCCCTATTTTTGCTCTGCTTATGAGTAGGATCAGATGATAGCCACACAACAGGCTTCTGTTCTGTCTACTGAACGAGGATCAATTGGGAGGAATATGGAATAGGATTTACTTGATTCCTACAGCATCAAAGGATTGAATAGTGCTAGTTACTGCTAGCGAATCAGCACCATAGAAATCCTTGGCCGCCTGTATAACAGCAGCCCGCGCGTTAGAGAAGTTGGAGGTAGAGGTCAAATAGTTCGTAAAGGCATTATAGTAGATGAATACAGCCGCTTCGCGTCCGATACCAGTTACCGTTATACCATGGGACGTACCGCCTTGTGCCAGCAGATAGTAGGCTTTGTTGATAATACCGCTATTCGTATGGACTCCGCCTTCATCATCATTGTTAGGGTCCGGGTAAAAATTGGAATAGTGATCCGGCTGGCCATATTTTGTAGGGTCGGATAGAGAGCGCAAAGCGCCATCCAGATTGTTAGGCGTATAAATGCCATCACCAAGAAGCCAGTTGCTGCCATCCATATCATTACCCATAATATCTGAGAAGGCTTCATTCAGCGCACCGGATTCGCCATAATACTCCAGATTGGAGGTGAATTCTGTGACACCGTGGGTGAGTTCATGCCCCACGACATCGGGATCACCGCTGAAAAAGGTAAATAATTTACCGTCGCCGTCGCCGTATGTCATTTGAGAGCCGTTCCAGAAGGCGTTGTTATATTTTTTGCCGTAATGGACAGTCGAGCGGATTTGCATGCCACGTCCATCAATGCTATCTCGACCAAATTTATTTTTATAATAATCGTAGGTTCTAATAGCGTAGGTATGGGCATCAACAGCCGCCGGATCCTCCCATACATTATCCGCATCCGTCAAAATCGTACCCGGCGTCGTCTGACGGTTGGCAGCGGTGTAGGTTACGATTCCGTTACTACGTGTCGAGTCTTTCAACTGATATCCGTTGCCGGAAGCTGTAGTCGTGAACGATTTCATTACACCATCCACGCCGCGTCCGTTGCCTGTTGCGTAGTTAAGGATGTCATACTGGAATACGATTTTTCCGTCTTTGGCATCAATAAAGTAGCGTGTACGCAAAGGTGCAGGCTCCAGAATATTAACCTCTGTCACATAAACCAGCCGTGTGGTCTCACCATCAGGATAGATGTATAGTTCTGCATTAGGCTCTACACTTGGCTCCAGATTGGCGATTTTGGCAACAAAAATTTGTTCCGAGATGGATATATCGTTGTTAGATGCCTCTTCGTAAGTATCTTTACTTACACTGCCTTGATCCTGATTACCCTCAGTAACGTTATCAGTGACAGAAAGGTAGGATTGAATCCGTGTAGCGGCTTCTTCATACGCGGTATAGACGGCCTGGGTAGCGCTAATTTTTGGAGTGGTGTCTTCAGTAGCATCTTGTTGTTGATCCTCCGAAATGACGGCGCCCAGATAAGAGGTGACTTTACCAGACTTATTCACATGGATGGTCTGCTCAGCTCCATATACGGGAACCCCGTTTACATACTGCTTCAATCGATAATGGTTTACACCGGATTTATCGCTCGTGCGATCAATAATGCGAAATTGCTCACGGACACTGGTGCTGTCTGCACCGAGCAGCGTTTTCTTTTGTCGATTCAAATAACTCCATACAATATTGTCACCCGATACGGATGAAGGAGCCTTCCATTGTTCTGTGTGAAAGGTTGGTGTAAGCTGAGTAGGATCGGGAACAGAATTCTCCGCTGCTGAGGCACCAGGTGCTACAGCCCCTAATAACATAGCTCCCCCAAGAAGTGAAACCCATACTTTTTTCATTAAAAACCACTCTCCCCAAATGTAGGTCAGGATGATGTGCATCCTGTTTTGTTTTTTAGGCATGGCGCCATGTATGTAGGTCTTGCTGCTTTTTTAAAACGTGAAGATCATGAAAAAATAAACTTATGCAAAAAAACAAGATTTATTTTTTTGTGATTACATCGTCTTGGATCTGATATTAGCACAGAGAATGTAGGACTAAAAGATGTATATTACAAATTACTCCAAAATGAGACTAAAGACCCTTATTTAGATTTTATTTGTCTTATTTAGTCGAAATTGATCGAAAATAGCCTTGTTGAAGTGTTCATGATTCCGCAATGGCAATGGCCATAACACACTGGTTTTAGAGCATCCTCTATGTAGACAACAAAGAGCGTCCCGCTGGGGGACGCCATACATAAGGGGGAAGGGGCGCAGACTTGTACACTGCACCCCTATTTTTTCGTCCATTTTATGAGCTGGGTTGGATGACAGCTGCACAACGACAATGGTCTATGGACGAGGATGAATAAGAGAATTGCAATTATGATTTAGTTAACTCCTACAGCGTCAAAAGATTTGGCGGCTGCGATTGCTTGCGCTGAATTCGCACCGTAAAGGTCTTTTGCAGCTTGCACCACAGCGGCGCGTGTATTGGAGAAGTTGGAAGTAGAAGTCAGGTAGTTCGTAAAGGCACTATAGTAAATTTGGACAGCTGCGTCGCGACCAATTCCACTTACAGTTACGTTATGGAAGGTACCACCTTGTGCCAACAGATAATATGCTTTATTAATAATGCCGCTGTTGGTATGAACGCCACCGTTATCCGAGCTGCCTTTATACAAATTGGAATAGTGGTCTGGTTGATTGTACAGGCTAGGGTTAGACATAGAGCGCAGAGCATCACCCGCAATGCTTGGCGTATAAATATCATCGCCTACAAGCCAGTTTGTACGCTGAATGTCATTGCCGATGATGTCCGAGAAGGACTCGTTCAACGCACCAGATTCCCCGTAATAATCCAAATTCGAAGTATACTCTGTAACACCGTGCGTGAGTTCATGACCAACTACATCGGGATCACCACTGAAAGCGATAAATGTGGTTCCGTCCCCGTCTCCATAAGTCATTTGGGAGCCGTTCCAGAAGGCGTTGTTGTAGCGGCTGCCATAATGAACCGTCGAACGGAGTTGCAGGCCACGTCCGTCGATACTGTTGCGTCCGAATTTATCCTTATAGTAATCATATGTTTTGGCCGCATAAGCATGAGCATCTACGCCGGCTGGATCATTCCATACGTTATCGGCATCCGTCAGGAGCGTACCTGGAATGGTCTGACGATTGGAGGCTGTGTAGGTCACGATTCCGTTACCGCGTGTTGTGTCTTTTAACTGATAGCTGCTTCCGGACTGTGTAGTGTTGAATGACTTGGTATCACCAAGCACACCTTTACCTGTGCCCGTCGCTTCATTAATGATGTCGTACTGGAATACGATCTTGCCATCATTGGCATCAATGATGTAGCGTGTACGCAGCGGCGCGGGCTCCAAAATATTAACTTCTGTTACATAAACCAGACGCGTTGTATCACCAGTAGGATAGAAGTACAGCTCAGCTTTAGGATCTACTTCAGGCTGTAAATTGGCGATTTTAGCGATGGAACTTTGTGCTTCTACAGCTTCAATTTTGCTGTCCTTCAAATCAGCAGATTTTTCAAGACTCAGCTTGTCCTTATTAATAGAGGTGGTTTGTTCGTTGTTAGCAGCTTCCGCGTAAGTGTCTTTACTTACACTGCTTTGCTCCTTAGCATCTTTAGAGATCGTATCGTCGAAGGAAGGGAGGGCTTGAATCCGTGTAGCGGCTTCTTCATAAGCGGTATATACGGCCTCAGTAGCGCTGATTTTCGGAGTTGTACCTTCCGTAGCTTCTTGCTGCTGATCCTCAGTAATCACGGCTCCTAGATAAGAGGTGACTTCACCAGACTTGGCCACATGAATTGTCTGTTCAGCTCCATATACGGGAATCCCGTTCACATACTGTTTCAGCCGATAATGACTTACACCGGATTTGTCGCTCGTGCGATCAATAATGCGAAATTGCTCACGGACACTGGTGCTGTCCGCACCTAGCAACGTTTTCTTTTGTCGATTCAAATAACTCCATACAATGTCATCACCCGATAACGATGAAGGGGCCTTCCATTGTTCGGCATGGAAGGTTGGCGTAAGCTGATTTGGCTCCGAAACGGAACTTTCCGCAGATGCACCAGACGCTACCGACCCTAATAACATAGCTCCTCCAAGAAGCGAAACCCATACTTTTTTCATGAAAAATTCACTCTCCCCGGTTAATGTCAGGATGAAGACCATCCTGTTAAGAAATAGGCATTGCGCCGTTTATGAAGGTCGTGTTGTCGTCTGGAACATGAAGAAAATGGAACGTGAAGAAGAAAAGCCGAAGTATCTTTCATCGAAGCGTGTGTGAAAAGAGGGTACTGCAATGTGAAGCGTACAGCCTGCAAAGGTAACAAACTCCTCCTTTCCTGTTATATAAGTGAAAGTGGAAAAAAGGTGGATAATGGAAAGAAGTTTTCTTATGCAAAAAAAGCAAATGCTGAATTTTTGAACTCCCATCATCTGGCTCTGATATTAGCACAGAGAATGACGGACGAGAAGATGTATGTCATAAATTTATCCAAAATGATTCTTTAGACCCTAATAACTGATTTATTAAATAGGATTAATAAGTTTTGTAAAATAAAGTCGAAACTTGCTTTGTCGAAAAGACTCCACGCTTGCCGTTACACACGGGTTTTAGAACGCATAGGTTATGTTGAACTGTCCTAATCATGCTGTCTATCCATACAGCAGCAAGGGAGGTGAGGCGGGAGCATGAGGAAGCAGACAAGATTTGGAATCAAGGCTTATCGCAGGCGGCATTCCAGTGCTAATAATCCCTACTCAAAGGTGTGGCTGCCTGTAGGAACGCCATCCGTGCATATCACCCCGTACCTTGTAACAAGAAGGGGACCAGGCACAAAAGCAGAAGCACAAACAGGTGAAGAACGGCCACCTGGTTCGTCATCGGCGGGAAAATTGCTGGTATCCGTCATCATTCCGGCTATGAATGAGCAAAAAACGATCGGGGCGGTTGTCCGTGAGGCACGTCATGTTCATCCACACACCGAGGTCATCGTGGTCGAGAACGGATCAAGCGACAGGACGGCCAAGGCGGCAAAAGCGGCGGGTGCGCGAGTACTTTCCTTTCCGCAACCCTTGGGGCATGATATTGGTCGCCGTATTGGAGCGGAAGCGGCTTCCGGGCAGGTGCTGCTTTTTCTGGATGGTGATATCGTTATTCCCTGCGTAAGACTCAAGCCATTCATACAAGCTGTATGTGCGGGAGCGGATGTTGCACTGAATGATTATCATGGACCAGTAGACCGTACGTCGGTGCATCCTGTGGTTGAAGCAAAGCATGTATTGAATATTTTGTCGAACCGTGCTGATTTAGGAGGGGCATCCATGACTGGAATTCCACATGCCATAAGTCGAAAGGCCTTGAATAAAATAGGTCTAAAGTCCTTGGATAAACCTCCCTTATTTCAGGCCATGACGATTACCTCCGGCTTGCGGGTGGTGACTGTTCGTGGAATAGCCGTGGGTAAAGTGAATGCGACCCGCAAAAAAATGAACGGCAGGGACCCGCTTGTGGATGTGGTCTTACAGGATCATCTTGACGCGATTGCCTGGCTTACATCACATTTGGGAACGCGTGCAGGATATACGGATTTGAAGCGCAAACGGATCAGAAACGAGGTGAGGCCGTGAGCAGAATGTATCGAAAAGGGAGGCGTGATGACCGAAGCCGGGGTATACGACGTGTACAACGTAGACATGGAACGACGACTATGATGGATAGCCGCAGGGTGAGGAAACCCGCGCCCCGGCGGGGGAAAATGACCGAAGCAAATCCGCTGGAGGTACGGGCATTGCCCGGGGATATGCTGCTGCGGGGGACAGCCGCCGCAGTGGTCAGCGCCTGCAACGAGGAATCTACGATTGGCGTGGTGCTGAGCGAGCTGGAAAAGCTGCCTCTTACGGACATCATCGTCGTATTGAACGGTTGCACGGATGACACGCGTTCTATAGTAGCGAAGCATCATCCGGGTGTGACTCTCGTCAGCGTGCCGGCTCGGCTCGGGCATGATGTCGGACGGGCGGTAGGCGCACGTATGACGCAGGCTGAAATCGTATTGTTCGTGGACGGGGATCTGCCGATTACTGCGTTTGACTTGCTGCCGTTCCTCTATGCAGTGGATCAAGGAACGGATGTGGCACTTAATGATCTGAGCAGACATTTGCCACCTTACTTCCGGCAGGACAGCGTGACCCGGTGCAAAGGGTTCCTGAACCGCGTGCTGCGCAGGCCGGATCTGGGAGCAAGCTCCTTGACCGCTGTGCCGCACGCGTTATCACGACGTTCGTTGGAGCTGCTCGGCCCTGCTATGCTCGCTGTTCCGCCGAAAGCCCACGCTATGGCGATACTGCACGGTATGAAGGTGACGGCAGTACATGCCGTAGACGTTATTGGAACGAACCGTAAGCGGACTATCAATATCGGCAAAGGGAATGTCATGGAGCAATTGATCGTCGGCGATCATGCTGAGGCACTGGCTGCGGTGTTTCAGGTAGCCGGAGCTTTCCCGTTGGGTCCTGTTCCAACACGGGCCGACGTCGCCAAAGGGAGGAATGCACGATGAGTCTGACGACCATTATTATTCCGACCTATAACGGTTTGCACCTGCTCAAGCCGTGTATTGAGGCGATTCGGGCACATACGACAGATGTGCCTTATGAAATTATTATTGCAGACAACGCTTCAAATGACGGAACGGATGATTTTTGTGAAGCCGAGCGGCTGATCAGCATCCGTCTCCCCGAAAACCGAGGTTTTCCAGCAGCTTGTAATCAAGGGCTTCGGCTGGCTTCGGGTGATCAGCTCCTTATTTTGAACAATGATGTGACGGTTACACGGGGATGGTTATCCAATATGCTGGTTGCATTGCATAGCGAAAGCACAGTGGGACTGGTAGGACCGGTGACGAATTATGCTAGCGGTATTCAGCAGATTGACAGATTAGCAGGGGATCTGGATAGCTGTCTCCAGTTTGCAGAGCAGAATAATGCAAGTAATCCGTCCAGATGGTATGAGGTCAAGCGGCTGGTTGGGTTTTGTCTGTTGTTCCGACGTGAGCTGATGGAACGGATCGGATTGCTGGATGAACGGTTTAATCCAGGACATTATGAGGATGACGATTATTGTCTGCGCGCGCGCGTACATGGCTACAAGCTGTTGATGTGCAACGATTGTTTTGTTTATCACCAGGGAAGTGCGAGCTTTTCACGCTCGGAATCTGCCTGGGTCGAACAGTTGATTGAGCGGAATTATCGTTTGTTTATGGATAAATGGAACATAGATCCCAGAGTGTTTATTGAGACTGGAAATAGCGGAGCTTTAGGCACCGAACATGCTGTCGAAGGAGGAAGGAAGATATGAAAGGGGTTATTCTCGCAGGAGGAACTGGATCGCGTCTTCATCCGTTGACTTCATTACTCAACAAGCATCTGCTTCCGGTCGGCAAGTATCCCATGATCGTGTATGGTATCGAAAGACTGCGACAGGCGGGAATTACCGATATGCTTCTTATTATTGGCAAACAATCGGCCGGGCTGTACACCGATTTTCTGGGTAGTGGCAGCCATTATGGTGTCCAACTGACGTACCGGATTCAGGAAAAGGCGGGCGGCATTGCGGAGGCACTGGAACTGGCGAAAAGCTACATGGAGCCAGGAGAAAAATTCACTGTTTTGCTGGGTGATAATTTGTTCAAGGAAGATCTGGGACCTGTTATTGAACGGTTCGGACAGCAGCCTCCGGGGAGCGCCAGAGTATTGTTAAAAAAGGTGGCAGATGCCCATCGCTACGGAGTACCCGTGTTTGATCCCGAGCGGCCGGAGAGCATTGCGCGGATTGAAGAAAAGCCGCAGCATCCCCAGTCCAGATATTGTGTAACTGGCATCTACATGTACGATACCACCGTGTTCGATAAGATCCGGCAAATTACGCCTTCGGCGCGTGGTGAGCTTGAAATCACGGATGTTAACAACTGTTATGCGGCTGAGGGCAAGCTTGAATACGATATTTTGCGGCGGTATTGGAGCGATGCGGGGACCTTCGATTCCCTTCAGGAAGCCGGGGCAAAAATGAAAGGGCTTCTGCCCTGATCTCAGCGATACACCATCCGGCCGGGCTAGGCATATAGTATGGACATAATGCCACCCGGAGGAGTGAACGGCATGAAACGCCTGAGTATAAAAAGGAAACACAGCAAGCGGCTCAGTAAGAAAGGCTATTGGGCGGGATATAAAAGGGGTCGGGAGCAGGGCAGCAGATTGGGCCAGGCTTCGTTCGGCAAAGTCTTTGAAGGCGTCAGTATTATCATTCCGTCCTATAATCAGCTTCATCGGCTTCGCACCTGTATTGATCGTATTGAGGAAAATACAAGCTGTCCGCATGAAATCATCGTGGTGGATTGCGGCTCAACGGACGGGACACGCACCTATCTGCTGCGTAAAAGCATCGCTGTGCGTTACGCGCTACTCCAAAAGGATATCCATTTGACAGGCAGCTTGAATCACGGACTGATGATGGCGAAAGGCACGACCATTGTGGTGCTGGACCCAAATGCGCTGGTAACGCCAGACTGGCTGGATCGACTGCTAGAGTGCTTGTACAGTGATCCACGTATTGGTGTCGTCGGACCTGTAACGAATGGTCCGTTCGGAGAGCAACAGATTGAGTCACCTTATACGAACGAAAATGAAGCACGTCTTTTCGCCATTTCTCATAATGTTTCCAATCCGGCTGCATGGCGGGAAACCAAAAGCCTGGCCGGATTTTGTTTACTGCTGAGCAGAGAGACGCTGGATAAGACGGGGTACTGGGATGAATGCTGTCACAGCGGTCAGGAAGCAGATGCAGATTGGCTGCTGCGTGTACGCTTGTTGGGGACACGTCTGGCCATTGCGGGAGATGCTTTTATCCATTGCACGGAAAGTGATCGGGATACGGCTTATGCCTCTCCCCAGACGACCGGAGAAGGCGGTTTGATGGAGGAAAGCAGCCGGAACCGATCCTTTTTTGTACGAAAATGGGGGGATGCGGATAAGCTGCGCCACAGCCTGAAATTTGGCACAGCAGCAGAGCTGGACAGCCAGATATCGCCAACCAAGGCCAGACACGTGTCGGCGGCAACCTTTTATCCCATTGGAGCGCTCGTTCAGGGACCGTCTGGTGCAATATATCGGCTGGAGCCGGGGGGAAGGCGGCTTCTGCATGGAGTCAGGGATGCAGGAGGCGAAGACGTTGCCCCGGTCAGGGTATCACAGCTTGATCTAATGGCGCTTCCGTTGGTGCCAAAGCCAGAGGTTACAATTCCCGGCGATTATGATCCTGTAAACGGGATTTCGCCTCCCGCATCCCTTGTGCCAGAGGAACCAGTTCCAGTGCTGGCGGCTCCGGAACTGGAGAACATGCCCATATTGCCCACACTTAATATCCCGGCTCAACGCATGCGATGGATTGAGGTCCTTTATGTCGAAGGCGGGCAACTGTATCAAATCGGGAAAGACTGGAAAAGGCCGTTCCTTACCCCCTATGCCGCCATGAGCTGGCTGGCGGCTGATTACCAGATTCGGTTGGTGTCCCCCGAAGATTTGGCGGATTTGGTAGAGGGGCATCCCATTATTGCGCCACCTGTGCTGCACGGTCATTTGTAATGATCGGAATAGGCGCTTTTAGGCGGAACCGACTACTCGTTACGGCATACGCTGTAGTAGCGGAAAGCCCGTAGGCAATTCGTGCGTTCCGCACGGCGGAGCACATAAAGGAGGGGCTTATGCATAACCAGGTAGATGATTTGCTGATCCATATTTCGCACTCGCAGCAGCAGATGTCAAGGCTGTTGGATGCGGAACGGCAGGTGGTCGTGCGCATGTCGCAGATCATACATGCACTCCCGGACGAAGAGCCGCGTTTTGATGGAATTCCAGGCATTCTCGACAGCTCGGGACAAGTAAACAAAAGCATTGTTGCCTACTTGAATGGTATTGCCGATCTTCAGGAAGCAATGGCTGAAATGCTCGTTCGTGTCGTGAAAGAGACGGCATACCCGGACGAGGAGTAACGTACCAACCGAGGGCAGGGAGTGAACACATGAGTAGGGAAAAAGCAATGATTCATATGCTGGACGCAGCTTCCAAAATGCAATGGAATGTGTCCATGATCCTGGAGGCCAAGGCGGTAGAAGCCGAAAAAATGCGTAATTGGACGCTGAACCATCTGGAGCCTCCCACATTTGACACGGATGAAGAACAATTGGGACGGCCTTTGGAAATTCATGAGCAGATGGTGGAAATGCTGGAGGGTTTAACCCGGCTTCAAACCGGACTGTGCAGTAATCTCAAGGCATTACTGGATCAGGATGAGCAGCAGGGTGGCGGATTGGAAGGGATGATGGGAGGAATGGGACCGGGGGATATGAACTAATGAGCATGAGGCGCGAACGTGAGATCAAGCTGGATATGATGGAGTCCATTGCTGCCAGCCAGCATGCCGTTGCCCGGATGCTGAGCAGTCTTGCGGACTTGACGCCCCATGCAGATATGTCCGCTACCCGTCTGGAGGAAACCATTCGTATGCTCAGCAACTATCAGGGGGAAATCACGCAGATGTTGGCGGGCATCCCACTAAGACGGCAGGTGTATGGTAAACCGACTCAGCCGTGGCTCCAACTGCCTGTTCCAAAAACGCAACAACGACGAGGAACTAAGGAGGAATGGGAATGAGAATACGGTGGGAACGCGTTACGCGGGGAACAGCCCGCAAAAGACGAAAAAGCACCCGGCGTTCGAGTATCCGAAGATTAAAGCTGAGAAGAAAACGCCTGCTTGCTTTAAGAAGGCGTAAAAGAGGGCTTCATTCCACCCGTAGAAGTCGTCATCATCTGCGTCGGAAGAAAAAACCTCAGCTCACCCCGGCGACAGCCCCTGCTGCGGAGAATCCACAGCCCGAGCCTATTGTGCTGGAGCATGATCCACAGGCATTCCAGCAGGGATATGATGCTTCCTATAACGAGGGCTTCAATTCAGGCTTTGCCAAAGGCTACGAAGATGGACACCAAGTCGCATACAAGGCCCAGTAAACCGTGAACATCATCTATTGCTGCTAATCCCCCGAAGCTAACAGCCTCGGGGTTATTTGTTGTTTGGCAGATGGACGGGCAAACGCCAATTTTGTCCGGGCAGTGGCAGTCGTCCATGATGCGTTTGACCCCTCCGCATATAGTTTAGGAGTGACAGAAGTTTATCCTATAACAGGACAGGGTGAAGGATGTGAATGATCAACGAAGCGGGAATGAACGAGAAGCCTATAGATGTGGCTACCGGGAAGGACGCAGAATGGGGGGGTGTACGGCTGCTCTGTCACAGGTCGTGGCCACGGTGCCTGCTGTTCGCCATTTGAAAGTGCTGTATATTCCGCAAGGCTTTGCCGCAATAGACACAGGGGTACAAGAGGCATTAAGCCAAATATGCAGTGAATTCGTCATCGGTACTCCTGCCAGAATGCTGGCTGATGCTGAAGCACATCGACCCGAGCTCGTACTGGTCATGAACGGGCTGCATGTTTTTCCACCGGATCATCTGGAGCAGGTGCAGCAAATACGGGGCCTGGGTATTCGGACGGCCATATGGTTTGTTGATGATCCTTACTTTACGGAGGATACGGCGTTGATATGCCAATCCTACGATGTTGTATTTACGCACGAGATGTCATGCCTAGCGTTTTATCGAAATCAGGGAGTGGCACAGGTATATTATTTGCCGCTTGCTGCGTCAGCCCGGATCTTTTATCCCCAGCGGGTGGAGAGGGAGCACCAGCATGACATTTGCTTTATCGGGAATGCCTTCTGGAACCGCGTAAAGTTGTTTGACCACCTTGCTTCTTTTTTGGCGGATAAAAGGGTGCTGATCGTGGGTGGAAGCTGGGATCGGCTGACCCGTCGGGATGTGCTGGAACGATTTATCCGTCCAATCTTCATGGAGCCGGAGGAAACAGCCAGATATTATAACGGCTCCAAAATTGTTATCAATCTGCATCGTCCGACGGACCCCGGACTGGATAACCGGAATACACATCAGCTGTCAGCGGAGTCCATTAATCCCCGGACCTACGAAATTGCTGCCTGTGGCACGCTTCAGATGACGGACATTCGGAAGGATCTGAGCCGCTATTACCGACCGGGCTATGATATTGAAACCTTTGGTGGAGTAGAGGAGTTGAAGGTTAAGCTGGACTACTATCTCAAGCATGACTGGGAACGTGAACGCATGGCTTGGCGCGGGCTGCACACCACCATGCAAAAGCATCTGTACACCAATCGTATGGAAGAATTGCTGGACAAGGCGATGGCCTAAAGTAAACACCAAAAACAGTGAGGAGTGAAAGTGATGACGATATCTACGACAGGACCGTTTGACCCGGCTGCAACCTCCTGGGAAAAGGGGAGAGCTGCGGGAATCAGTGACGGCTACGACGAAGGCTATTTGCGTGGACGCGCCAATGCGATTCTTACCCGGACAAAGGCGGTCTTCCCTTTTCGGCAAATTCATGTGCTGTATGTAACCTCCGGTAAAGGTCTTCCTTATTCTCCACTGGATGAAGCGGTGATTACCACATTGCAAAGTATGACAGCTCAGGTTACTGTAACCGACCCGCGTCAGCCAGTAGGTGATATAGCTGCTCAGCTCCGTCCAAATCTGGTGCTGGCGCTGGATGGGATGGAGCTTCCGCTGGAGCAGGTGAAAGCAGTACGTCAGTTGGGTATTCCTACGGCCATCTGGCTAACGGATGATCCCTATTACACGGACACGACGACCCAAATTGTCCCGCATTATGACCATGTGTTTACGCTGGAGCTGAATTGCATCGAAATGTACCGTCAGCTCGGCTGTGGATCTGTACATTACTTGCCCTTTGCGGCATTTCTAACTCAATATTTCCCGCTTAGCTCCCCCACTTCTGTACGGCGTGAAATCGGGTTTACTGGCTCGGCCTACTGGAATCGCATCTATTTCTTTAATCCGATTATGCCGCAACTCATGGCTCGTAATATTAAAATCAACGGAATCTGGTGGGATCGGCTCCCTGATTATCAATCGTATGGCGATAAAATCGAACTGGGTCGCTGGATGTCTCCGGCTGAGACAAACGATACGTATAACGGCAGCAAAATTGTCATTAATCTTCATCGTTCGCATCAGGATGATTCAGTGAATAACAATGCGCTGAAAATGCCGGGGGCGTCGCCGAATCCGCGTACGTTCGAAATTTCTGCCTGCGGCACCTTGCAACTGACTGACACACGGGATGATCTGGCTCGTTTTTACAAGCCGGGAGAAGAGATCGAGACGTACAGTTCCCAACAGGAGCTGCTGGAGAAGATTGAGTTTTATTTGACACACGAGAAGGAACGCCGTGAGATTGCCTTGCGTGCTCTGGAACGGACACTGCGTGAGCACACGTATGGTCACCGGATTGACCAGCTGCTGTCGATCGTATTTGCATAATTCGGTTCATACGCCCGATGGTTGCTACTTTAAAGGAGGTGAACTCCGATCAAACCGAAAATGATGCTATTCAGCCATGTCAGCAATGTCCGCAGCATTACGGGAGCGGAGAAGCTGTTATTGCAATTTTGTGTAGACATTCGTACGTACTTCGACTGCATTCTGGTGACGCCCGGTGAAGGACGGCTGACCACGATTGCTCGCAAGCGCGGGATTACCGTCCAAATTCAGAACCTGCCCATGCTGCACGGCATGTATACCCCGTATGAGGGATTGGCGCAGGATGCGGAGAATTTGCGAAGCCATGCTTCGTACGCACCGTTGCTTCAGTTGCTACAGCAAACGCGTCCAGATGTGGTGCTGGTCAATACCTGTGTGAACGTCATGCCCGCGATGGCTTCCCATGAGTTGAATATTCCAGTGGTCTGGAAAATAACCGAAGTCATTAACCAGAATGAGCATACACCTGTCTCGGTCTCCATCATCGAGCGTTACAGCCGATGGGTCATCGGTATTTCGCAGGCCGTCTTGCGGCCTTTGCACGGGGCGGGGCTGACACGTCCGCATACGGTGTTGTCTCCTTGTCGGGATATGGATATGCCGCCGCACAAAGAGCATGTACTGCAACGGAAACGCAAACGTGAAAAGCTGGGGTTGAAGGAATCACATATCTGTATTGGTTATATTTCTTCCTTTATCTACGAAGCCAAAGGACTGTTGCCTTTTGTTCAAATGGCTCTGAAGCTGTGTGAAACGAATTCGAGCTGCCGCTTCTGGATCATCGGCAGCTCGGTGGACTCGGAATATTACGTGAAATGCGTTTCTTTAATCCGCAAATCCCGTTACAGCCGCCGATTCCAGTTCAGCTCATTTGAGGAATCTGTATCTACTGCATATAGCGCGATGGATATGGTTGTCATCCCGAGCATGGTGGAGGAAGGCTTTGGTCTGACAGCACTGGAGGGGCTGGTTTACGGAAAGCCGGTTGTAGCCTTTGCACAGGGTGGACTGGTGGAGCTGATGGAGGCGACCGGAAATACTGAGTTTTTGGTAGAGCCGGGAAACAGCGATATGCTGGCGGAGAAAGTGGGCTATCTGCTTAATCATCCCGAGGAAGTGGAACGGATTGGTGTACGGAACCACAGCGCGGCTGCACGTGTGTATGGATCTGATTCCTACCAAAACAACCTGCACGTCATGGTCAGTCAATGGGTGTGTCATGATCCACAGTGGTTCCCGCTAATTCAGCAGCCGGGTGGTCCGGTATGGTTGCGAGAGGGAGAAGGGCTACGTCAGGTCACCGCTATACCGGAGGCATGTACCAGCACTATTCGAGAATTTCCTGAATCGCTGGTTGGCCAACTGCTTGTGCTCGGTCTGCCACCTATCGAGTATGCGGCCATTCCGGGCTTGCCACAGCCCCCCCCTCCTGTACCGGAGCTACAGCCAGACCTGCATCATGGCAAGCGTGGCATTCGAGCGAGAGGGCCTGCGGCCCGCAAGCATAGTAGACCTCGCAAGCGCAAGGGTAAGAGCAACGCCAGTAGCAGGAGCTATCGCATTCACTGGTTTCCGCTGTCAGGGCTTCTGCCGAAATCCAAGTCCAGACAGAAATCCCGGTTGAAGCGGAAGCTCAAACGAAAACTCAAGCTCAAGCCTGTGTCGAGGTGTCTGCATCCGCACAAGCGGAAGCGGCTAACGCTCGAGGCTGGACGTCACAAAAAACAACGGTCCGGGTGAAAGCACGCCGGACCGTTGAGGTGAACGCTTAGCTGGAGCACAGACAGTTTGCTGGATGGCTATCTCACTCATTAAACACCACAGTTTAATGAAACAACGACAGCAAAGGTGGGTTCCAACACAATGAAAATATTGACCGTGCTCGGCACAAGACCGGAAATTATACGGCTCAGCCTGATCATTCCGAAGCTGGATCGCTATGCAGACCAGCATGTGCTTGTGCATACGGGCCAAAATTACACGGAAAGCCTGAGCGGGCAATTCTTCCGCGAGCTGGGGCTGCGTTCCCCGGATTATGTGCTTCAGGAGAAGGCGGGAACGCTGGGTAAACAGTTGTCTGCCATGTACTCGCAGATGGAGGATATTTTAAACAAGGAGCGTCCAGATCATGTGCTGCTGCTCGGTGATACGAATAGCGCCCTGTGCGCCTTGCTTGCGGAACGTATGGGCTACCCGGTGGTGCATATGGAGGCGGGTAACCGCTGCTACGATCTGGATGTGCCAGAAGAGAAGAATCGCCGCATCATTGACGCGATTTCTACGATTAATATGCCGTATACAGAGCAAAGCAAGCAGCATCTGATACGGGAAGGCTTTCCGAGCCAACGAATTATATTGACCGGAAACCCGATTTACGAAGTGATGCAGCATTACGAGAAAGAGGTGTCCAGCAGCAACATTTTGAAAAAGCTGGGACTGTCGCAGGGGCAATATTTCCTGGTGACCGCCCACAGAGCTGAGAATGTCGACCATCCGCCACATTTGCTCGCTATTCTGGATGGCCTGAATCGGGTAGCACAGCAGTCCGGACAGCGGGTCATTTGCAGTATTCATCCTCGCACCGCCGCTCGTATCGCGAGCCATCCGCCGATCCAGCTTGATCCGTTGGTGGAATTCCACGAGCCGTTCGGTTTTTTTGACTTCGTACTGCTGGAGCGGCATGCCCGCTGCGCTTTGACGGACAGCGGCACCGTACAGGAGGAATGCTGCATCATGGGTGTGCCGACGGTCACGATGCGCCGGACGACGGAACGGCCGGAAACCGTAGATTGCGGCAGCAATATCGTGTCCGGGCTGGATGGAGAGGTTATAGCGAACGCGGTAGCCTTAATGATCGGGATGAAGCATAAGTGGCAGTATCCCGCAGGATATCTGGCGGAGGATGTGTCAGATAAGGTAGTCAAATTTTTGCTTGGAGGGAAACGGCATGTTTGAAAACCAACGTATCTTGGTTACCGGCGGTACCGGCTCCTGGGGACATGAGCTGGTTACCCAGTTACTGCCGCGTAATCCCAAAGAGATCATTATCTTTTCGCGCGGAGAATCGAGTCAGGTTGCAATGAACAGGCAGTTTGAGGATGAACGACTTAGCTTCTGCATCGGGGATATTCGAGATAAGGATGCACTGGTTACCGCCTGTCAGGGTGTGGACTATGTATTTCATTTGGCGGCTCTCAAGCATGTTCCTGTATGTGAAGACCAGCCCTATGAAGCACTAAAAACGAACGTGGTAGGCACCCAAAACGTGATCGAAGCCGCTGTCATCAATCAGGTCAAGAAAGTCATTTATATCTCCACTGACAAGGCTGCGAATCCATCTAATTTTTACGGCATGACCAAGGCGATTGGTGAAAAGCTGATCGTCTACGCCAATCTGCTGAATAGCGATACACGATTTGTGACGGTGCGTGGCGGTAACGTATTGGGCACGAACGGAAGCGTAGTGCATCTATTTCAAAGCCAGATTCGCCAAAAGGGTACCATTTCGATCACGGATATGAACATGACCCGTTTTTTCCTGACCCTGCGTGATGCGATTAGTTTGCTGTTCAAGGCATCGGTGGAAAGCATCGGCGGCGAAATATTTATCATGACCATGCCAACCTGCCGCATTTTGGACTTGGCAGAGGTGCTGATCGAGGATTCGGGTGTGGAAAATGTGAATATTGTGGAAAAGGGTGTCCGACCCGGCGAGAAGATTCACGAGATTTTAATGAGCGACTTTGAAAGCCTGACGACGGTCGTGTACGACGAGCAATATTTGATCATTCTGCCAACGCTGAATATCCCCCAACTAAAGGATCGCTATAAGCAATGCCCTCCAGTGTCGTTCAGCAGCTTTAGCTCGGAGTTCAATCTGATGTCCAAAGAGGAGATTCGAAGCATTCTCCAGAGCGGGGGGTTCATTAAATGAAGCTGCTTATTTTGGGCGGTAACGGCATGGCAGGCCATGTGCTGGTCGATTACTTTCAAAAGCAGGGCGGATATCATGTGTTCTACACCACGCGGGATCCCAAGAATAAAGGAGGGCTGCTGCTGGATGTGAACGACAGCTTTATGGTGGAGCAGCTGGTGCGGAGTGTGCGGCCTAACGTCATTATTAACGCGGTGGGTGTGCTGAACCAGTATGCCGGAGCGGATCAGATTACAGCATATCAAATTAACGGCCTGCTGCCGCACCTTCTCCAGCGGACAGCGGACAGCATCGGTGCTCGGCTTATTCATATCAGTACGGACTGTGTATTCGAGGGGACACGGGTACCCGGTTTATATGGAGAAACGGATCAACCTGACGGGACAAGCGCCTATGCATTGACGAAAATACTCGGGGAAGTAAAAGCGCCGGGCCATCTGACGATCCGGACCTCCATTATCGGCCCGGAAATCCGGCCGGGGGGCATTGGTCTGCTGAACTGGTTCTTGCAGCAGAGTGGGGACGTTGCTGGGTATCGCGGCGTCTTTTGGAACGGAGTTACAACACTGGAGCTGGCTAAGGCTATACAGGTGTTGATGAATGAGCCGCTGGACGGACTCATTCATCTGGTTCATCCTGAACCGATCAGCAAGTATGATCTGTTGCTGTTGTTCAAGAACATCTGGAAGAGGGAGGATATTCGGATCGTGCCGAAGGATGAGCCGGTGCAAGACCGGACACTTCGTTCTACCCGGGCCGATCTGCTCTATGATGTTCCTCACTACAGCATCATGCTGAAGGAGCTGCTGGAATGGACAGAAGCACAGCGGAACAACGTCGGCCCGTCATTGTAATTACCGGAGCGGCAGGCTATACCGGGATACACGCCTGTCGCCATTTTGCAAAGCTCGGCTGGAAGGTAGCGGCTCTGACCCGTACGGCTGCTTCCGCCCGGGAGCTGATCTTGCAGTTTAACGGTGATGAGAACGTCGGCACAGATTCTGGCACCAGCTTTTACATCACGTCTTATGTATGCGATTTGCTCGACAAGGAGCGTCTTCGCGAAGTGATTGGCCAGATTGCGCCGGATTATGTGCTTCATCTGGGTGGAAAAAATTCGGTGCCAGAATCATGGCGAAGCCCGCTGCTCTACATGGAATCCAATGTGCTGTCCACGCTGTATCTGCTGGATGCGCTGCGTTCTTTTCCAAAGGCCCGGATTGTCGTGGCGGGTTCCCGGCTAAAGGCAATTTTGCAGGCTCCGTATCATCCATCGCATCCATATAGTCTTAGCAAAAGTCTTCAAGAAGCAGTCGCCCTCTCATGGAGCACGTTGTTTGACCAATCCGTCATGCTGGCAGAGCCTTGTAATCTGATTGGGCCGGGTCCATCCACCGGCTTTTGCGCATTGCTGGCGGGTCATATTATCCGTACGGAGCGCACGTACACGGAGCCAGCAACCGAATCAGCATGTGAGCCTTTGCCCGCACTCGAACCCGCACCGTTCCAGGTATCGTCCCGGCATGCGAAGCGTGATTTTCTCGACGTGCGTGATGCCGTTGGGGCATATGGTGTGCTGCTGGAGCAAGGGGTGTCGGGGCAGGTTTACCCGGTTTGCACAGGCCGCATCGTGGAGCTGGGAGATATCGTGGAGCGTATGGTTGCAATGGCAGAGACACCTGTTGCCATCGAATGGGGGGACGCGGCAGAGTCAGCGTATATGGATGCATACCGGGCCAAGGAACTGGAGGACATGGGATGGAGGCCGATCATATCGCTGGGACAATCGCTGGAGGATATGATACGATACCGCCGAGCCAGAAAGGAAGGAACGATATGAGACCGAGTGTAACGATCGTCATTCCATTTTATAACTGTGGATACGTGAATCAGGCTCTGCAAAGTGCATTAGAGCAAACCTACGGTCCGCTTGAAATTATTGTTGTCGATGACGGGTCCACGACACATACGGGGATGCTTCAGCCTTATCTTCCGTATATACATTATTTAGGTAAAGCGAATGGTGGAACAGCCAGCGCACTGAATCATGGCATCCGGCATGCTAGCGGCGAGTACATTGCGTGGCTCAGCTCAGATGATATCTATCACAAGGACAAAATTAACAACCAGGTATCCTTTATGGCGGAACAGGGGGCATATATCTCTCACACCAATTTTAATCTTATCAATCAATACAGCCAAATCACGAACCCGCAGGCGGCAGCTGTATTTCCGTCCATACCGGAGTTTTGCCGTTTTTTCCAGCAAGGGAATCCAGTAAATGGATGCACCGTCATGTTCAAAAAGGAACTGTTTACGCATATCGGTCTGTTCGATGAATTGCTGCCGTACACCCATGATCTGGATATGTGGTACCGAGTGATGCTGGCGGGATACCCATTTCCCTTTCTGAACGAACCGCTGGTCAACTACCGTTGGCATGATGAAATGGGAACCCAAAAGCATTGGACGGCCGTTGAGCGGGAGTACAGCATAACTCAAGCACGGTATCGAAATCGCTTCAGTCAGTTGTTGAACGGTTTTTCCTAATAAAGCCGGAAGTCTGTCAGGGGGGATTGATATGGTAGATACAGGTATTGTGATGCCGCTATACAAACAGGATATCGGCTATCTGCAAGCCGCGATTTCATCTGTGCTGGCTCAGAGCTATAGGGAATTCCGCCTTATCATCGTTATTGACGGAGCGCCGGAAATGGTGGGATCAGCGCTCCACGCAGCAGCGGGAGACCCGCGTGTCCAGTTGATTACACTTCCTGAGAACAAAGGAGTATCTAGTGCCCTCAACCGGGGGTTTGACGAGTTGTTCCAAGATCCTGCGATCACATATGTGACCTGGGTATCCAGTGACAATGTATATTATCCCGGCTTTATAGAACGACTGCGACGTGAGCTGAACCACGGGCCGGATTTGCTCGGCCTTGTATTCTCCACCTTCCGCCAGATTGATGCTTCAGGAAGCCCGTTGTATGATGAGCAGCATCAACAAGCGCTGATCTGGTATCAGAGTCAGTCGCATGAGGAACTGCTGAACGCCAGCATTGTTGGGGTTTCATTTATGTACAAAAGCAAATATGCCCGCCGGATCGACGGCTATCGGTTGCAACCCGTGGAGGATTATGATTACTGGCTGCGACTGACCGAGACGTGCAGCATGAAATTCATCCCGGAGGTCCTTATGGATTACAGGGTGGATTCCGCATTTAGTGTATCGGCCAGCTTGCACAGCCAGAAGGAGCATCGACGCTGGCGGCACGCATTTCAAGTCGCCAAGCATGAGACGAGAGCGCGCCGGGGTATCCCGCTTGAAATGACTATTTTGATGCCCGTTACAGATATGACTCAGGCTGAGTCGTTGCTGGACCAGCTGCTAGAGCAGCATTACAGCAATTGCTTGGTGCGGTTGCTGGATCTTACGCCTGAACAGGGCGCCTCTTCCTTCCTGCCGATGATGCTCGACCCTCGCCTGATCGTAACGCCCAGACCGCATTATTCTGTCACGGAAGCACTGATTCAGGCCATTGGGGAAACGGTGACCCGCTTTGTTGTATGCTACGGGGTTAAACCTTATATCGCCGTGACGGATTTGCTGTATCTGACGAATTTACTCCGCCCACTGCCGAATACCCACGTTTTTTCCTACTATACAGATGATCACTCTACCATAGGCAGCGGGTGGGAAGTCACCGCTGTACCGCCGGAATGGAATTACGTGTATTACACTCATCGAGTGCATCAGGCGCTGGAACAGGGTCGCTTTTAGCTAACTGGAGACAGGGCCGCAATCGTGGTCAGCTCCGATTGAAGGACACGATGCTCCTGCACAACATTGCCAAACTGGTCCAGACCGAAGTTGGAAAGAACCACATTGGATGGAACAGCGGCGGCCACGTTGTATTGCACTTCATAGGCAAGCACACCTTGTATAAAGAAGGTGCGCCGGGCAATGGAGTTTGCAGGTACGTTAACCGATGTCACGTACAAGGGGATCTTAGTATCCGGTACGAGCGAGAAAAAAATTTGTATGGTCACGGTTGCTGCGTTTACCGTATCCTCATTCACCAGATTCACAACGACATTGGAGCAGGCCGTACCAAAATCTCTGGTATTTGTCATATAGCCGGTTGTAAAAGCCAAATGAATCATCCTTTCGAAAACAGAATATTGGAAAACCCCCGAAGGGATGCTCCTATACTATGAATCTACTGAATAGAAAGCTTGTATGCTTGTCGGTAGGCTATGCCGAAAAAAGGTACATTTTGGAGGTACCCCTTCCATGATTACCAATTTGTAATGAAAGGAATGCTCGTCATGCCCTTTAATTTTCAGGTGACACCCAGCGGGTTACCCAAGTTTGAGCCAAGTGTGGCCGTTAATTTGTTGAATCCGAATATTGTGGTGGCTGTCGCTGTTGATTTTAGCAGCGGGCCCCCTCTCATTGGTCTTTACCGATCATTGGACGCAGGGGCGGACTGGACCGATTCTTTACTGCCGCTTCCGCCGGAGCCAGCCCCTATCTCGGGCATGTCTATGTCAGCTGGATTCGTACGGGCCCGCAGACACCGGCTTATTTTATACGGCGATCCTTTGATGGAGGTGCTACCTTTAGCGGGGATATTCTCGTATCCAACATAACGCTGCGTGAACAGCCGCCTGACGATTTTTGCCGGTGTACCGGGAGGTGGAGCCTGATGCCGAACGTACAGTTCACGCAAAGCGGAAGGCTGGCGCAAGAGCCTAGTGTCGCTTTCAATCTGCTCGACGGTACTATTGTGTCTGCGGCTATCGAGTCTACGACAGGACCGTCGTAGACGGTTTGAACGGTACCATTGCTACTTACGTGTCCAGAGACAATGGCAATACATTTGATCCGCCCGTGATTGCCCAGCGGGGGTATGGGACATTTGTCAATAATGTTGAGGTCAGCGTGAAATTTGATACTTCTCAGGTCAGCTCCTATACCGGAAGCATCTATTTATGTTATACGCATCAGTACAATCCCGATTTTTTCGGCGGCTCGGTCATGTTTTTCCAGCGATCACAGGATGGAGGGATCACGTGGGGGGAAATCACCGTGAACATTACAGGGGTGATTTATGTCGGGTACATTGTGACCAATCCTGTTAATGGATACCAGGTCATTGTATCCTTCAATGGGGGGACAGCGTTCAGTTCTTCGCTACCTGTGTCTTCTGTTGTCCCGGTTCCAGTCGTCACGATCGGTAATTTTATTGATGTGACTATCGTGCCAAATAGCGGTTTTTTTGCGGTATGGACAGATGCATTGTCGGGCTTTCAGCAAATTTACGGAAGCGACGGAACATAAATGTACTAGACGGGGGAGGTGAGGCTGTTGTGAAAATTTTGTTGGCTACCTACTGGCCGATCCCTCATTTGGGAGGCGTGTGGCCGTTTATGCTACAAATTAAAAGACGACTGGAGCTACAGGGTCACACTGTGGACTTGATGGGCAACGGGCCGGATATACCCAAATACCATATTGTTTTTGAAAATAGGGAACTGCTGAAAGATCAGTTGTTGCCCATGCTGAACACGAAGCTGAATGAGGCGGCTGTACCTGTATTACACAAGGACTCTTGGGTGCAGACGGTGGAAAAGGACCGATATTGCATGGAACTGGCGGCGGCGTATTTTGGAGTTGAACAGTATGATGTCATTCATACACAGGATGTCATTGCGACACGTGCCCTAAGCCGAGTCAAACGTAAGGATAGCGCACTCGTGGCCAATATTCACGGCTCGTTGGCCCGTGAAGTCATGATGGCGCTTGAACGAGATCAGGAGCCGGGATATCGGGAATCGTTGATGTGGAAATATTATTGGGCGCTGGAGCACTATGGGGCGCTATCTGCTGATATTACAATAACGTCTACAGAATGGATGAAACAGACGCTTGTTCGTGAGTTCGAAGTGCCTGAGCAACAGATTGCTACTTTCCAATATGGCCTGGATACTGAACACTTCTGGGAAGTCCAGGAAAAGGGAACGGACATGACACGACCCGCAGGAAAAAAGGTCATTATTTGTCCTTCACGGCTGGTATATATTAAAGGGTTGCATTACTTAATGAGCGCTCTTAGTTTGCTAAAAGATCGGCGTACAGACTGGGTTTGCTGGATTGTCGGAGAGGGAGACAAAAGGGAAGAGCTTCAAACACAGGCTGAGGAGCTGGGGCTGAGGGAAGAGGTGGTTTTTCTCGGGCATCGTGAGGATGTGCCTGCCCTTTTGCAACTGGCAGATATTTTTGTTCATCCGAGCATACAGGATAATCAGCCGTTTTCGGTTATGGAGGCGCAGGTTTCGGGGCTTCCGGCAGTGGTATCGGATGCAGGTGGACTTCCAGAAATGGTGGAGCATGAACATACTGGACTGGTTTCCCCGGTTGGCGATGTGGAGGCGTTAGCAGCTCATTTGCAGCAATTGCTGGCTCAGGATGACGTGCGTATAGCTATGGGGAACCGTGCCAAGACATGGGGAACTGCGCATTGGTCTCTGGATGTCATGATTGCACGGCTCATCAATATTTACGGGCAAGCGCTCAATCAAGTACGTTGATTCGATAGTGAGGAGGGGGAACATGACTTTTCCTGTAGTTGGAGACTTGTACAACCGTATTTTTGAAATCGAGCAATCGCACCCGGATTTTGAGGTGGATTATGAAATATGGAACCGGATTAACACCTCGTTACCGGAACATTATAAGCTACCGGACACTGAAATTCTGGGACGTCTCAAACAAACTGTGCCATGAGAACGACAGTAATTCTGAATTGGGACGTCCGTAATGCATATGAATATTCGACTGTTTCATTACATTTGGAGCAAGTGTAAAAGGCAGGCCGGAAATCACTGAACTGCCCCCCAATTGTTAGTCACGAATAACATTTGGAGGTGCAGTTTTTTCATGACTAAATTTAATTTAGAACAGAAAAAGGATGCCGTTCTGAGATATCAAGCAGGGTACGACTTGTATCAGAGATGCTGGACAAGGCATTCGTAAGGTTAGCTGAAGAGCCCTCATTCTCATTCGACTTCTTTCCCTCATATTCGAAAGTGACATTTTAATCATCATAGCTTGTCTCCTCTTTTATCTCATTAACAGCTTGATGATACCCACCTGATTCTCGAAAGGATTCCCTAATATTTGCAACAGCTTTCTTGAAAGATGAGTGGCTTAACACATGATCTACAGCTTCACGTAGTTGATTTGCAGTCAAGCTTTGCATTTGTAATTTAATGCCTGCTCCGATATTGGCGACTTGCCCCGCAATGATCGGCTGATCCGCGCTTTGTGGGATTACAATTAGCGGAACCCCATAATAGAGACCTTCATTGGTACTGTTCATTCCACCATGTGTAATAAATAATTTAGTGTAATGCAGTACATCAGTTTGTGGAACATAATTTTTTACGATGAAGTTTTCAGGAATTTCCCCTAAATCAAAGATTTGGGTTTTATTCCCAATAGACATGACAATAGTATGATCCGTATTCCCCAATGCCTCAAAACAAAGCTTATAGAAATCAATTGCTTGGTTAAAGACAGTACCCAGTGAAATGTAAATTGGGTTTTTCCCCTTGATTGCAGTAAAGTCGAAGTTTTCTTGAATTAATCGTGAAGAGATAGATGGACCTACAAATTTATAAGTTTGGTCGAATGCTTCTCCATAAGGTTGAAACTCCCTTGTTGTATAAACGATTGTAAGTGGTGCAGGATTACAAAACACTTCGTAAGGAGAATGGATCTCCACATCATATTTTTCTTTCACCATTTCCGTCAGGCTTTGAAATTTATCGATTATAGGTTTAACAATTTCTGTAGGGACTTTTATAGAAAATTGTTCCAACATTTTATCAAATGATACTTTTGTCTGTGCAAAAGAAGTACAAGAATTGATTGCAGGAAGCTTAAGCATTTGAGCGAGTAAACGTCCACAACCAAACATGGAATCATGGATGATGTAATCAAAATGCTCTCCTTTGATCTGTTCAAGAACGCTTGGTATGACTATATCTGCCGTAAGTAAAAGACCGTTGATTCTTTCGAGTAAATAATCTCTTCCACCTGAGATAAAGGCTTTTATAAATTTTTGATCGTCAAATGTTCGTACTGAAGCTCCCGTCTTCTCGATACGCTCCCGAAAAGCTTCTATAGAAAAGTACACCACTTCTTCTCCACGCGAAATAAGCTCTTGCACAACTCCAATAGTCGGATTGATATGTCCCTCTGATCCACCATTAATAAATAAAACACGCGCCATTTCTACCACTCCTTAGGTATACTGTTCTCTAAATTGTGTAAGAGTAAGGGGCACTGTCCCCTACGATTGCTCGAATCAATTAATGGAATCAAGTTTATCATAGTACAATTCGTGAAAATCTCAAAACTTTAAATAACCATATTATACCAATATTATACCCGTTAGCTTAATGACGTATTGTCAGTCTACAACTTAATTTCAACGGTCTAATACTTCATTTTATTCTTCTATATCTAAAAGAATTTGACAACATGGAGTACTTCAAGCAAGAACTGGAGAAGTATATGGATTACTATAGTCACAAACGTATCAAGGCCAAATTAAAGGGTATGAGCCCCGTACAATACCGAGCCCATACCCAACAAGTTGCCTGAAATAAATTGTCTAACTTTAAGGGGGCACTTCATCACATCCCGGCCTGCCTTTTGGATGATTTCGGATCATGTTCCGTCCGGGTTTTCATTAACCGAATCTTCGTAGACCGAGCCTTGGATCACGAGTGGACCCGTGACAACGGCCCTGCGGTCAGCCGATTGCACGGTCACGCAATATACATATGGCGCTGACTGTCCCGCAGATTCCTCATACCTTAGCTCGGCAAAGCCCTCCTGATAGCAGAAATCCTGCAACCAGTCCAGCACGGGACCCTGCCCATCGTTGCGACGCAGCCGGATAACCAGCTCTCCGATATCCCAGTTGAGCAGCGGATTTTCCCATGCCAAGGAGGTTTCAATGACAATACTCCCTTCAGACTCACTCGCAGGAATGATCAACGTAGATAGCACGCTCTCCTGTTCGGTGACCTGAAAAGGCAGCGCATGTGTGCCTGCTTCGGCTTTGTTTTGTACCGAATATTTTAGCATACCTTCTTCCTCTCCTGTCCGTGGTTTAGGGCGTCACGGTAAAATGACTGGCTGTACGCATAGCGACCACGTTCCCGTTCTCTACAAATTCAGCCAAAATAAATAACGTTTCCGGATTGCATATACTTGTGACCACCCGCAGGTAAAAAGGATTTTGGGCTGTCTCCATATCCTTGAGCTGTACTACGGAGCCAGCTTCGGGAGAAGTGCTCAGGCTAAGTAGCTGCCGTCGGAAAACACCGCTATCATTCCCTATTTCCAACAGTACATCGACAGGTCTCTTTTCACGATTGAACAGGGTCACATGGCAGCTCTGTATACTGGCGCTGTGATAAGTGAGGTGATGATCAGCAGATAAAAGAAACACGGACATATCATGTAGCCTCCTTGAATTCTGTTGTATACCAGCCCTATATCATATGAAAAATGGCCGTGTCTGGACTGGATAGTTGTACGCCTTTTTTGACAAAATACGCGCCGGGGTCCAACCCTTTTAGCCGAGCTGTGCATGTAATGTAGAGTGGAACAACCTGCGGCCTGAGGAAAGGGTTGGGTCGCTTTAAAAAGGAGGCACGGCTATGAGACTTGCACAGCTGGCAGGGGAATATGATGCGGTCTTCAGTTTGGGGCAAAACTGCACGCCTGCCATTCAATTGGAAAGAAACCGCCTGCGGCCGTTTGCCGGGGTGCTGGATTGGATGATGTCTGACACGCTGTCCGATGTGAATCGCTTGCTGGAAAACCGGTTTGCCGGGTTTATGGATTTGCCCAATTTAAGTGTCGTTGGTACGAGCCAACTGAACTATATGGTCAGGGATATCGATTATAACGTGATCTCGGTACATGATTTCCCGCAGGAACGCAATACTTCCGCAGATCTGGCGACTTATCCAGAGTTCAGGGAGAAGATAGACCGCCGTATCGAACGTTTTTTTGCTAAAACGCAGAAGGCGCAGCGCAGCTTGTTCGTCCGTATGCTGGGAACCTATGCAGAGGTAGAGGAACTGGAGCGCATCTTGTACGGCATGATGGCGCATGAATTTCGTCTGCTCATCGTTAATTGTTCCGGTGTAACAGAGTTGACCGAGTTGGACTGGCAGCTTGCGAATGTATGCGCGGTGGAAATGCCTTTTGCCGATGTATGGAATTACCAAAGTGATTCGCACTGGCGTACGCTTTTTCAGGGAATGTCCCTATCTTCGGAAAGGGGAGGACAGCGTGCTTGAGCGATTGCAGGGGGATTATGACGCTGTATTCAGCCTGGGAGGACATTGCCTGCCTTCCATTCAGCTGGATAAAAACGGACTGCGTCCATACGCGGGACCGCTGGATTGGATGATTTCCGGCAACTTGTCGCAGATCAGTCGCTTGCTGGATGCCCGTTTCGCCGGATTTATGGACTTTGCCAGCCTGCGTGTCACGGGGCATGATTATGGCGAGTATAACTTCATGGTCGAGGACGCGTCGTATGAAATTACAGCGGCACACCATTTCCCTGTTACCCTGAATACATCGGAACATCTGACTTCTTATCCTGCATTCAAAACGACGCTTGATCGCCGAATTGCACGTCTATTGGAGAAATCTGCGCTTGCGTCCCGTTTGCTGCTGGTTCGTCTGGGGGGCAGTCGGGATCAGGCGATAGAACTGCACACCGTATTGTCACAGATGATTACCCACGATTTTCGCTTGTTATTCGTGGATTATACAGGGGCTGCCGATGTGACTGAGCTGGATTGGGGACTGGAGCGGCTGGTTTCAGTGTCGCTGCCGCCTGAGGATATTTGGAGCGGGCAGGATGAGATGTGGCGCTTTATGCTGGCAAACGTCAGGCTACACGTCTGAACAACGGGGAGGTACGTCTTAGATTGTCTTTGGTGCCTGTGCTTGTGCCTGCGCCAAGCTGTAGAGCGCCGCATAACATGATGGGAAAGGAAGAAACTTGCTTCGGTTCAAAAGGAGGGTGCGCTAGTGAAGGTTTTGGTCACCGGGGGAGCCGGATTTATTGGTTCCCATCTGGTGCGTGCGCTTGCTGATTCGGGCATCAGGGTGCATGTGCTGGATAATCTGACGACCGGGAATGTCGCAAATGTGGACCCGCGCGCGGTCATGCATATGGCGGATATCCGCAGCTCCGAGACCCGGACGCTGCTCATTCGGGAAAGCCCGGATATTGTGTTTCACTTGGCGGCACAGGCCGAAGTCCAGCAATCCATCCATCGACCGGATGAGGACGCAGATGTGAATGTGCTGGGGACAATTCATCTGCTGCAGGCTTGTCATGAAGCCGGTGTATCCAAACTGATATTTGCGTCCACATCTGGCGTATACGGTGAACTGCAAAAGCAATGTATTCAGGAAGACGATCCCTTGGAGCCGATTTCGGGCTACGGGCTTTCCAAGCTGACCGCAGAATCGTATATCCGGCTTTTTCATCGGGTATATGGCATGAATTACACGATTTTGCGTTACGGCAATGTGTATGGTCCCGGTCAGGCCGCGAAGGGAGAGGGCGGTGTAGTCGCTCTTTTTATGGATCGGCTGAAAAAAGGGAGCCCCTTGCTCATTCACGGCGACGGAACGCAAACCCGCGATTTCGTGTACGTCAAGGATGTAGTCAGAGCGAATATGGCGGCTATACGTGCAGCGGATCAACGTACAGTGCATGTGAGTACGGGACGACAACGTCCATCAATCGGCTGGCCTACGATTTGCTGAAGCTGCACGGTTCGTCCGTTCGGCCTGTGTATTCAGCTGTGCGGGCGGGAGACATTCACCATAGCTGTCTTAGCAACGCAGTCGCGAGACATTGGCTTCGATGGGAGCCACTATATGGCATCTCTGCCGGATTGAAGGAAACGTATGTGAGCAGTATGGGTTCAGGAAAAGAAGGCGTGTAGCGAGAAAGCGTGCGATTCAGGAAGGGGCTGGAGGATCAGCCTCTTTTTTATGGATAGCCGGGCAGCTGCTTATAGGAAAAAATGTCCTCACCTGATACAATGGTCAGCAGTAAGCCAACCAGTTTCACAAAGGGGAGTCTGATCTATGTTGAAAAAGTCTTTAAGAAAAATCGGCATCGCACTGATTACATATGCATTTTTGCTAAATGCAGGTCCTTTTTCTACTGTTGCTGCCGGAGCCTCGGACGTAACTGCGGATAGCAGTACAACGCAAAATTTGACCATTGAGAAGAAAAATAAATTGCCCAAGGGCTTCGTGTATCTGGATGAAGTGATTCCTGAGGCGCAATATGAAATCCGCTATTATAGTGAAAATAACTTTGTTGGCAGACGAATTGATGGATATAAGGGGCCTTTTGCGATCATGACCCATACAGGTGCAGCCGCTTTAAAAGGGGTCAGCGATGATCTGGCAGCCAAAGGATATCTGTTGAAAGTATACGATGCCTATCGTCCGCAAAAAGCCGTGAATCATTTTGTCAGATGGTCGCAGGATAGCGGAGATATGAAAATGAAGCAGCAATATTACCCGAAGCTGGATAAGTGCAATCTGTTCAAGCTGGGCTTCATCGCCAGGAAATCCGGCCATTCGCGGGGGAGCACCGTGGATTTGACGCTAGTACACATCAAAACGGGGAAGACTGTCGATATGGGGAGTCCGTTTGATTTTTTCGGTGATATTTCCTATTACAACACGAAGCTGATCAGCAAGACACAGCAGGCGAACCGAAAAATCCTTAGGGATGCTATGGTGAAGCGTGGTTTCAAGCCTTACAGCAAGGAATGGTGGCACTTTACGCTGATGAAGGAACCTTATGCTAAAACATACTTCAATTTTGATGTGGAATAGGAAATATGGGACGTTTTAACTAAAAATGATAGGCAGAAAGACATGTATAATATAAAATGATGTAAATACAAGTTGGATTATCCAAAGGAGCGTTGGCGGGTTGAACAGTCTGTTGTCACGTATGGTGTTGTTTTTTTCGGGCCTTATTGTAATCGGTGGAGCCATTCTGGGTTTTACCTTGTATCAATCTTCGAGCGAACTGGTGGAAAACTCCATGGGCCAGCAGGCCAAAGCGGTGGCCAAAAGGGCCGCAGCCATGATTAATGTGGACAAATATACAGACATTAAACCCGTTGCCGGGGGAGAGAATGCTTATTTTAATGAGCTGCGCGATCAGCTTAACGAGCTGAAGGAAGCTAACGGCTTCAAGTATTTATACACGCTGGGGAAAGTGGAAGACGGAGGCCAAACGAGCTATGTGTACATCGTTGATGGCGTGGCTGCTTCCACCGCTAAAGAGGACTATTCGCCGCTGGGCACTCCCGAAAACAATGCGTACCCGGGGATGCTGCATACTTTTGAAACGGGCGAGGCTTCCATAGGCGATCTGACAAAGGACGAATACGGAGCAACCGTCTCGGCTTACGTTCCCATTAAAGGCAAGGACGGCAGTATCACAGGGGTTGTCGGGGCAGATCTGGATGCTACAGAGGTATACAAATTAATGGAAACATCCAGAAGAACGATGCTGATCGTAGCTGCGATTGTGCTGGTGGTATGTATTCTGTTGGTCTTTGCACTAGCCAAATATTTGACACATCCGTTATTAAGGTTGACCCGAGACGTCGCCAAGGTTGGGGAAGGCGATCTTACGGTCGTTATTGATACGAATCGTAAGGATGAAATTGGCCGTCTGGCTTCGGCTTTTGGGGTCCTCGTAACGGATACAAGAACGGTAATTGAGGGCATTGGCAAAGGCTCGGACCAGATCCTGTCTTCGTCCGGGGATGTGTACAATCATGCCCATGTTACCGCAGAAGCCAGTCGGGATATTTCCATACATATTAAAGAAGCTGCCGTGGGGGCAGAAACCCAGGTACTTCAGACCATGGAGATGAATAAAGGCATGGAGGACATGACCTCCAGCATGCATCGAATTGCACAATCTGCTGCGATTGTAGCGGACTTATCGCAGGAAACTACCGAGAATGCGCTTCAGGGTAATGAAGCCATTGTCAGGGCTGTGGATCAAATGAAATCCATTGTAGACTCTACAGCGGCGATGGCTGCCGCCACCAAACAATTAGAGGAGCATTCCGTGGAGATCGGAGAGGTACTTTCCCTGATGACGGATATTGCTGGACAAACCAATCTGCTCGCGCTGAATGCAGCGATAGAAGCGGCTCGGGCCGGAGAGCATGGGCGTGGTTTTGCCGTGGTAGCCGAGCAGGTAAGGAAGCTGGCGACTCAATCCCAGTCGTCCTCGGCGGTGATCGCAGGCATTATCACCTCGGTTCAGCAACAGACTTCCGAGCTGTCCATACGGATGGAGGGAAGCGCCCTTGAAGCTAGGGTGGGAATGGACATTGTAAATGTGGCTGGACAATCCTTTGGCCATATTCATTCCGGTCTGGAACGGATCACGACACAATTGCAGGAGGTATCGGCTGCCTCGGAGGAGATCACTTCTGTTTCTGAGGAAGTCGCAGCTTCCGTGGACCAGATGGAGGGAATTTCACGGCATGCAGCCGAACACTTCCACCTGATTGCAGAAGCCTCGGATGGGCAGCTAACCTCCATGGAAGGCGTCAGCCAATCGACGGAGAGTCTGAAAGGGATGTCCGCTGAGCTGCATCAGTTGATTGGACGGTTTAAGGTGACGGGATAATCAATATCAATATGGTTACCAATATACGGAAAAGCGGCAGTTTCCTGATGGGAGACTGCCGCTTTTTGCTATTCATCTAAAAATGTCTATATGCTTATTATGATTCGCCAGCCAGCTTCAAGGCTTGATCCAGCACGGCGGCACCGTTGGCTCTACCGTAAGCGATCATATCAATGACATCCACCGGGATGCCATAGGGAGCTGCAATTTCGGCAATCGGCTTTTTACGCATCCGTACTTGAGGACCAAGCAAAATAGCAATTACAGAATCTTTAATGCCTTCCAGCTCTTCCTTAATGGCACTTTCGGGGATGGCTTCGATGTTAAGCACTATGGATCTTGCTTCGGCTTCTTTTTTCATCTTGGAAACCAGAATGGATGTGGACATACCCGCAGCACATGCCAGAATAATTTTTTTCATATTTGAGCGCCTCCAGAAATAAATTTTTAATTATTTATACTCTTCATCCAGATCAGCAACAAACGAGCGTTCTTTGATGGCAGCTTGATACCAGTAGCCGGACTTCTTCAAATGCCGACTTCGATCATTCTCCAGGTTAATTTCCACCAGTCCATAGCGATTTTTAAAAGCATTCATGGGCGAAACGTTGTCTGTAAAGGCCCACAGCATATAACCTGTACAGTTCGAACCATCCTCTACAGCTTGTAACGTGTAGCATAAATGCTCCGTTATAAAGCCAATGCGATAGTCGTCCTGAATGATGTGCTCCTCATTTTTGAAGACAACTTCATTCTCAATGCCCATGCCATTTTCCGCGACAAACCACTCGATATTGTTATATTCATTCTTAATACGCATTCCCATATCGTAAATAATCTTGGGATAAATCTCCCAGCCCCGTGACTTGTTCATTCTTTTACCCGGAAGATCGAAATGCTCATAGTAGTAAGAGGGATGAAAGGGAATGTTTTCATTCCAGGCTTTACTCTGCGCCTTGACCCGGTGTGGATAATAGAGATTGATGCCGACGTAGTCCACAGTATGGCCCTTAATTACTGTCAATTCTTCCGCTGTAGCTTCAAATGCAATATCATGCTTGCTCATGAGATCGAACAATTCTTGCGGGTATTCGCCTTTAATAAGCGGGTCCAGAAATACTCGATTATAAAATAAATCATACACATGTGCCGCATACTGGTCATGAGGGGCGCTGGATCGGGCATAGGTTACTTCAGGATTCAAAATAACGCCTATTTTAGCCCCGTTCTGGCTATAGCTTTTGGCCTTGAAGAGCTGTACGCATTTTGCAGTAGCCAACGTTTTATTATAATTCCATTGCATCCACTTCCGCGTATTTTGTTCATAGGGATAGCGAAGGGCATCCAGATAGACACGAGTCTGTACAACAATGGGCTCATTAAATGTAAACCAGTGTTTTACCCGATTACCGTAGCGTTCAAAAACCTTTTCTGCATATTTCACAAACAGTTCCACCACATGCTTGGAAGACCAGCCCTCATATTTGTCCAGCAAATAAGCGGGCACCTCGTAGTGCTCCAGACAAATCATGGGCTCGACCCCGCTGGCAATCAACTCGTCAATGACCCGGCCCATATAATCCGCATACGTTTCATCCACGATAACATTCTCATAATCCGTTAAGAAGCGGGACCAATTAATAGAAGTACGGTAATGGGTCAGGCCAATCTGCTTCATCAGCGCAATATCCTCAGCGTAACGGTTATAAAAATCGGTTGCCCCCGCAGGTCCATATCCATTGTGCCAGACATAGCGGTCATTTTTGTACCATTGGTCGAGAAATGAGTCCTGCCCTTCCTTTTTACCGCTCCAGCCCTCTGTCTGCCAGGCGGAAGCCGCAGCACCCATGATGAAATTCGATGGAATTTGTATCGTATGTTTAGCCATTACATGCTTCTCCTTTTCGTACTATAGATTCCCAAAGGCCCGTTAAGTAGGCCGCTCCCAATGCACGGTCATACAGTCCATAGCCGGGCTTTCCTTGTTCTCCCCAGATCATTCTCCCGTGGTCAGGTCTTACATACCCTTCAAACTGATGACGATGCAGGATATGAATCAGCTCCGCCATATCTATGCTACCCGATTCGGACAGATGCGCGGACTCTTCAAAATCACCGTTAGGATAACGTTTGACATTACGTAGATGAACAAAATGGATCCTTTTCTGCGCGGCGTATTTGTCTAACATTCCGGGTAAATGATTGTCTGGTGAGCTGCCTAACGAGCCGCTGCAAAAGGTAATACCGTTATGCACGCTAGGCTGAAGCTCCAGCAGACGGTCCAAATCTGCTTCCTTGCTAAGAATACGCGGCAGACCCAAAACAGGCCATGGCGGATCATCTGGATGGATCGCCATTTTCACGCCGACCTCTTCCGCTGCGGGAATCACTTCCGCCAGAAAATAAGCTAGATTTTCCCAGATTCCTTCGATTCCCAGTTCTTTATACTGCTTCCTTAAAGCAGGAAGCTCTTTCTTTGGATATGATAAATCCCAACCCGGAAGCGTAAAATCAGCAATGTTCGGCTCAATCTTTTTCAGTTCTTCCCCCGAGAAAGCCAATGTCAACGATCCGTCGGGAAGAGGCTTGTCAATGACGGTACGAAACCAGTCAAAGGCAGGCATGAAATTGTAGCAGACTACTTTTACCCCGGCATCACCCAGCCTTCTCAGCGTTTCTTTATAATTGGCAATATAGTTGTCCCTGGTGGGGAGTCCCAGCTTGATCGCTTCATGTACCGGAACGCTTTCCACGACTTCAAATGTAAGTCCCGCTTCCTCGATTTGCTGCTTGAGAGCAGTGATACGGTCCCAAGGCCATACCTCTCCAGGTGGAACGGTATAAACCGCGCTTACAATTCCTTTGATATAGGGGACATGCCGGATGTAAGAGAGTGGAATGGAATCCTGCTCGCCATACCACCGAAAAGTCATTTTCACCATGATCAGCTTCTTCCTTTAAAGTTGGCGTTAACCTGAATCCATTAAGAATACGCTTTCAATTAGGGGTATATTTCTATAGTAGCGCATTATTCAGTCGTTCGCTTGTTGGCAATTTTGACGAACGGGAAATAAATGATAATCGCTACCACAATACAAATGATCTGAGTTACGACGGCGCCAATGCTTCCACCTGTAGACAGGTAGGCATTAATAATAGGCGGAGTAGTCCATGGAACCATGACGACGGCCTTACCTGCAAATCCAAGCAACGTCGAAAAGTAGCCAATCGTTCCTGTGATAAGCGGAGTAATAATGAAAGGGATAGCCATCAATGGATTCAACATAATCGGAAGTCCGAAAATGACAGGCTCGTTAATATTAAACAGGCCCGGTCCAAACGAAAGCTTGGTAATTTCCTTCATATCCTCGCGCTTGGAAGCAATCATAATACAAATCAAAAGGGCCAGCGTAATCCCTGAACCACCGATACTCATGTATACGTCCCAGAAAGGCATCGTAATAATGTTCGGAATCGGCAGTCCTTGCTCATAAGCAGTCATGTTGACCGTAATCGCTCCAAGCAGCAGAGGTTCACGAATCGGTTTTACCATTTGGTTCCCGTGAATGCCGATCACCCAGAAGATTTGCGCAACCAGCATCAGTACCAATATACCCGGCAGTCCTTGCACCACGGTCTCCAGCGGTTTTTGCACCACATTATAGACGGCATCATACAGGTAGAGACCTGTAAATTTATGAAAAAAGAATCCAAGCATCGAGAAGACAGTCACCGTAATGATGGTTGGAATGAGTGCCGAGAAAGAAACAGCCACATTGCTGGGAACACTTTCAGGCATTTTAATTTTTAGCTTATCGGACTTGCCCAGTTTGCTGTACAGCTCAACGGATAGAATGCTTATGAAAATACCTAAAAACAAGCTCTTGGTATCCGTAAACTGGCGGGCAATGACATCCGTTACTTTCTGCATTTCCCCGTTAACCATCAACTCTATCGTGGTTGGCGTCACAGATATAAAGCAGATTACAGCGAGTAGTCCTGGGAAGAAGTTTTTCTCCCCGTTGATTTTTCCTAGCTCCAGACCAATCATGAAAATAGCCAGGATGGTAAGGATATTCAAGCTGGCATAGTTAATGCCTGAGAAAATCGGTTTGTACTCTGCCAGGAAGGAGAACGGCTTAAAATGGGCCAGACCATTTACCGGGTCCATCACCATATTGGAAATCAGTACAGCAAAGGCACCGACAATGATGACAGGCATTAATGTGATAAAGGCTGATTTGATCGCTATAATATATTTAAAATTGTTGATTGCATTTGCCACTGATGTGAGGCCGTCGACTAGCTTGTTTTTAAAAGCCATGGGATAGCGCCCCTCCCTCTACGATTTGGGTACGAATTGATCAATACGTTCATACAGGTCTACAAACTCTGAGGCCATATCTCGAATGGTGATGGCATTCATCAAATGATCCTGAGCATGTACCATCATGACCGACATCTCTGTTTTTTCACCCGCTGCTTCCTTATTAATGATTCTGGTTTGAATTTTGTGGGAGGACACCAGTTCTTTTTTAGCTGAGGCTAATTCTTCTTTGGCTTCCTGAAACCTTCCCGCCTTTGCAAGCTCAATCGCCTCCATGGCCGAGCTGCGTGCATTCCCAGCGTATAATATAATTTGGAATACAATTTCTGTATCATCCATGCCCTCCATACTCACGTCGTGCTCTGTAGTTTCATCATTATTCATGTTTTTTATCTCCCTTCAAAAGCTGTCTTCTTTAGCATTATAATTTGAAATCGCTTTCAACATAACGCACATTATTTCCTCTTCTTAACGGAAATAAATCGTTCTTTTTACATGATATCTCCATCACTACGCACAAAAAAGGAGAAACCCTGGCCATATAGGCTTCAGAATTCTCCTGTCTTTACACACTTCTATGTTCAGCTATTTTTATGCAGCACTTCTACGAATTCCGTGTACGTTTTGCAGCGGATAAGCTGCTGGACGAGCTTTTCATTATTTAAAATTTCAAGCAAAATATGATACATACTCTGTAAATCTTCTGATTTGGTGCGCTGTATGCAGAGCATACAAATAAACTGTACTGGCTTGCCATCCCAATCAATAGCTTTTTGTAATGTACAGATGGCCCAAAACGTGGAATCAGCGAAAGGTTCCATCGGATGCGGGATCGCGACAAAATTGCCAAATGAAGTAGGGGAAACGGCTTCACGCTCTATCACAGATTCCAGCAGGGGGCCTTTCACAAGATCGGCTTCGTGTATTTTTTTGGCTATAAATTCAAGCACCTGGAGTTTGTTTTCAAGCTTCTGCTGAAGAAAGACCAATTTTTTGCGTACATACTGCACAGCAGGGAGTCTTGCCTCTGAGATTGCTTGTTCAATTTTAGTGATATCGGAACCGCCCAAAAATGTATTCACATGTATCATGGGTACAGAAAGCGGTTCTGAAATGGGGATCGTGCTAATGACAAAGTCCACAGTATCCAACGGCATTTGTTTAAGCTTATAAAATTCAGTAGTTCCCACGATATCCAATCTGGAACCGAAGACCGATTGAAGCTTATAATACAGCAGCTTTGCGCTGCCCAGTCCAGAAGCACATACGATTATGCACCTTTTGGGTGCGTCCTCCATTTTCTTTCTTTCCATCGCGACTCCGATATGAATGGCTAAATATCCAATTTCATTTTCCTCGATGTGTATATGAAGTCGCTGCTTGATGACTTCCGAAGCAATGATACCTGCTTCAAAGGCAAGCGGGTAATTGGCTTTGATCTCATCCAGCATAGGATTACGCAAATTCATCCCGTATTGATAACGGTTAATGACCGGTTTGAGGTGAAGACAAAAAGCAATTAGTAATTCCTTGTCGTTGTGAATGTTCATTTTCAACTGTTGATCAATTTGGTCTAGTATTTCAATAGTTAGCTCGTAGATATCTTTATCAATGATCTTTTTAATCTCGACTTCATCCAAATGGGCACTAACGACTGTCCTTACACCCAGCAGGTGCACAGCAATGTACGCAACTTCAACAAGTGGAAAGGAGTGCTTCATTTTTTGTTCCAAAGCGGATACGATCTCAGTCGCCACCATAAACTCTTTCTGCGCTTCAATTTTTTTCATTTCTTGAGGATAATACGAAACATACCTTTCTTCACGAATGCGCTTACATGCTATAGCAATATGAATGACCAGATTGTTCAAGGCAATGTCCGACAACTGAATATCATTGAATTCAATGCGGTCCAGAATCACTTCTCTGATGTATTCCATCTCTTCGTTAGAAATCAGAGGAGGGTGGGACGTCTGCTGCTCGCCTATTTCATCTGTTCTACTAAATATATAGTCGGAAATGCAATAACGCAGCTTGGCCTCGCTACCTTTGACTCGAATACCATGATACGGTTTGTTCTCCAGGGATAGTCCGTAGGTTGCCATTAGCTTGCGCAGTTCTTTGAGGTCATTCTGTAAAGTAGATCGACTAACATACAGGATCTCAGCTAAATCATCAAGTTTGATATATGCATGGGTGAGCAGCAGCTTTTTCATTAAAACACGATTTCTGGCTTCAGAAGAATTCGCTAATGGATAGGGCACATGATTTTCATAATCCTTTAACTGCTTCAGCAGATGATGAAATGCTTGTTCGTCCCGAATTTCTAACTTGTAGCCCATTCCTTTAAGGGGTTTGACGGCTGCTCCATGCTTCGACAACAGCGCCCCCAATTCCTTTAGATCTGTTCGTATGGTTCGAGAGGATACCTTCAATACATTTGCCAAGTGTTCTCCGTTGACCATCTGTTCTGCAACCAATATACGAAGAATATCAAAAATACGCAAAATGAGCCTCCTTCCATAGCAGTTCTGAAGAACAGTATACAACGGTAGATGGGTATGAAAAAGTGAAAAATTTGATTATACGATTGTATTGAAAAAGAGTGGTGTTGAGTATACGATTAAGATATAAGCAAATGATTATATATAGAGAGAAGAGGTGATCATATTGGACCAACTGGCTTATGTAGCGGAGCAATTAAAGCTATTGGGTGATAGAACACGGCTGACGATGCTCTCTTTGCTCAAAGAGAGGGAATGGTGTGTGTGCGAATTCGTCAAGGTTTTTGATATTTCGCAGCCGGGTATCAGCCAGCATCTAAGAAAGCTAAAGTCTCAAGGGATTGTAAAAGAAGCTCGACGCGGACAGTGGGTGCACTATTCTCTCAATGTGGAGGACAAGCCTCATATTCAAGCGGTCCTTCAATGTATGCCAGATGAGCAGCAAATTTTGAAGCTTTTAAATAAAGAAGAACCAGCCGCTGCTTGCGGACCTAATTCGGCTTCCGCTCCTGCTAAAGATTCGATGGAAAAGTTTCCTCTGTGAGCATAGAAAATGATGCCCGATATATAAGTATATGCTTATAAAATGATTTAACATGATGATACATCTTGGATCGGAGGTTTGAACGTGTTATCGGTTTTCTTGTCATGCGCTATTTTCCTGTTCACTTTGACGCTGGTGATCTGGCAGCCCAAGAACCTGTCTATTGGATGGTCAGCCTCCGCAGGAGCAATTTTGGCTCTGCTTGTTGGCGTGGTTCATATTCAAGATGTGTGGGAAGTAACCCGAATCGTGTGGAATGCCACGCTGGCTTTTGTAGCTATTATTCTCATTTCATTGGTGCTGGATAAGATCGGACTATTCGAATGGGCCGCTTTACATATGGCGAGGGCTGCACAGGGAAGCGGGATCCGTCTGTTTATGTATGTGACTTTGCTGGGAGCGGTAGTAGCTGCTTTTTTTGCAAATGATGGTGCCGCTTTGATCCTGACTCCCATTGTGCTGGCGATGGTACGGGCGCTCAAGTTTGAAGAAGCTAGGGTGTTTCCTTTTATCATAGCCAGCGGCTTTATTGCAGATACGGCTTCGCTTCCGCTCGTCGTCAGCAATTTGGTTAATATCGTGACCGCCAATTTCTTCAACATCACATTTATGGAGTATGCAGGCCGCATGATTATTCCAAATTTTTTTTCTATAGCTGCGAGCATGTTAGTGCTGTATCTCTTTTTCCGTAAAAGCATTCCAGGGAAGTTTGATGTTGCTCATGTAACGGCTCCTGCTGAAGCGATTAAGGATGCGAAAATGTTCCGGCTTTCCTGGATCTTTCTGACTCTCCTGCTTGCAGGTTATCTAATCAGCGAATTTTTCAACATTCCGGTTTCGGTAATTGTGGCAATCATTGCTGTTATTCTCTTATTCATAGCTAGAAAAAGTCCTGTAGTAACTGTAAAAGAAGTCATGAAAAGTGCGCCATGGGCCATCGTATTTTTCTCCATCGGGATGTATGTCGTAGTGTATGGGCTGCGTAATGTGGGTTTGACAGATTTGCTAGCGCATCTTATTCAAGCGGCAGCAGACGAGGGGATGTTTGTAGCTACGATGGCTATGGGTTTTATGGCTGCCGTCATTTCGTCGGTGATGAACAACATGCCTACGGTCATGATTAATGCGCTGGCGATCCACGCTACAAACGCAACAGGAATGATCCGGGAGGCACTTGTATATGCCAATGTAATCGGGTCGGATTTAGGACCCAAGATGACACCTATCGGCTCCTTGGCTACGCTGCTATGGCTGCATGTGCTTACTTCTAAAGGCGTAAAGATTCGTTGGGGAACCTACTTCAAAACAGGTGTAATACTGACCTTACCTACGCTTTTTTTCACACTTTTGGGTTTGTATTTGTGGTTGACGATATTATGACTTAAACACTAAAGGAGACGATCATCATGGATAAAAAAGCGAAGGGTACCGAAGAAGAAAAATGGGCCGCCTGCCCGGCGGCTTTATTCTAGAATCATATAACTTCTGCTCCACTTAAAATAATAGCTTACCCCACGCCCAGCGCATTCATCATTTGCCGGAAGGATTGCACATATTTATCTGGTGCTAACAGGTCGACGATCCTTGTCAGCCCCTTCTGGCGAATGGATTCGCGGTTGGACGTGTTGTTCATCAGATCCAGTCCTTCCAATATCGCCTGCGAGATATCTCCTTGCGCATAAAATTTACCCGTTACGTTGTGATCGATGAAGGCTCGCACCCCGTCAGAATCAGAGCTGAGCACGGGACAGCGGCAAGCCATGGCCTCAGCTACGGCGTATCCAAATCCCTCTACCAGTGAAGTGGACAACAGATACCCTCCCGAATCGCCAATCATGGAGTAATACAGAGGCATTTTAGCATGGGGCACGTTTTTGAAACGTTCTACAATGGAGGACAAGCCAAGCTGTGTAACCATGCTCTCGAATTGTACCTTATCCTCTGGCTGCGAAAGGGTATTATCATAGAACATCCAGATGCGAAGATCCGGGCGGTTTTGCAGCATCCAGTAAGAAATATCGATAAAATGCCTCCAGTTTTTGTTCGGCTCCAGTCGCCCAACCCATGCAATGACCGGATGGATCGGAGGAGTGTTAGGCACATAATTAAATACGCTGGTATCCAGTACGTTTGGAAACACGTAACGCTTAAGCCATGGACACATGCTGGAAAATAGTTCGACCAGATGCGTAGTGGTGGGTAGCAGTACTGCATTGGCGTATCTTTGAAGAAACGGTGTGGCTTCGCCTACTATCAATGCAGCCTCCACGTGCGGACCGAAGCCCTGTGATTCATAGATTAGCACACCCTGATAGCCCAACATGCGCAGTTTTGCGAGCATCTGGTAATCCGACGAGACGACGATGGCATCGTAACGGTGAGTGTGTATCAGACTAGAAATATCTCCCTCGGAAGAAGTCATAAACACGGGAATATCTCCATGTAAGTTTTGCATCCCCGTACCCTGCTGATAGTAGAGAATATGGCATTCAATCCCATCTTGGCTAAGCACCTTGCAGCGTTGGCGGTTCAAGGTTTCCACGCCGCCGCTGGGTATATAAAAGGTAAATAGAACTTTGATCTCAATAACCCCCTTCAGCCAATCGAAAGCTTCTTATATACCAAGGTATTCCAGCAAAAGGACAGGGTGTGGGTATCTATGGAAGCCTAGATGGAATCAGCATAAAATTGTGGCTGATGCGGGATGCAAATGAATGTTAGGGCGAACCGTACAAGTTAACGAGTGTAAAAGCACATTCATTCGTTCACATTTTAGACATATTATTTTAAGCTTATATTTAAGTGACTTTAAGCTGGAGTTATATGTGTGGGATTAACATTAGAGTTTAAAAGTGTTGCATGAGGTGCAGATGAGCCGCTCCGCGAAGGATTTGAGCTTTCGATCAGGCGAGCGCTAGCGCTTCTCCAGCTTCAAATCCTCCGCTACGCAACATTTTGGATGTGTGAAAAGGGAATAGAGCTGTTTGGACGAATGGGTAGTTTACAGTGAAAGACTACGACTTTGCAATATGATAAAAGAAGGGGTGAAGCGTGTGCTCAAGGTGCAGCAGGTGAGCAAGTGGTACGAGGGCAACCGGGGCGTACATAAGCTGGATTTTGAAATGCAGCGTGGTGAGATTGTCGGGTTTCTGGGCCCGAACGGTGCGGGCAAAACGACGACGATGCGCATGATTACAGGGTATCTCCAGCCGAATGAGGGAGTGATTACGATTGATGGCATCCCGATTCAGGAGCAGGGCAGACAGGCTCGTTCCAAAATCGGTTATTTGCCGGAAACGCCCCCTCTGTATGGAGATATGTCTGTTCGATCCTATTTAAAGTTTGTGGCGAGCATTCGAGATGTGCCTGCAAGAGAGCAAAAGCTGCGGATTTCCGAGATGATTTCCAGGCTTGGGCTAAACGGACGTGAAAAGCAGCTGGTACGCAGTCTGTCCAAAGGGTATAAGCAGCGTTTGGGGCTGGCGGGGTCGATTATTCATAATCCGGATTTACTGGTGCTGGATGAGCCGACATCAGGCTTGGACCCGAATCAGATTTTGGAGATTCGCCAGCTCATTCAGGAGATTGGAGAGAATCATACGGTGCTGCTCAGCACGCATATTTTGCCCGAGGTGGACGCCTTGTGCAATCGGGTTCTTATCATTCATGAGGGTGAATTGGTGCTGGATGGACGGCCTGATGCGCTCGGCGGTTCGATGGAAGACGGATTTAAGGTAAAAGTCGAGGTAAAAGGCGGCCGTGAGCAGGTGTTGGACGTTCTTCGTGCCTGGGGGAAAGTAGAGGTAGAGCTATTAACATCTGGCTTGTCTCAAGCTGACACAAAGCCGACTGCAACGGAACAAGATTTGACCGGGCTGTTACTGACAGGCGCTTCCAGTGAGGATTTCCGCGAGGAGCTTTTTTATGTGCTGTCTGGTGCGAAGCTTCCGATTATAGAGTTGAAAAAAGAAAGCCTCAGCTTGGAAAATATATTCCAGCAGTTAACCACTCGCGAGCCAAAAACGGATGAGGCCGGGCAAGATAAGAGTGCAGGAGGTGAACGGCCATGAGGCGCTTGTTCGCGGTTTGTCAAAAGGAGCTTCAAGCCTATCTATGGACGCCGACAACGTATTTTGCGCTTGCGGTGTACATGCTGCTGACGGGGTTGCTCTTTTACACAAATTTTGTCATGTATCAGCCAAGCATCTTGGATTATCGGCTGGTACTCGGTGATACGCTGTCCATGCTGGTGTTTGTCGTCCCATTGCTCACGATGAGGCTGGTTGCGGAGGAATTCAGGCAGGGTACGGATGAACTGTTACTTACCTCGCCAGTGAGTGTGACAGAAATGATTGTGGGTAAATTTTTGGCGTCACTGGGCATGCTGCTGATTTTGGTGCTGTGCAGTCTGGCGTACCCGGTCGTGATGTCCTTTTACGGATCGCTGGACTGGACACTGGTATGTACGTCCGTGGTCGGTTTGTTTATGCTGGGTGCAGCCATGATGTCCATTGGTCTGTTCGCTTCGACGCTTTCACAGCATCAGATGATGTCGGCGGTCGTCAGCTTTATTATTTTGCTCGTGTTTTGGATGCTGGATTCGTTTGGTGGCCAAACGGGCGCATCTGCGACCTTGCAGCAATGGCTGGAGCCTTTTTCACTAACCGCACGGTTTGACAGCTTCACCAAAGGATTGCTGAACGGAGCCGATGTGCTGTATTACGTGACGGTGGCGGCGCTCTTTTTGCTATTCAGCATTCAGGTGGTCGAACGGAAACGGTGGAGGTGATGAACATGAAAAAATGGCTGGGTCATACTAACAGTGTGATATTGTCGGTAGCTGCTGTAGGTATTTTTATTTTGCTGACGTTGTTTCTGCGTTCGCTGGGAGGCTTTCAGCTGGATTTGACGGCAGGCAAACAGTATACGTTGTCTGATCAGACATTGACAGCTATTCAGGGAGTGAAGGAAGATGTACAGCTGATTGCCTTTAGCGTATCGACTTCGCAAAATCAAAAGCTGAACCGGGACGTTACGGATATGCTGAGTGAATACGCCAAGCATAACAGCAAGCTCAAGGTCGAGCAATATGATCTGAATCAGGAGCCGTTGCTGGCTAAGGAATACGGTGTCACCGAAGCATCCATTGTGCTGGTTCAGGGTGAGAAGAAACGTGTTATTGATATAGGTAGTCTGTTTACGCAGGCACAGGGAAGTAGCGAGGGGGCGTACCAGTTTACAGGGGAAGAAAAGCTGACCAGCGGACTGCTTGGGCTATCGTCTACCCGCCAGGGAAAAGTCATTTTCCTGACCGGACATGAGGAAATCCCCTTGTCCCAAATGACCGGATTGAGCAGCTCACTGGCACAGGATAATGTGAAAACAGAAGAAGTGCAGCTCAATCAGGCCGGTAGCGTGCCTAAAGATGCATCGGTGCTGGCTATTGTGGGGCCACAACGAGATATCAGCGCGACGGAGTTGAAAAGCATTCGCACCTATTTGGAGGGTGGTGGAAAGCTGTTTCTGGGGTTGGGCTTTCATCCGAACATGCAATCGGACTGGAAAAATCTTGACGCATTGGCGGCGGATTACGGTGTGAAGGATACACATGCGATCGTGGTGGATCAGGAGCAGACGAATACACTTGGGCCTCTGTTTACAGTGCCCACCTTTGGCAGTCATGCGATTACGGATAAGCTGGCGGCCTCCAATCTGTACCCGGTGCTTTCGCTGTCTATTGCTTTGCAAGCGGGGGAGCAGAGGAATTGGAAGACTACGACCTTGCTCAAATCCTCTGCCGCCAGCTATGGGGAAACGAATATTCAGGGGTTGCTGAACAACGAAACACAAAAGGATGATAAGGACCCGCAGGGGCCGCTTGCTCTGGGTTACGCGGTAGATGGCAAGGATGGCAAGCCTAAAGCCATTATTCTCGGAACGTCGGCCCTTCTGAGCGACACCGAGATCAGCACGGGAGGCAATCGGGATTTTGTGCTGAACAGTCTGAATTATGTACAGGAACAATCTGACGGGCTTACCATTCGTCCTCGTCAGGAGCAGGATTATAAGGTGGTTTATTTGACTCCTGTGCAAGCGAAGACGATATTGACCCTATCCGTGATTGGATTGCCGTTATTGTTTGCGGCAGCCGGAATCTTATTGTGGTGGAGGCGAAGAAGAGCATGAGAAAATGGATACCCACCGTGCTGCTGTTAGTTGTATTGGGAGCGGGTATAGTCTATGCCAAGAGCCAAAACTTTTTTCGTGAACAAGCTCCTGCTGCTCGCCAGCTGGTACAGCTTACGCAGGGGAATATTACATCTTTCGCTATAATGGGGAAGAACGGCAAGCCAGTGGAGCTTAACCAACGTGATGGCAAATGGAGCATGAGCAAGCCGCAGTCTTATCCGTTAAACGGTTATACGATAGACAATTGGTTAGTCGCTATTCAAAATGTGAAGCTCGGTGAGGTGGTGGAATCTTCTCCAAAAGACGTAGCCAAATATGGAATCAGCGCCACCGACAACCAAATTCAGATCAAGACCAAGGGTGGAAGCGAGCATACCTTTGCTTTTGGCGAAACGTTGCCTTCTGGAGATGCTGTTTATGTGCTGTCAGATAAAAAAGAAGTAGCTACTGTACCTGTGGATACCCTTTCCGGGTTGTTACTGGGTGCAGCCGATTTTACGGATACGACCCCGTTTGGCTGGGATGATGACAAGCTGAGCGGACTGGAGTGGGAAGGTCAGTCAGCGTCCTGGATGCTCAAGTCATCCGGTGACGTGGGAACCGGGGAAAGCTCTTCCACAGCTTGGACGCTGAATGGAAAGTCGGTAACCAGTGATACGGCGACCTCCTTATCTCAGCAAATCAAAAATCTGGTCAGCAGCCAGTCCTTGCGTAAAGCCTCCGAGCTGAACCATCCTGTTCACCGCTTTACGCTGAGCGTATCGCTGGGCAAGCAGGATGAATCGCAGCAGGTGTATCAGGGCTGGATGATGAACGGTGAACCGGATATCGTATGGGTCGTGCCTCCGCAAAGCAATTGGGCGTATGGTCTGTCTGCATCTGACGTGAAGCGTATTGAACAGGCTGGACATGACCAGGCTCAAGCTGGAAAATAATCATCTGAACATGATCAGATCCGCAAGCAAACAAATTTTCTGGTATGAAACGAACAAAGAGGCTCCATCGGCGAGGATCGTCGGTTGGAGCTTCTTTGTGTTCGTTATTCATCAGGCTTGCTGCTTTTGGAAGAATCACGGTTCCCATCGTTTAATTCCTTAATGACCTCAATCAGCTCATGGAGCGAGAGATCGAGCTTATCCAGTTTTTCTTCCATGGTGTGCAGGATGTGCCGCAACAAAATAAAGCAAAGACCTGCCGGAAAGCCTACGTTGGTTATGATAGAAAGAGCATCATCCATCTGCAATGGTTTCCCTCCTTTTTAGCCGTATATAAAGGAAGGTAAATCAAAAGAACCGTATACAACCGACTCAAAAAATAGTATAATAAATAAGAACAAATGTTCTGTTTTGGTTGTAAAATGTGTTCTCAAATTACCCTATAATATGAGGATTTAGAAAAGCCAAATCCAAAGAGAAAGGGTGGTTTATGATGAATCAATATCAGCTAACATTGGTTGAACAATATCGTAAGAAGCTGTATCGCATTGCATGGAGAATCCAGTATCGTGCCCGGGTACAAACCAATCATGAATTTGTCATGGAAAAGAACGAAGCCGTCGCTACTCCATCTTTTACAGACTCTGCAAATTCTAAAATGTACATTCTACAGCTCATTAACTCTCTACCATCTGAGATCGGAAAAGCCATCATCTTTGACCTTTACATACTAGACAAAACCGAAGCACAGATTGCAAGAGAGCTGAAGCTATCCCAACAGGCGGTGAATAAATGGAAAAAGAAAATGCTGAATCAATTATCTCAGATGCTGAGTTCATCAAACTCCTCAAATTAGCACGAAACGGAGATCAGGAAGCTATGAGCAGTATACTTCATCTGTTCGAGGAGGATATTCAGAAAACCAGTCGATATATCCGAATGTCCAGGGAAGATGCCGTTCAAAGTATTGTGACTGATTTTATAGAAGATTTGAAGCGTGACGATATATGAAGTGATTAAACCGGATGCCATTATTATGATACACAAAAGAAAAGGTGCAGGCTTTTGAGGGCCTCCACCTTTTTATTTTAGTGAATGATATAAATGATTACGTGGGGAGCTTAATCAACATACTTATTCCCGTCAGCGTCAATGTAAATGGACTGAACAGCTGTACGGCGGTATGGATAGCCTGCCTTTGTAGTTCCCTCGATTTCATAGGTTATGGAATAAATGCCGGGCTTGTCCGCTTTGGACAGCTCGATTTGTCCGGTCGGGTTAACTGTTTTTTGTTGTACCGTCAGACCTTTGGACGCGGGAGTCATTCCTTGCTGTGGATCACCGTAATATTGAACCTGATACGTGACTTGTGCAACGCTTTTAGGGGAATCCTGTGGTTGCAGATTCAGCTTCGGGCCTACGGCATTCAGATTATATTTCAGCTCAGGAACCTGAGCGGCCTGATAACGGGCAATCAGGAGATATGCTCCTGTATCAGGAATCGTGGCATTCAGTTTATAGATACCCGGTTTTGGATTTTGAATGACGGCGTTATGATGCCAGGCACCAGCAAAAATGTCGTCATCGTAGCCTGCTTTCAGATGAATGATCTCGTTGGTACCGTCAGGCTGGGTCAGCTCCAGTTTACTCACACGTTTATCGCTGATCCAATCCAGATTAATGGATTGAACACCATTTTCAACGGTGAGGATTTCGGAGGCTTTTCCGTTATAGTCTCCGCCACGGATAAAGTATGAATTGTCGATCTCGCTATAGGTGGATGTTAAAGCGGAAGCAGGCAAGGAAGATGCTGCTGAAGGTGCTTCAGTTTCCTGATTCAAGGCTGGAGTGTTTGCTAGGAGGTAAGGTTGAATCAGGGGGAAGACGTAAGAGCCGGTACGAACTTTGGCATGATCCCAGGGGCCGACTTTGACTACACGTCCACCGGGAAGCTTGGCATTGTCGACTGTGACTAGTCCATCATTTTTGCCAAAGGATGAGAGGTAAAGTCCGCCCAGTATGTAGGAAGCGGTGCCGTCGGACCATTTATCACCAGCAAACGTGAAGAACGGAATTGTAGTCGCGTTGCTGAGTGCATCGGTCTTGGATCGGAAATACTTCATATAAGATGTCTGTAAAGTGGAGGTACCTGGATTTTGTGAGCCGACAATATCTGCCAGCCATCCGGCCCAGCTACTGTAAGCAAGATCTGCAAGCTGTGAGCCATGATGGGGACTGCTGAGGGTGATAACACGTTGTACATAGGGAGCGGCTCCGTTATATACGAGAGCAGTTTGGGTATCCACTCCACCTTTGCTGTGGGCGATGATAATGAGCTTTTTGCCAAAGTGATTACTAATGACCTTTATTTTGTCGGCTAAAAGCTTACCATTGTCCCACATATCCTGTGATGTGCCATTTGCATCGTACAGATTAATGGTGGCCGTCTGGTATCCGGCGTTACGCGCACGCTGAAGTATATCATTGTTATTTTTGGTCCAGACTTCAGCGCTACTGTTCAAACCATGTACAAACAGTAACGCAGGTTTAGCAGGATCAACCTGATTAGGTGGCGGGCCTTCTACCCAACTTCCAGCAGGTGCTTTCGGGGCTTCGGGTGTAGTGGAGCCTGCAAAAGCGCCGACGGGGACAAGAGTGACGGACAACAAAAAAATGAGCATCAAAACTGTGATCTTTTTCAAGCTTGAAATCCTCCTTTGTAAAATAAAGTATTTCCCATCCCTTATTATACATGCCATCTTGTAGTAAATCATCAATTGTATTTCATATTTACATTAAAATTTTATTTAGTCATTTTTTAGTCAGCATAGCCCTGAGAATCATAGCGCATCCTAATCTCGTCACACATTTTATATGTATGGAGGATGAGTTCATGCCAGGGACTAAGAAGGTAATCAGTTTAACGATTTCTGCTGCTTTGCTCGCCAGTATGGCTGCTTTGACAGGGTGTGGGACTGCGAATCATAATGTCCGCACGAACACTACCCGCTATAACGCGCAAAGTACACATCATATGGATGGTGTGAACCGTTTCGGAGTTAAGTCCAACGGTATGGACGGGATGCGTTTAAACCAAAATGCCAATGGAACTGGACACCAAATTGGTAATCTGCAAGTCGATCGCAATTTGTCCAAACGTATATCCGAGTTGCCGGATGTAAAATCTGCGACAGTGCTGGTTGGTAATCGTAATGCTTATGTAGCAGTTTCCTTGAAGGATCAAGCCAACGGAACAGGAACAGGAACAGGAACAGGAGCAGGCATTGGCACTTCAAGTGTTAAAGGTACTGAACATCGCATGAATACACATGGCATGACTACGCATGGGGTGGATGGTACAAGAGGCAACTATACCACCGATGGGATAGCGCCGGGAGTTACGGACAATGGAATGAGCGGACCCGTAACACCTCCGCGTCGTGGTGACGGATTGTACGGCACGATGGGTACGGGTTCTTATGGTATGATTCGTGGCTTGGCGGACGGTACCCGTACGGATATCGGACGCACGGATGGCACCACAGTGGAAGGCGCAAGAACTGCGTATGAGCCTAGTACGTTGACCGAAGCCGTCAAAAGTCGCATCGCCAACAAGGTAAAGCAATTTGCACCTTCGATTGAACAGGTATATGTATCGGCTAACCCGGATTTTGTAAAGCATACCACTGACCTTACACGCAGTGTGCAAAACGGTCATCCGATCAAAGGAATGAGTACCCAATTGGCAGATATTATTCAACGGGTATTCCCGACTCCTGCTGCTGGTGCAACTCATCCAACCAATGAATCAACAACCGCACCAACTCGTCCACAAAATCATACTCCTGCACCTATGAATCATCGCTAATTCACCACATATATGTGTAATGCCAAAGAAAGAGCTATCCATCTCGGCGAAATCGCTGAGGGATAGCTCTTTGGTTTAGGGGGAATCATAAGAAGAAATTATCTTCGTATTCCTTTAATCCATACGCCTTGCAGCTTTAAGTCCGCATCCAGTAACAGAACGTCTGCTTGTTTGCCTGCTGCAAGCGAGCCTGTTCGATGCGCAATACTCAAGGACTTAGCCGGGTTCAGGCTGGCGGCTTGTGATGCCTGGGGAATGGTCAGACCTATATGACGAACCAGATATCGGAAGCCTTCAATCATCGTCAGTGTACTTCCTGCCAGAGTGACGCCATCCTCCAGTCGTGCCACGCCGCCTTGCACGATTACTGGTAAATCGCCGAGTGTGTAACGTCCGTCCTCCAGCCCGGTGGCAGACATGGCATCGGTGATCAGAATAAGATTGTGCTCACGTTTCAGCTTGGCGAGCAGGGAGACAGCAGCGGGATGCACGTGGATACCGTCCGCAATAACTTCCGCTTCAATGCGCGGATCGGCAAGCACGGCTCCGACAGCTCCCGGCTTGCGGTGATGCAGCGGAGTCATGGCATTGAACGTATGCACCGCATGGTTCAGACCCGCTGCCGCGGCGCGTTCCACCTCTTCATATGTGGCATCCGTATGACCGAGAGCCGCAGTAATGTTATGGCTGCGTAGCCAGGTAATCAGCTCCAGCGCGCCTTCCCGCTCCGGCGCAAGCGTCAGCTGGCGGACAAGGCCCGGATAGCGCTGCTCCCATTCCTTCGCCCAGGCCAGATTCGGCAGTTGAATATGCTCCGGGTTTTGCGCTCCCGGCCAGTTCGGGCTAATAAAAGGCCCTTCCAGATGTACGCCCTCCAGTTGTGCATAGGGCATAGGCTGCGCCATATAGGCGTAAACCTCACTTAGCACCTGGTCGATTCGCTTTTTTGGTGCGGTCATGGTGGTAGCCAGCATGGCGGTCGTTCCTTGTGAGCCGTGAAAAGAGGTAATCGTATTCAGTACCTGCGGATCGGCGTCCATAAAGTCCTCTCCGTGACCGCCGTGAACATGAATATCAATAAAGCCTGGCAGCAGGTAGCCGCCTTCCAATCGCACGATGTTTGCCCCCACCGCTACCCCATCACCCTGATTTTCCACTGCGGCTGTAATTAGATCAGCAGGCAAATCATCCTCTGCACCAGCATATACGATGGATTGCCCCTCCATAGCGACAACCCCTTTTTCAATCATGTGATCCCCAATGACGACTTGTCCATACAGTAGTTGGGTTAAATCACCATTCGTTTCATCCGAGTTCAATTCAACCAGCCTCCCGCTTCCTGATCCAGTAAAATCAGCACGTTGGGATGACATTGCAGCAGGGAAGCCGGACATTTTGTGGTTACAGGTCCAGTGAAAGCCTGCTTTACAATGTCTGCCTTATCCACGCCAAAAGCTACCAGTATAATTTGCTTCGCTTTCAGAATCGTGCCTACCCCCATGGTGACGGCTTGCTTAGGTACATCATCTATATTGCCAAAAAAACGGGCATTCGCTATACGCGTCCTCTCTTCCAAATCTACCACATGTGTGGCTCCGGTCAGTCCGTGCCCGGGTTCATTAAAACCGATATGACCATTGTGACCAATGCCGAGCAATTGGAGATCCACGGGGCCGTGATCTAGCATTGCCTGCTCGTGGGCCGCACATTCTGCTGCCAGATCAGCCGCATTACCGTCAGGTACGCGTGTATGGGCAAGAGGAATGTCGATATGCTGAAACAAGTGCTCATTCATAAAGCTGCGGTAGCTTTGCGGATGCTCCGGGGGAAGACCAACGTATTCATCGAGATTCACGGAGTAGGCTCGTGCAAAGCTCACCTGTCCCTTACGGTACATTTCTACAAGATGACGGTAAATGCCGATAGGTGTACTTCCGGTAGCGAGCCCAAGCATGGCCTGAGGCTTGTTCAGCAGTAAACTGGCGATCACAGCGGCAGCAGTAGCATTCAGGTCTTCACGGCTGTTCAACATACGTATGTTCATCTTTAGTGGCCCCCTGGTTGTTTTTTGAGCTTGTTTACTTGTTGATACGAACCTTCCAGTCTCGGAATATATTTGTCAAAATCCGCGCTGACCATACCTGTAAACAGGATATCTATGATATGAAGCTGGGCAATGCGGGACGCCATATCTCCACGCCGCATCCCTTCCTCCAGCGAGGAGGAAAATAGCGCAATATCCGCTACATCTGCCAGCGTGTTATTTCCGAAGGAGGTCAGGGATAATGTTCTGGCCCCCTGTTCCTGTGCACAGCGCAGAGCCGAGATGGTTTCCTGTGTTTCCCCCGAATAGGAGACGGCAAAGGCGACATCTCCCGGCCCAAGCGAGGAGGCAGAGGTAATCTGCATGTGCGAGTCCGCGAAGGCGGTACTATTTTTTCCAATTCGAATGAGCTTTTGATAAAAATCCTGTGCCACAATCGAGGAGGTCGCCATGCCGTACAGATCAATGCGGCTTGTGGCGGCCAGCCATGCAATCGCCTGCTCCAGCTTGCTGAAATCCAGCAGTCGGGTTGTATCCGCAATGGATGCGGTATGATTCGCCTCTATCGCTTCCACGATACGAGAGAGCGAATTTCCGGCGACGATGTCCTGATAGGAGGCTTCGCCGTCACTATGAGAACGGGGCAGCTCGGCGGCCAGCTTCATTTTGAAATCGGGATAGCCTTTAAAATGCAGTGATTTGCAAAACCGCGTAACGGTCGCCGGACTCACACCACAACGCTCCGCCAACTCCCGAATGCCCAGATGCAGCACATCTCCCGGAGCTTGCAGAATGGATTCCGCCAGCTTGCGCTCTTGGACGGGAAACTGCTCCAATCTGTGGGTTAATGTATGAAGAATGGGGGACATGAGCTGCGCTCCTTTGGCTGTAGAGTATTTTACATGAAAATAAATATCGTAAAAACGAACATTAAAAAGAAAATTATTTTCATGTCTATTGTAAAATAATCCTGTCGCACTTGCAAGCAGTTGGAGGCAAGATGTGAGCTAAATGCCAAACTGAAAATGTACATGGTGCGCCACTACGCAGGCGGATGGTGCTTCCCATCGCTGTTGCCCCCAGATTTCCTGAATGAACGCACAATGGTAGAAATCTGGGGGCAAAGGCGACCGCTATCGCTTGTCCAGCACCATTCCGCCTACTCCGTTTTCCATGTAAGATTTTCGAATTTAGCTTATATAAAATAATGAATTAAAAATGAATAAAAAAGATAGCGAAAATTGTAGAAAATAACACACATTAATTTACATATTGTGCGATATATTTACAAAACAACCTATTGACTTGTCTCTTAAATGAAGGAGTATAATTGAATAAAGTTCCAGTGTAGGAATTTTTCGAGGAGCTTTGCAGATGGCATTGTCGGGCGGAACGAATAGAATCACTCACAAGGAGGAGTTTGCTATGCAAAGCCAAGTGATTGAAATGATCAGCGCGGTCAAGGAAGATCCTGAGCTGGTCGGTAAGCTGGATGGACATTCGGACATTATTCATGATGCAGGACTGGATTCGTTACAGTTGGTTCACTTCATGCTGCAAGTGGAGGATGCGTTTGACGTGGAAATTGATTTTGATTCCTTTGAGCTGGAGCATTTGAGCTCGGTAGATGCGTTTTGCAGCTACATTCAGGGGATCAGCGATGCGGAAAAAGCGCCGCATCCGGAGGGAATGGAGACGGTCTGACGTACAGCTTGGTACATGTGCCTGAAAATCCATTAAACGAGGTGTTAGCATGCAGCCCAAAAGCAATGTGCTGATTGATGAGAAAGCGTTCAAGCTCATTAAGCGCAACCTGAAAAACGCTTCTGTATCCTACCGTAACGCAACACAGGACCCTGCCTTCAAAACGGACATGCCCCAGACGATCGGCATTAAGCTGACCAACCGCTGCAACCTGAGATGTACGCACTGCTTTGAATGGAACGAGGAAGGCTATCATCATCAAATGGACAAAGAAGAGCAAAACATGGATCTTGCCCCGGATATGCTTCGACAAATTTTGAGCGAGACGAAGGAGGCCAAGTCCCGGCTGTATATGTGGGGCGGAGAACCGATGTTTCATCGGCGTTTTGACGAAATTTTGGACGTGCTGGCCGAAGATCGGCGCGAAATGACCTTTTGTACCAATGGACTGCTCATTGATAAATATTTGGACCGGATTTTGGATTTATCTGAAAATCTGGAGTTGTTAATAGCGATTGAAGGCTTTGAAAGAGAACATGATCTGATTCGCGGTAAAGGCACCTTTCAAAAAACGCTGCGGCAGATGGATAAGCTGATTGAACTGCGTGACCAGGGATTGTACAAGGGACGGGTGACCGTCCACGCTGTCATTAACGATAACATGATCGGACGGATGTACGAGTTTCTGCAAATGCTGGAGGACAAGAGGCTGGATCTGGTGCTGCTGACGTTCCCCTGGTACATTTCCAAAGAAACCTCCCTCAAAATGGATGACTATTTTACACAAAACTTTTCTTGGCTCCGACAACTGGAGGAAAAAAATATTAGTAGCTGGCATGCTTTCAAATATAAAATCAACCCGGATAACATCGATCCTTTGATGGAGGAGCTACAGCGGATTAATGAGCGGATGTGGAACATTCGTGTGCGCTATCAGCCCGGTCTGGACTATGAGGAAATCGACAAATTTATACATGGCGATGAAATGGTCAGTCGTTGCTCCAATCATTGCCTGGCGCTCACCTCCAGAACGGATATTTTGCCGGACGGAAAGGTGATGCCTTGCAAATTTTTTAGCGAATTCACGATTGGAAGCTTGCGAGAGCACAGTCTGAAGGAAATCTGGAATTCGGATGCGTATGAGAAAACACGCCAAACGATTAATCACGAAGGATTAACGCCGGTGTGCTCCAAATGCAGCGTATTGTATCTGCACGGAGCTGGCTCCCTGAAATATATTTAGTTTCGATCGCAGTTGTTTCTTACTGGATGGAAGAGAGGGATGACAGGACGTGACGACTAAAACCATTAACCTCGTGGAAGCGCTTGCCCATGAACGCGATCATGGAGTCCTGATTTGGCTGTTTAATATTGGCGCAGAGCAGGTATGGCATCCGTCCCCCCGTAAGGGGGGGATGGCAGATCGTGATGAACAGCAGGTGGTAAATCGAATGGAGGAAATGAATCTTCTGTTGTGCCGAAGTCAGGATGTGATCGTGCTGCGAGAACAGCCGGATCAGGCTTTTCTGGACATGCTTCAGCGGTTGGGTTTTAGCCTGCCGCGTATTGAGGTGCCGGAGCCCTCTGATCCGTTAACGCCGATTGCGGAGCTGGTGCTGGCGGACGAGGCACTTTTGGCACGGCTGCGAGTGGTTGCGGAAGCAGGCCACAGTAGTAGCCGTCCCAAAGCGTGGCTCGTTCCGTATGCGGTTACCCCGCAGGAGGAGGCGATTGCGGAGCGCTGTGGACTGGAGCTGATCGGCGCTCCGTCCTCTGTCAGCGCCCAGGTGAATGATAAAATATTCAGCCGCCTGACTGCGCAAAAGCTCGGTTTTGCCGTCAGTGAGGGAGCCGTATGCGCGGACGAAGCGGCGATCCGCAGGGAGTGCGGCAGACTGGCCGACTTGTCGGACGGGCCTGTGAAGCTGATCATCAAGCAGCCGCATGGCGCATCGGGACAAGGCATGTATATGCTGGACGAGCTGTCCAAGCTGGACACGCTGCTAAGTGTGATGAAACGCTTTGGCGGCTCGTCGCCTTCTTCGGGAGGCTGGCTGGTGGAGCGCTGGCATAACAAGCAGATGGATCTGAACTATCAGCTCTGTATTGACGAGGGCGGTGGGGTGACAATGTTTTCATTGAAAAGGCAAAATGTGGACGGCACGGTGTACACCGGGTCCCGCGTTCCGGCTGAGCTTGGCGCTGCGCTGGAAGAAGAAGTGAGACGCTGCGCCTACCAGTTGGGAACGTATCTGTATTCCATCGGTTATACAGGCATGGCTTCCATTGACGGTTTTGTCGATGAAGGAGGCTTGCTGGTTCCGGTGATCGAGATTAACGGCAGGTTTACCCTGTCTACCTATATTTCGTTCCTGTCTTCGGTCTTGGGAGAGCAGCATAAAACGCTGTCCCGCTACTACCGCAACGTTACCGCCACACCGCTGACCTACAGCCGCTTGTGCGGCTTGCTCGCAGAGGAAGGCTTGCTCTACACGCCCGAACGCCCCGAAGGGGTGTTTGTTTATACGGCAGGTACGTTGTCCGGTACGCCGGTGAAGCGGGGGTATGTGAATCGGATTTTCACGCTGATTATGGCAGATAGCTGGCAGGAAGCCGAAGCCTATGCGCACAGGCTGGAAGGTGTCATTGCGGGATTGGGAAGCTCATAAACCGGGAGGAATTTAGGATGAAAACAGATGTGTACCACGTAGTACCTTTGCTGGAAAAGGTATTGAAGCTGGCTCCAGGTGAACTGGAACAATTGACGCCGGAGCAGGATTTGCGAACCTTGGGGCTGAATTCCCTATCCGCTGTTGAATTGATTGTAGAGCTGGAAAATGAGCTGGATATTACGATGGAGGACGACGATCTGGTGCTGGAGCATCTTTCTACACTCCAAGGCATCGAACGTCTGCTGGGCAAATATGCATAAGGGGGCGGCAGAGATCAGACCTGTGCAGATATCCGGCATGGAGGATGTTCATGACTCCGTTGACGATTACGCTGCTAAAGAAATTATAGATGCTCCTCCAGGCAAGCACTGTGTATATTCATCCCTGCGCACCTCGCTGCGGCGATATGGCGTGAACATGGCAGAATCCGAGCTGTTCATGCTGTGTGGCAGTATGTGCGCGGAGTATAGCGGGGATTTGAAGCGCTTCGGTCCCGAGAAATATCCGGAGCAGCTTCAGGAAATGGCAGCCAGCGGTGGTCCGGTGATTCGGGTTGAGCCATGGATTACTGGCGTAAGCGATGAAGCCCATCTGCTTCTGGCGCTGACAACTGGCTACGGTACGATGCTGCACACATCGAGTACCGCTTTAACCTACCACGACGTGTATGTGAAAAATTACCCAAGGGGCCATGTCATTGAACTGTCTGGACTGGACTTGCAGGAGCGAACAGCACAGGTAAATGACAGCTTCCTGCTGGATTCTTCGGGCCATGCCATGACTTACGTCGGTTCGGCCCGGCTCGACGACCTGATGCAGGGCATTATTGAATATGCTTGGCTGGTGGAACAGCCCGCGCCGATTTCGCCAGGCGAATTGCATGCGGCGTGTGCATACCATATTCGTCAATATGTGACTGGACATGAAGCGGTCTGGAGAGGTGTACCTTCGTCCATTGACCCGGGAAATAACCCCGGAAATGTCGCAGTTGGCAAACAGGTCAAGCGGGGAGATGAGGGCTACCGGGCCTTTGTCGAGGACTTCCGCCTGTTGACAGACATGGAGGATGCGGACTTCCGTACGTACTGCCATGAAATCTATTACAATCTGCGTTTGGGCAGTGCCCTTCATCTGACCGATTACACAGCGGATTATTGCATGCTGCATGAAGCCACATTGGGACCGCGAGCGCAGCATGTGGTGGAATTGGCACAGTCATTGAATGCGGAATGGCATAAGCTCAATCTGCATATTTACAAAACAGGTCTTCAACTGCGCAAGCATCGGATGCCTGACATTAGCGAACGCGCCCTCGGCCTGATTGACAAACAGCGGCATATGCTGGAGGAATTGATGATTTTAGCCGAGCAAGCAGCCCAGTAGTTCAGGCATAACGTATCACGTAAATCATATCAGGAACGGCTCACCAAGGTGTCACGGACAGATGAAAGAGGAGGAGAATTGAATGCCGTCCATTACATTGAATCAATTGTCGAAAACGTTTACGTACTATAAAAAGGAGCCGGGCGTGCGCAAATCATTACAAAACCTGTTCAGGCGGGAAAAGCTGACCAAGGAGGCCGTACGGGATGTCAGCTTCACCATTGAGGAAGGCGAAATCGTCGGATTTCTCGGTCCGAACGGTGCGGGCAAAACAACGACGCTCAAAATGCTGTCCGGCATTCTTCATCCTAGTGAGGGGGAAGCCTCTGTACTTGGCTTTACCCCGTGGAAGCGGCAAAAGGAGTTTAAACGGCAGTTTTCCATCGTGATGGGACAGAAAAACCAGCTCTGGTGGGATTTGCCTGCCAGCGAGTCGTTCGAGCTGAACAAGCTTATTTACGAAATAGATGAAAGTCGTTACAAAGAGGCGCTGGACGAGCTGGTTACCTTGCTTGGGGTAGAGGAACAGCTTCATGTTCAGGTTCGGCGCTTATCTCTGGGCGAGCGTATGAAAATGGAGCTGATTGCCGCGCTCCTGCATCGTCCACGGGTCATTTTACTGGACGAGCCGACCATTGGACTGGATCTGGTTTCCCAGCGGCGAATTCGCGAGTTTTTCAAAGCCTATAACCGGACACACCGGACAACCATCCTGCTGACAAGCCATTACATGAAGGATATTGAGGACTTGTGCAGCAGATCCATCATTATCAGCGGGGGAAGACTGGTGTATGACGGGGATTTGAACAAGGTGAATGAGGTGATCGGCGCCCGCAAGCTGCTCAAGGTTCGACTGGAGACCCCTGTGCCTAACCTGACGTTGGCGGGACTTGGCAAGCTGCGCTCCAACTCGGAGCTGGATGCGGTATTTGAGCTGGATGCAGAAGATACTCTGACCTGGTCCAAAAAGATTTTGGATGCGCTGCCTGTCGTTGATTTTACGATTGAGGACGTCCCGTTGGAAGAGGGGATAGCCAATTTGTACGATGGAGGCAGGCTAGCCGATGCGAAATAACAAATATATGAAGGTGCTCCAGCTTGGCATGCAAAACGAAATGGAATACCGGGCCAATTACTGGCTCCAAATGGCGGGGTTCATGCTGCCGATCATGACGCAAATTTTTCTCTGGCTTGCGGTATTCGGTTCTTCGGGACAAGCAAGGGTGCTGGGATACTCTTTGCCAGAAATGCTGGTGTATGTAGTCATGGCAGGGGTAACCGGGAAGCTGATCGCCACGGGGTTTGAATACGAAATTGCTACAGACATCAAGGAAGGCGGACTGGCCAAATTCATGGTGCAGCCTGTACATTATTTTGCTTACCGTTTTTGTCGGTTTATTGGAGGCAAGGCGGTACAGTCCGCAGTAGTGCTGCTGGCGGCTGCGATTTTGCTGCTGTGCCTTAGCCTGGAAGGACAAATCAGCTTCAGGCTGTCGTATATCCTGCTTTACATATTGGCGTTGCCGGGGGCGCTAGTGCTCAATTTTGTGGTCTATTACGCGCTGAGCGGCATAGCCTTTTGGGTGACGGAATCGGCGGGACTGTTTTACACGTTGTCGCTCGTCATTTATGTAGCTAGTGGCACGGTGTTTCCGCTGACGATTTTTGGAGACGTTTTGGCCCGCATGTTCAGTTTGCTCCCGTTTAGCTACACCGTATTTTTTCCAGTGAACGCATTAACAGGCAAGCTAACCATGCTGGAAGCCGCTGAAGGCATTGGCGTACAATGGCTCTGGATTGTAGTACTGGCGGCCGTATCGCGCCGGGTGTGGCAAGCCGGGGTCAAACGCTTTGTCTCGGTAGGAGGTTAGCATGAAAAATGTTATCCGAAACGCTGGACGTTATATCCGGCTGTACTGGAAGTTCGTCCAGTTTTCCGTCATGTCGCAGATGGAATACCGCATTAATTTCATTACTGCTTTTCTGGTCGAAACCGCTTATTTGCTCATCAAGCTGCTGTACGCCTCGGTTCCATACCGGGCCGGGACGGATATTAACGGCTGGTCTCCTGACGCGGTGCTATTATATATCGGCGTATTTACGATGATGAGCGGTTTTTACAGCGGCTTGTTCTACAGCAATTTTACAAGTCTGCCTGACAAAATTCGTACCGGTTCATTGGATGTGCTCATGACCAAGCCGGTGTCCCTGCAATTTATGGTGACGCTGCGGCAATTTGAGCTGGGCTACACCATTCCCAACGTAGTCGGCGGCGGAATCATGACGGGCATTGGCTGGTATAAGCTCGGTCTGCCGTTTAACTTTGAAACGGTCGGGGGCTTTTCTGTGTTACTCGGTTGCGGGGTGTTGACGGCCTACTCCGTGTTTTTGCTGCCCCAACTGCTAGCCTTCTGGATCATCCGCACGAACGGGGTGACAGAGCTATCCAACAGCATTTTCGATACGAACCATGTGCCGATGGCGGTGTATAGTAATCTGATCCAGCGTATTGGCTTGTTCGTGCTTCCGGTGTTTGTAATTTGTAATTTTCCACCGATGTTTATTCTGGGCAAAATGGAACCCGGCTTGATTCTATGGGCATTCCTCGCTCCGGTCTGGCTACTGGCGGTGATCCGCTTTATATGGCAGTTTGCCTTGCGTGATTATACAAGTGCAAGCCAGTAGCGTTACTGTCATATATGAGTTGAAGATGTACATGGAAAGCAGAGTATTTGGGATGGTGCTGTACAAGCGAAGTAGGAAAGGAAGCGAATCATATGAATGCGATACCAAACCAGCGTCATTTGTATATGGGAACGTTCGAGGCGGAGGCTTACTGGCGGGATGTCCAGTTAGCTTCCTTGCCCGCCATTCCTGACCGAGCTTCTTCTGCGATTGTGGCGGCTATGGATGAGCTGCTGTTCAGCTTTTGCCAGCCGGGAGACGCGTTGTTGACCCGCTATGCGATTTCGCCTGTGCATCGTCAGTATATTGCGCAGTTGGGCTTTCGCCCGGCGGTGAATGAACGGGATTTGACTGACGGAACGGAGCAGGCGGGGAATGTGTCAGCGGCTTCTGTTTTTGAACTTCTGGGCAGTCGCAAGGCCGATGCCAGTACAGGGTTTCCGCAACTGGAGGGATGTGTGCTTAGCCCATTTGCAGGTTTGCCTCATGTGGAGGAGGCTGCACGCGCCTGGGGTATTACGCTGCATCAGCCGCCGCTGGAAACGATCCGCAAGGTGAATGCCAAAACCTATTCTTCCGATTTAAAACGCAGTCTCGGACTGCGCCATCCCGGCTATATTGTGACCTCGTTTGCGGATGTAGCCGAGGCGGGACGAAAGCTGCTGCGGGATGGAAGCTTTTTAATCAAGGATGATTTTGGCGTATCGGGCAAGGGAAACCTGCACATTACCTCAACACAGATGCTGGACCGGATTGTATCGTATTTACGTGGACAGGAACGAAAAGGCAAACGGGTACTGTTCCTTCTGGAGCCTTTTCTGGAAAAGGAGCAGGATTTTTCATGCCAATTTACGATTGGTGATAACGGAAGTGTCGATATCCTGTCTGTGCAGTGGCTGGCTAACACCCAATTCTCCTACCGGGAATCGTTGTCGCCGGATGAGGCTTTTATGGAGCGGCTGGAGCGTGAGGGCTATTTTCGCTTAATGCAGGATGTAGGGAAGCAGCTGTATCAGGACGGTTATTACGGCGACGTCTGCATTGACTCGATGACACTTCGCGGCGGGAAGCTGGAGCCTATTATTGAAATTAATGCCCGTAAATCCATGAGTCTGATCAAGCACCAATTGGACACTTTTTTGGCTAAAAAAAATATGCGTGGCACGCTGACGAATTATTCGCTGTCCCATGACGGCAGTTTGTCCTATGAAGAATTGCTGGAAGAGCTGGAATGTGAAGGACTGCTGTTCACAGGTGAACGTGAAGAAGGCGTCATGCCGCTGGGCGCCAATACGCTATATGTGAACACGGGCGGACGAGATGGAGAAAACAGGAATGCAGGCCATAAAAGCACGCCAAGCAGAAAAACAACGGAGCGCGGGGGCAGGTCGTCTGCCAAGCAGGCTCGTGTTAGCGGGATTAATAGTGGTGACGGTCCTTCCGTGTCCGGTGGGCCTGAAGGTGTAGCACGTGGAAAAGGTCGTCTTTATTTGGAACTGGTTGCCGCGGGTGATAAGGAAAAAATGCGTCTGACTGCGAAGCTGGAGCAATTTTTGGCGGAGCATCATTTTACAGTGCTGAATTAAACGGGAGGCGTATGAGCATGAGCAAGAGTGTGCATCAGAGTATGAAGGTAACGATTTTGTGTTCCGGTTTCGGATTAGGCTTTTATACTCCCGGCTTGCTGATGCAAGCGGGTCTTCGCAGGCTGGGTGTGGAGACGGCGATTCATGTATTTGAAAATGTGCTGCCCGGGTCGGCCCGTCTCAAGGTGGACAAAAACCGCAAAGCGTACCATGATAATTTCGCTGTGGCCTTAATGTCACAGAAGGTTCCGCAGGATATGCGAAATTCGCTTGATCTCGCTGCCATGGAAGTGCTGCTGACCCGATGGATGGAGGAGGACCGACGGCATTTTATATGCTTGTCCGGCCATTGGATGTATGTGCTGGAGGAGTATCGCAAGCGCAGGGAGCCGGGATCGGTGTATGTGGACATTGTATACATGGACTCGACGCCTTCTCCTTCATGGAAAAATCTAGCCAAGCATAACCCCCATTTTGCCGATGGGTGTGGAGAAACGACTTTTTTTGAAAATGACCAAAATAGAGTCAGCCACTATATTGATGTCCCCGCTGTAGAGCATGTTCCCCTTGAGGCCCGGAAATCCCGCTTATTTGTGCATGGCGGCGGTTGGGGTATGGGCACGTACCGTGAAAAGGTCGGACGGTTGGAAGAAGCGGGCTGGGAGCTGGATTTGCTGCTGTATGATCAGGATCAGCCGGATGAGCAGCGGGACGGCATACGCTATTTCCGAATGGACCCGCAGTGGAGAACATGGCAACGGAATGAAGCCGGGGAGCATACCTTTCCGCCTTTCGGTGAGGTGAAGGCTGGCGAGGAGACGTTGTATGAAGCCGGGCCAGATTACCATAGCATGCTGGACCAGGCATGTCATGTCCAGGCCATTGTCAGCAAGCCCGGCGGGGGTAGTTTGACAGATTCGTTCGCCACAGCCACTCCACTCATTATGCTGGAGCCGTTCGGTGTGCATGAAATGCATAATGCGGACCTGTGGGAACGGCTGGGAATGGGGATACGGTACGATACGTGGATGCAAATCTATGGTGGCAGCGCTGAGATTTTGGAGGACATGCACCGGAGGATCGTGGAGTTGCGTAGTCAGACACCACGCTATGTGGAGTCATATGTGAGGAACGTCCAGGTGCAAGCAAGCTCAGCGGGATTGGAGAAAGGGTCATGAACACCGCCGCAGCCGCACAAGAGCCTGCGGTACGGGATATCCGCTTTGGCCTCATTGGCTGTTCAGCCATTGCCCCTCGTGCGCTGCTGGAGCCGATCCGTTACGTTGCCGGGGCCCGTGTAACCGCGCTTGCGAACCGGACTGTTGCCAAGGCAGGAGATTTGGCGGACCGTTTTGGCGTTAGTGTCGTTTATCGGCATGCCGAGGATATGCTGAGCGATCCGGAGATTGACGCCGTGTATATTGCACTGAGTAACGATCTGCATGCGGAATGGATCGGTAAAGCCCTACAGGCTCACAAGCATGTGCTTGTGGAGAAGCCGTTATGTCTGAATACGACGGAGCTGGCTCCCCTGGAAGCGGCAGTCGGGCAGAGCAACGCTCACCTGCTGGAAGGAGTCATGGTGCAGCATCATCCTTGGCAGCGCGAGCTGCGCAATATCGTGGATTCCGGTCGCTATGGTTGTTTGCGCTCTATAGCGACCAGCCTGTGCATTCCCGCAAAGGATGGGCATGCGGAGAATTATAGATCCCGACCGGAGCAGGGCGGGGGATGCTTTTGGGATTTGGGCGTGTATTGGCTCCAGTTTCTTCAAGCAGTCGTTGGACTGGAGCAGGTGGAGTTCCGCAGTCAATCGGATTTCGATGGTCCTAACGGCTGTGACTGGACATTTCGTGCACAGGCCCGCTATCCGGGGGGATTGGAGGCATCCGCCCTCTTTTCATTCGAGCGTCCATACCGCTGCGCTCATGTATTGACCTTTGATTCAGCGGTAGTTACTTTGCAGGACTGCTTTCGGGCGAATCTGGGCTTTTACAAAATAACGATCAAGACGGAAATAACGAAGGATACAATGACAGACTCCAAAATTAAAACAGCTTTCGAGCCGATGAATTATTACGTCAATCAGTTGGAGGCATTTTGCAATATCATCCGGGGAGTCGCGGAGCCGATTCCGTTTCACGAGGCCGCCGAGCGCGTCAGATTGCTGGCAGCTATTCATGAGGCCGCCCGATCAGGCACGACGATCTATGCGGTATAGGAAAAAGAAGAAGGGGGGAGATTCAGCAGATGGATAAAAAGGACGAAGCCTTGCTGGAACGCTTCGGCGAACATCCGACGCCATTTTACTACTACGATGGCGACGCGCTGCATGCACATGTCAGCTCGCTGCTATCCCGTCTGCACCCGGCTGTGCGTGTGCATTACGCACTCAAGGCTAATGGCAACGTAGCCTTGGCGGGATTGCTTCGCACGTTAGGCTGCGGCGTCGAAATCGCTTCGGCCGGGGAAATGTTCGTCGCGATGGAGGCCGGGTATGCCCCGGAAGACATGCTGTACGCCGGGCCGGGAAAAACGGTAGCCGAACTGAGCGAGGCGGTAGCCTGTGGAATCGGCTGCATTCATGTCGAGTCGGTGCGGGAGCTGCGCTTGCTGGAGGACATTGCCGCCCAAGCAGGCTTGTTTGTCCGCGCTGCAGTTCGTGTGAATCCCGATAACGATTTGTCGGGATCGACGATCAAAATGGGCGGCGTTCCTCGTCCCTTTGGTGTGGACGAGGGGCAGTTGGATCACTTTTTTACGGTGCTGGAAGATTGTCCACATGTATATTTCCAGGGCATTCAGGTGTATACAGGCACGCAAATGCTGAAAGCGGATCAGATTTTAGCTTCATTTGCGAATACCCTTCAATTGGCAGAACGGATACAGGATCAGTATGGTGTTGCGATGCATACGGTAAATTTGGGCGGCGGGTTTGGTGTTCCTTATTTTACTCATGAGCAGCCGTTGGATATGGGACAAGTGATCGACGGACTGAACGCGATGGCAGAGCAGACTCGATCCCGTCTGCCAGGTGCTACGCTGATTATCGAAAGCGGCAGATATCTGGTTGCTCAGGCAGGAATGTATGTCTGTCGGGTATTGTATACGAAGGAATCCAAGGGAGAAAAGTTCGTTGTAGCTGATGGCGGTATGAACCATTATGCCTCGGCTGCCTTTCGAGGACGTCGGATTAGGGACAACTATCCGGTGCGAATTATGCGCGGGCAAGGAGAGGGGCAGGACATGCCTGTTCAAGAGGCTGCTGCTGTCGAGCTGAAATTAGGGAAGGCCGCAGACCGGATCGGGGAGCTTCGGCCAGAAGCAACCATGAAACTGGAAACCGTAAGCATTGTCGGCCCGCTTTGTACACCCGAGGATTGTCTTGTGAAAAAAGCGCAGCTTCCTCCGATTCAGGAGGGTGATTATATTGTCATTCCGAATGCAGGAGCTTATGGACTAAGCTATAGTCCGGTGCATTTTCTGGGACATGCTACGCCGGCAGAGCTGCTGGATTTTCGCGGTGAGGTACACGTGATTCGCGAGCACGGTGACCGTACAGACTTACTCCATCACCAGCGTATGATTCCTTTGCTGGAGGATATTTTCTAATCGTAAAAATCAACACTCGCTTGTCGGGACTAAAAAAACGCCAAAACCGTCGGCCGCTAGAGAATGGGCCTGCGTTTTGACGTTTTTTTCGTTATTTTTGCATTCAGGAATTTGCAAAATTCGATTCCAATCGCTGACTTTAACGTTGCTTGGAGCTGCGCATTTCCTGACGTACAAGCTGCCACACCATGAAGATCAGCACAGCGACCTGTGGGATAAACGTTTCCCAAGTCGGATACATACCCAGCCAGCTAATGGATGGCAGCGAGGAGGCCGTATGCCCCGGAAGCTTGCCAGCCACCTGAAGCGAATGAATACTTTCGCCCAGAAACCGGAATACGAGATAGTAAATCAGTATGGTGGCTGTCAGGAAAAAGGAGCGGATCGGCAATCGTACGCTAAACTTGATGATCGCCAATGCCAGCACAACCAGTATGACAGTTGCCGAGCCAATACCAATCAGCAATTGAGAGGTTTCGATAGCCGGGGCCATACCGATATAAAAGATAGCCGTCTCGGCGCCTTCACGCAAAATCGCCAGCGCAGAAACGGCGAACAGCGACCACAGGCTGCCACGCGCCAGCGCGTTGTCTACGCTGTTCTCGACAAAGCGGTTCCACGCGGCAGCATTGGATTTGGTATGCAGCCAGTTACCGACGGTCAGCATCAGCACAACCGCGACCAGTCCAGTCACACCCTCCAGCAGCTCACGCATGCTGCCCGATGCGGCGGCCGCGACCAGTGTGGTGAACAGCACCGCCAGGATTCCGCTCAGCACCAGCCCCGTTCCGGCACCAGCCCATATCCAGCGACCAGCCACAGCTTGGCCGCTTTTTTTGGCATACGCCAGCAGAGCCGCGAGTACCAGAATGGCTTCCAGCCCCTCACGCAGCAAAATAAGTGCCGCATCCCAAGCGGTGTAGGAACGCTCTTCCGTCAACGGACGAAGCCTTTTCAGCATCTGATCCAGGGTCTGGATCGCTTTGGCCGTGTTCGGTGGAGAAGACAGCAGATAACCGGAAGTCTCGGTCATTTCATTTTCAATCGCGGTATAGGACGCCGGATCGGAAATTTGCACATGTCCTTCGACCGAAGGCCACAGGGCGATGAAACGCCCTACCTTGTCAGCCGCTTGCTCAGGCTGATGGGCTGTCGCATCCTGTCGTGCGGATTCGAGGAGCTTGACCGCATCACTTAGCGAGGCTACTGAGCCATTAGCTGCGTTGTTTGCACCAGCTTTTTGACCCGTATTCACCAGTTTTCCTTGACTGTAATCCGACAACAAAGCCGTTAGCTCCTGCATTTCCTTGAGAGCCTGTTCTTGTCGTATGGGCTCGGCTTGCATGGAAATGCGAATCAGGCTGATTTTAGTTTCCAGCGCACTGTATACCGGAAAATGGTCCGAACGAATCGGTGTCTCCACCTGATACCATGCTTTTACGATCCGGTCGTAATCAGTGCGGGCCGCAGTCCAGTCGCCTTTTTGCATGGCAGCCAGACTACCCTTCGCCATGGGGAGCAGCTTTTCTGCTGCTTTGGCTCCAGCCGGGGCGGGTTTGTCGCCTTCCGCAGCAGCCACAAATTCGTTGACCGAGCGGGCCAGTACGGACAGTGCGGCTTTCGCCGGTTCTCCGCCGCTGCTGGCAAGCGCCTGCTCTGCATCCGCGAGAGCCTTGTCCACCGCTGCGATATGGGCTGTATCACCGCCGTTTGTTTTGGCAACTTCCCACAGCGTACGGAATTCTTTGACGTCCCTGGAAGCTTCCGCCCATTGGGATTGTCCTGCCTCCACCAGTGCGCCACCCACCACAGGCATGAGCTGATCATTGGAAACAGCTTTGGCATCTGTTTGTGCGAAAGCGACCGACCCGGAGCCGGATATGAACGGAGTTGCTGTCAGCAGCAGAGCCACCAGCAGAAACACCCATCCCAAGCTTTTATTGCGCCGATTCATATAAATCCCCTTCCTGGCCTGCTGCTAAAATAACGTATCCCCGATGTAGCCGCCTTGCGATACACCCGGGAAGCAGGCGAACACCGCACTGCCTTTGTGTACAATGTATTCGTTCAGCTTGTCATTGCGCGCAAGCTTCTCCTGAATATGGACGAACTGCTTGAATAGATCACGTTGGTAGCTGATGAACAGCAACCCGGCATCGAGCTGTCCTGTTTGCTTGTCCAATCCGCTCGAATAAGAATAAGACCGCCGCAAAATATTAATGCTTCCGTCTCCATGAGCCAATGCCACATGAGAGGTGGGAGGCGTGATCGGCTTGCCTTCTGGACTTGCGGCCGCCAGATCGAGTTTGTCGAACTCCTTGGCCTTGCCCAGTGGGGCCCCGCTGCTGCGATGGCGTCCAAAGGTATCCTCTTGGTCGCCCAGTGTCGAGCGATCCCATACCTCCACCCGCATTCGTACACGCCGCACAGCCATATAGCTGCCGCCGCCCATCCACGCAGGACCGTCACTGGCCTGTGTCCATACCAGTCGGTTCATCTCGTCAGCCTTGGAGGTATCCGGGTTCCCCGTACCGTCCTTGAAGCCGAGTAAATTGCGCGGCGTGCTTCCCGCCGGATCGGCCTGTGCTGTCCGCTGGAAGCCTTCCTGTGTCCAGCGAAGCACCGCTGTTCCTCTGGCGATACGCGCCAAATTACGCAGGGCATGGAAAGCTACCTGCAAATCATTGGCGCATACCTGTACCCCGATATCGCCACCACACCATTGGTCGTCCAGCGCATCTCCTTGAAAACGGGGTAGCTCACGGAGTCCGGCAGGTTTAAGCCCTGCCAATCCATAGCGTCCATCAAAAAAGGAAGGACCCACACCAAAGGTAATCGTCGTCCGTGACGGCGATAATCCCGCCGCTTCGCCCGTATCGGATGGAGGCAGGTTGAGGTTTTCGTTATCGTTGCCGATCAGCGCGCCAGAAGTCATCGTAGCAGTGGCTTCTGTCCAGGCTTTAAACAGGCTGCGTACCCGTTCCTTATCGCTCGTCGTCAGATCGAAGGCGGCGAAGCAGATGAAATCCTGGGCCGGAGTCACGATACCCGCCTGATGCTTCCCATAAAAAGGAACCACATCCTTGGTATCCGCATCCGTCATCATGCTTTCGAGCCGTTGGCTGGCTGTCAGCACAGCCCCCACGCCACCGCCGCCGAGCAGGAGCCCCAGTCCCCCGACCCCGGCCAGCTTCAATAGATCCCGGCGTGATACAGATTTACTCTTTGCTGAACGCACATCATTTTCTAGCAGAACATCCTCTGACTTAGCCCCCTTTTTGACCAGATCAACCTGTTCTTCACGGGAATCTGTACGCTGCTGTAGTTCCTGTCTCGTTCCCTTTTGCCGCTTGAAGCCTTTCATATCGTTACACTCCTAACAATTTTCCCATTTGGGACAATGGCTCTGCCAGCGCATCAAGGTTTTGGCTCAGCTTTTTAATTTCTTCTGGTTTCAGCTTCGTATAAGATACATAGCCTTCGCCTTCCTTGAAAGGAGCCAATTCTTTCTGCAATGCCTCAAAGCGCTCGCCAATTTGCATTTCCAGCGCCGCATCTTTTTGATTCAGGTCTGTTTTCAAAATCTCATATATTTTTTGTGCGCCCTCTACATTGGCTGCAAAGTCGTATAAATCCGTGTGGGAATATCGTTCCTCTTCACCCGTCACCTTGGAGGTGGATACTTCGTTCAGCAGCTCGACTGCACCCGTTACCATCAGGCTGGCGTCAATGTTGACCGTCTCCACCTTGGCACGCAGCAGCTTTGCATCACTCAACAGGCGGTCGGAAAACTCGTCCAACCCTTTGGTGGTGTTTTCTTCCCACAACGTTTTTTCAAGCCGGTGAAAGCCGCGCCAGTCCGCTGCATCCACATCACCGTCACGCGCATCAATATTCGGGTCAAGATCGCCCAGCGCTTCCGCAATCGGTTCAATCCGTTCATAGTACATACGTGCAGGAGCATACAGCGCCTTGGCTTTGTCCAGCTCGCCAGCTTTGACCGCGTTCGTGAATTCTTCTGTCTTTTTCACAAACGTATCGCATTGCTGGGTAGCATAGGCACGGTAAGCGGCTACCGCTTGATCAAAATTGGGGGCAGAGGCCGCAGGAGTCGTAGTTGCTTCCGCATCCTTGGTCGTTGCAGCGGGCTGCTGAGTAGCAGTTCCGGTTTGTCCGCAACCTGCGAACAGAATAGAAGAAACCAGCACTCCGGCTGGTACAGCGTAACGTAATTTCATAATCAATGAACACCCTTTCTGGCCAAGCGGCCATGAGCAATAATCTGTTGCGCGATATCTATATCGAATTATTATTTGATAATGATTATCAGTCGCGGTTTTCTTATCATAAGGCTGCCCCATATGCCTGTCAATACATAAAATTAGACACAGAGTTTAACGATTCAGTAAAGGTGGAAAATAAGTGCCTAGGCCCATTTTTATACGCATATTGAACCATACCTGAGTACATGACATAAAATGTGTTGACTGTATCCCTTAACCTTGTTACACCACACAAAACCCGAGCAAGGAGGGGTGAAATTGACGAAGGGTAACGACCACAAAAACAAGTTTTTGTTAACTCACCGTGAACGTGAAGTATTTGAACTGCTTGTGCAGGACAAAACAACACGTGACATCGCCGGACAACTATTTATTAGTGAGAAGACGGTGCGCAATCATATTTCCAACGTAATGCAAAAATTGAACGTAAAAGGTCGTTCACAGGCGGTCGTGGAATTAATCAGGCTTGGCGAATTAAAAATCTGACCTCTTGTTCCTTGCGGGGTGCAAAGTCTTCTCGATGATCCTTCAAAAGTGAAGGCTGGTCGGGAAGGCTTTTGTTTTGCAAAAATGCAGAAAATATATTTTATTTCTAAAAAAATACAACTCTCAGGCAAACATAGCTGCGACAAATCCTACATCATCTCCAGATGCCAAATATACGTATTACAAAAATGGTCTACTGGATCAAACGGTTTCACTAAGCGGTTTGAACCATCGCGATTCTTAGTGCTGAGATGGAAGCTTCGTTAAGTAAATTGGAGTGAAAAAAATTTAAATGGCTGTGACATATGTTAAATATAGATAAAAAAAGGGCGAGGATTGTAAAATAGGAGACTTTATTGTCAATGTGTTTACTTCAAATATGTTAAAATAAGAACGTATGATTCCGTAAGCGTTAGTTGGAAAGGAATGGGAGTTGAGAAATTGAACAATCGTACAGATATCTTAATGTACCAGACAGAAGATGGTAATACCAAAATAGACGTAAAGCTGGAGAATGGAAACGTTTGGATGACTCAGAAGGCAATTGCAGAGTTATATCAGACAACGTCTCAAAACATTACACTTCACATTAAACACATCTATGTAGAAAATGAACTAGCTTTTGATGCAACTTGTAAGGAATACTTACAAGTTCAAATTGAAGGTTCAAGAGAAATAAAACGCAAGGTCAAGCATTACAATCTTGAAATGATTATTGCTGTCGGGTATCGTGTCCGCTCGCACAGAGGCACGCAGTTCAGACAGTGGGCAACCGAGCGGCTTAATGAGTACCTTGTCAAAGGCTTTACAATGGACGATGAGCGTTTGAAAGATATGCGTCACTTTGGACAAGACTACTTCGATGAATTGCTCCAGCGTATTCGTGATATCCGTGCATCGGAGAAAAGGTTCTATCGCAAGATTACGGATATCTACGCCTTATCGGTTGATTATGACCCCCATTCCAATGTGTCCAAAGAGTTTTTCGCTACTGTACAAAACAAACTTCATTTTGCCATCCATGGTCATACCGCGGCAGAGCTGATTGCCGAGCGAGCAAGCGCTGATAAAGACAATATGGGATTAACGAGTTGGAAAGGCGACAAAGTAAGGAAGAGCGATATAACCGTAGCCAAGAACTATTTGACCGATAAAGAAATACAGGCGTTGAATCGCATCGTAACGATGTATCTGGACTATGCGGAAGATCAGGCGGAACGTCAATCCCCGATGTATATGAAGGACTGGACCCAGAAGTTGGACTCATTCCTGAAATTCAATGAGCGAGATATTCTGATAAATGCAGGAAGTATTTCGCAAGAGATTGCAGAGAAGTTGGCGACAGCAGAGTACAACAAATACAATCGACAAAGATTGGTTATGGACACAAGTGATGATTTTGATGAATTTATCAAGCAAAATCAATGGGATAAAAAGTAGTGCCCTTTTACCTTAACAACAAACTTGGTGTGTTTCAAACCCCATCGCGAACGTAATGCAAAAATTGAACGTAAAAGGTCGTTCACGGGCGGTCGTGGAATTAATCAGGCTTGGAGAATTAAAAATCTGACCTCTTGTTCCTTGCGGGGTGCAAAGTCTTCTCGATGATCCTTCAACAGTGAAGGATGGTCGGGAAGGCTTTTGTTTTTGTGGGATGACCTTGCTAAGTGACCCAACGTAAAAACAAGCGATTGTCACAAAAAAGGACATTCGCTTGTTTTGATCATTTGTAGTTTAAAAATCATAATCCAGAAGCTGTTCCTGACAGTTAGCTATTCTTGATAACTCCGATTTGGGATAGCCAAGTCGATTTGTTTTTTCACTGCACATCCAGCAGGAACAATGAATTTTCCCTTTGGAGAATGCACCGTCGAATTTGGCGACCCAACCCCGGTGTGCTGAAAGTCGCTTCTTACGCTGAATAACTCGCTTTCTGTGATGTCTAAAATAGGCTTGATTACGTTTTTTTCGGTTAGGCTTCATTACCATCACGCTCCCTTGGGCAAAGGCTCAGCCCGCAGGAGAAACCAAGGGTATAATCAATACTTCTGCGGGCTGAGCGTGATGGTCATCTGATTTATATGATTACGCATGCGTCACCTGCCTGGAGTTATTTAAGTGAAAATGGGGAGTGAATCCATGAAAAGAATTCTTCAACGATTTGTACATCGGTTCGACTGGTATGAAAGACATGGGGCAGAGAATCGGAGTGTTCATACACCATAACACTTTTTCTTTCCAAAATGGATTCGCCTCCCTAAGAGCAAATATATCACACGAATGAATTCAAAAAAAACGATTACACCGCTGAAATATGTAGGAATTTGTGCAAAAGTGTTGTAATATATAAGGAAGGAAGAAACTACCATTAGCTCATCCGCCAACTCGCATGAATGATTAATGTAGAAGACTGTACCACAAAGTGATAAAAAGATAAAAATGCATTTTGTGATAGTCTAAGGAGGCGAGTATAGATCCCTGCGAAATCAGTGCTCAGGATATAGACAAAATGGAAGACGGCTCGGGTTTTGAGTTATACTTGTATTAAAAGGATCACAAGGCAGAAAAGCTCGTTGCTTCAGGTAGCAGTAAGTAGCTTTTGCTTAGGTCTACCTGTGGTATATTCTTGATCGGAGGTGAACGGGGAGACATATGACACAAAACGAACATTTGATGACCTATACGCTGAACAGCGGCATAAAGGGAACAGTCGACCTATCCAGTAAGCAGGTTCAGGAATGGATAAAAGCATATCGAATTGGCAGCAAGTTTGTAACGGTAGTTGGTAAACAGTATTTTGGTTTGAATCCTGAATTGGTAGCAGATTTTAAGGTACATAATGAATACTCGGAGCAGCGGGATCATATATCCATGATACAGCCTGCGGTGGTAAGTAAAGCTGTAGACGTAGACCCGTTGGCAGAGGCGTACAGCCAGTATAAAACATGGATTCAGGTAGAGTGCAAATGCGGAGCTTCCTATATAGAAGAGTCGCCGCATAAAAGGACCAAGTGGTCCTGCAAGGAATGCAATAACATTGTGTTCCTAGATCGCAAAAAGGGCATGGTGGATACGGAAAAAGGCAAGGCATGGTATATGACCAACAAATACTATGTGGAAAGACAAAGCAATTGACCTAGGTCAGTTGCTTTTATTCTATATGTCCATTTTCTGAACGTTATAAATCAGCTATAACCTTTTGCCAAATAATAAAATTGATGTTTTTTGCGCTTTGTAGTACATTATCAAGTGTATTATAAGGAGGCTTCTCATGTACGGACATAGACAAGATGATACTTTATACATCATGACTTACACATTAAATAGCGGTATCAAGGGCACGGTGCCTTTGTCTAATCAACAGATACAGGAATGGCTTGAGTGTTACAGAATCGGCAAGAAATTTGTAACCGAGATTGGCAAAGAGTACTTTGGACTACATGCGGAACTGGTGGCTGATTTTAAAGTTCATAATCAGTATTCAAGCTATCAGGAAGTCATTATCCCGGTTCAACAGCCGGTTACAGGCTTGAAAGAGCTGTCCCAAGCTTACAAATCAACAGAGACCTTGATCAAAGTAGATTGCAAATGCGGCACATCCTATGTAACGGAATCTCCCTTTATGCGGACCAAGTGGTATTGCACCAAATGCCGGGAAATTGTTTTTCTCGACAACAAAAAGGGAATGGTCGACACTTCCAGAGGCAAGGCTCACTTTATGACCAATAAGTATTTTGTGGAACGGGAAACAACTGGCGTATAAGCCGGTTGTTTTTTTGTATATGATGGAAGCATACCGATAAAAAGATAACGATATTCAGGTGGTGAACGTCATCCGGGAAAATGATATGAACGGCGCAAGGAATCGCATGAGGACGAATAATGTGTACATAAACGAAACGCTTCAACTGGAACAAATCATAAGTGATCTGCGGGTGATGGGCTATGTGGCTTTTCATCATCATCCGCAAATTACAGGTGAGCTTAAAGAACTGGAAGAACTGAAAAAGCAACTATTGTCGTTTTTTCAACAGCATCATGTATTGTGGATTGAGCTTGACCCGCTAACGCAATATGCCGTGGTGAACAACATGGGGAAGGCCACAGTGTCGAAACTTATGGGTCGGAAAATGAACCTGCTGCGTAATCTGAGAGCGAACGCTGCTATGGCCGGGCAACCGCTTCACGAGTTGGATCGGGAAATAGAGCGGTTGAATCGGCTGGTTCATCTGTTGCGCTACACCCGTTTTTCTTAGTCGACGGCAGCCAATGTAAAAAAGCATCCACGAAGCATGGTTGATCACATGCCGTGAATGCTTTTTTGGTATCAGCTTACACAGATTTCAAAAACTCCACGATGGTTAGCAAACCCTTATCGAAATTTTCCAAATTAAAATGCTCATTCGGCGCGTGTAAGTTCTCATCCGGCAAGCCGAAGCCCATCAGTACGACTGGAGCGGTTAGCACACGCGAGAAGGTTTCCACGATTGGGATGGAGCCGCCGTCCTTGGTAAACAGGGCGCGTACACCATATACCTTTTCAAAAGCATCCGCCGCTGCTTGCAGAAATGCGTGTGACGGGTCGATGTTAAACGCATTTGCTTTTTCACCCTGCTGGATGATCAGCGTGGCACCTGTCGGAACATGGGCGCGCAGATGGCGCTCGATTTTGTCCAGAATGTCCTGCGGATTCTGGTTGGCAACCAGGCGGCACGTAATTTTGGCGTGAGCTTCCTTCGGAATGACCGTCTTCGTGCCTTCGCCCTGGAAGCCGCCATACACGCCGTTCAGCTCCAGCGTTGGACGTGCCCCGACACGCTCGACGAAGCTGAATCCCTCTTCGCCGTAGAGGGATTCAAGCGCAAGATCCTTTTGCAGCTTGCTCTCATTAAAATCTTGCTTCACGAATTCTGATCTCATCTCAGCCGATAGTGGCGCAACATCGTCGTAGAAGCCGTCGATGCTGACGCGTCCCTTGTCGTCATGCAGCGTTGCCAGCAAGGATACTAGAGCATGCAACGCGTTCGGCACCCCGCCGCCAAAGGAGCCAGAATGCAGATCCGTATTGGCGGTGTGGATCGCAACTTCCAGTGAGCACAATCCGCGCAGACCTGTGCAAATCGCAGGCTTGCCTTTTTCGATCAGGGAGGTGTCGGATACCAGTACAGCGTCGGCAGCCAGACGGTCTGCACCTGTCTGCAAAAATTCAAGCAGGCTCGGGCTGGACACTTCTTCCTCGCCTTCGATGCAAAATTTAATGTTCAGCGGCAGCTTGTCTTCCTGCTTCAAAATGGCTTCGACCGCCTTAATGTGCAAGAACACCTGACCCTTATCGTCTGTAGCTCCGCGCGCATACAGCTTTCCGTCGCGGATCGACGGCTCGAACGGTGGAGTTTCCCACAGATGAAGCGGGTCGACCGGCTGTACATCATAGTGACCGTACACGAGGATCGTCGGTTTACCAGGTGCGTGCAGATAATCCGCATACACCAGTGGATGGCCTTTAGTCGGAATGATTTCAACGTTTTCCAATCCGGCAGACGTCAGTTTGGCGGCAAGCCAATCGGCTGCTTTGTTAATGTCTCCCTTGTGCTCGGATAATGCGGAAATACTCGGAATGGACAACCAATCCTTCAGCTCATCAAGCTGCTGCTCTCTGACCTTTTCGAAATATGCAGAATAACTCATGATTTATGTACCCTCCTCTTTCATTGTGCGTTTTTTGCTCTATCCTCCGAACCAAGGCCGTGGACGATATGTATAGTTTACTACGTTTTGCGCTGAACGAAAAATCGCGATGGTAGATGTGTTAAAAAATGGGCGATCTGCTCCGGCCCGTTTAGAACCGAACAGAACGCCCGTCGAATAGCGGTGAAGCTACGCCCGAAGGTCCAGTTGACCTCCGAGATGAGGCTGTACGCTTTTTTCCATCATCTGGATTAGTGCTTGTCCCTGTTCACCTGCTTGATCCTTAGCCATACTCAATACTTTCACGCTCACGGCTTGCGCCAAGCTGGCCTGGCTCATACCCGTTGATAATGCTGCGATATCCATGTTTTCATTCCTCCTTTGTGATGAAGACTCATTCTATTTATCGGTCAGAAGGGTCATTTGTTTCATCCAATTGGAATTGTGTTAGCAAATCTTGAAGCTGTTCTGCCAGACGGGTCAAATCTGCGGCAGACGAACCGATCTCTTCCATGGAGGCGAGTTGTTCCTCTGCGGCTGCGGATACCGTCTCGGTATGGGATGCTGCTTCTTCGGCAATACGAGTAATTTCCTCCATGCTGCCGACCACTGCATTCGTGCCATCTGCTACTCCGGCTGTAGAGACTACCACGTTGTCGAGCTGCTTCGCGGATTTGACGATCGCTCTACGAATACGGGAGAAGGAGCGGCCGGATAGGTCAACCGAATGGATGCCTTCGCTTACGCGTTCTTTGGCAGATTCCATCGCGGTCAGGGCCTCGGAGACGCCGTTTTGAATCCCTTGAATCTGCTCACGGATTTGTTGTGCCGAATGAGCGGAGTTTTCCGCCAGCTTGCGGACTTCAGTCGCTACGACAGCAAAGCCTTTACCATGCTCCCCGGCGCGTGCTGCTTCAATAGAAGCGTTCAGGGCAAGCAAATTGGTCTGGCTGGCGATTTCTGTAATGACGGTGACAATGGTTCCGATTCGCCCGGAACGTTCACTCAAGGCGCCGATAATCGCATCCAGCTCTTCCACTGTAGTACGAATGCCATCAATGGAAACGACACTATTGCCGATATGCTCACTGCCTGCATCCGACGCTTGAATGGCCTGTGAAGAGTAGGTGGTCATTTCAGTCATAGCTTCGGTCATGGCTGCGATATCTGTTGACATGCCTGACACACGATCCTGATTTTCTTTGGCGCTGTTGGCTTGTCTTTCGCTGCCTGCGGCTACATCCTGAATGGCTTCGGTCACATGCTCAATCGCATGGGTTGTTTGTTCTGCACCTGCGGCGAGCTCTTGCGAGGAGGCCGATAGATTGCTTGTCATGGCTTGGATTTCTCTGATCATGTTACGCAGATTATCTACCATTTGCTGAAAATATCTCGATAATTCACCGATTTCATCCGTGCTGGTCGTAGCCACATTAATGGAAATATTACCTTGGCTGATAGCATCCATAGAATTACGCAATCTTTGGATTGGTTTGAGTATACTGCTGATTAGCCACAGCGCCAGCACACCGATAATGATAGCTGAAATGACCAGCACCACGATGGTCGTGATGAGGATCGGCTTGGCGGAGGCACTCGTTTCCGACTTGTCCATCGTTCCGGCAATTTTCCAGCCTGTCAGAGCATTGGTTTTAAAAATCAGGTTTTTGGAAACGCCATTCAGATCATAATTAAGGCTGCCTTCCTTGGAGGCAAACAGTTACGACAGTTTTTCCCCCAATTGGGTACTTCCGCTGACTTCTGTCGGGTGAGTAACGATACGCTTGGTGTTATCCAATATCATGACATATCCTTGCTGCCCGATTTTTAAATTTGTAATTTCCTTTAAATTATTCAGGTTCAGGGAAAGACCGAGAACACCGCTATTGTCAGGAAGCGTACGTGAAATGTACACGACAGCGACCTTGTTCGAATTGAGTCCGACAGGGCTGATCACCGTTTGTCCGGGTTTCTCCATGGCCTGTTTGTACCACGGACGCTCACGAGGGTCAACGTTCAGTCCTGTGGCTTTGCCAATGATGAGTTTTCCTTCGGGAGTTCCTACGAACATATCGAGGGCTTCCGCATGCATTTTCAAATAGATTTGCAGCTCCGTCAGGAGTGCTGCATCTGCATCTGGAGTGTTGTCACTGGCTGTCATCGTAGTAGCGTAATATTCGATATCTGCAATTTTGGCTTGAATCGTCTGGGTGACTGCGCGGTCGGCTGCGGTAACGCTAGTCGTCGCACTGTCCATTAATTGCTGGTCTGTCTGGTTATACGCTGCCTGATAAGAAAAAGAGCTGACAATAATGCTAGGAACAAGCATGACCAGCAGGAATGCTGCTGTCAATTTTTTGCGAAGCGTTAAAGTTTTCAGTTGTTTCATCAAACCCCCTGCTTTCTATCTACATATTCATTTCCAGTGCTTATATCATATGTATTTACTATCGGTTATTTTAAGCTGAATTGATAGATTTATTGCTAATTTGTCCAAGTCGCTTAAGAATTTCTCGCATATCATGGAGTATCTTGCAATTTGGAGGGATAAGCAATGGGTTTTTTTCTGGATATGAGAAGTTCAACAAATTCATCAAAATCAGGTGAGGGTCCCGATGTCCAGCTGGGTCCTGAACCGGAGCGGTTTGGTTTGATTACCCTGCGAACTTTTCTTGTACCGGGTCCGATTGTGACCTTTAGCGGTTCCATGGGTCTGATTGGTGAACTGGGAGATACGTATGCGGTTGAAATCGTACGTGGCACCGATTATGACCCGAGCGAGGTAGTCTACCGAGCCGAAGGGGTATTGGGAGCTACAGGGGCTAATGAAACACAAGCTTTTAATGCACAGGATCTTTCCGCGCCATGGGCGATACAAACGGTGTATTCCTCTTATATTTCGGGGGTATCGACGACCGTTCGTAACGGTCCAGAGGTATTTACTGGCATCGCTTCGACTCCTTTTTTTTAAATATATCAGACGAGAATTTCCTTATGAAGAACTTGCCGACTGTTCATGGTTCTCCTATGATGGTCAGCAACAACACCCAGAGCACAAATATCCTGGGTGTTGTGATGTTATGTTTACTTCATGAGCGTGGTTCAACAGAGTTGATTCTACTTCATGGATTCTAATTCTTTAAAATTTCTCGCAAATACCCTGTCAACACATTTGCCGCTTGGGTATGGGCGAGAAGCCCTGGATGGCTGCGAGACCCTATCGTTTCTTCCATCGTGTTAGGCAGTTGGAACACGGACACATTCCGATCCCTCGTACTTTTCTTGTACGCGTCTACCGCCCGGTAAATCGCTGGCATTATCGGAGTACCAAGCATCCCATAGGCCCAAACAATATGGGCAGCGGGATTACAGGTACGAAGCTTGACAAGAAAATTTGTGGTAGCGTTTTCAAAAGCTTGTGAATCTTCTTCATTGAATGTGCCATCCTCGTTCAAGCGTTGCTTGTACACTTTCCCACTTACGGGGTCCGTCCATGCAGGAGAATAAAAGGCTCCCCCGTCATTAGTCCCCAAATTCACCACGACCACATCCGGCTGCCATGAGGTAAAATCATGATCGGAAAATGCCCCTAATGCTTTATTTCGCTCTCCAGTGAGCACACCACATACCTGCTCATAATATGCCGGAATGTTCGCATGCGGATTATTATCCCAGCTTGTTAGGACACCCCATCCGCTTTGTGATAACACTCGGTAGTCCGCATTCAGTGCTTCGGCAGCTATGGCTGTATAATTGCGTAGTGCCGTGAACAGCATGGGGACCCAGTCTGTCTCCTCCTTTGCTCCAATCGTTCCTTCTCCTGAGGTAATGCTGTCACCGATAAATTCCACCTTGTGGGGCTTATCTGTGACAGGCAGCAATTTACCGTCAACCCTCAGGGCATGAATTTGCAACAAGCAGCGCGAGTCCGAGCTCATAGGCTGGACATCCTTGACCACCCGGACATTTTTAACCATGTCAGGATTCATTCCTCTCAAAAGACAAATCCAATGCCGTCCTGCCGTCACCATCAAGCGACTCATCGGGGCACCATTGATGACAATACTGATCCAGTGCTCATACACCTGGTAATCGGCCTCCATTTCAATCCACAGCTCCGAGCCCTTGATATTCAATTCAATGCCGCTGCCTGTCCAAAATAGAGTTAGTGGTGTAAGTGTTTGCGTAGTTCGACCGTGAACCTTTACATGCTTAGCTTTGGTAAGTGGATATGTCTTCAATTTCTTGTTAGGTGTCATTTCTAATCTCCTCCTTATAATCTCCAAATTTAACTCTAGTTTCTATAATATTGTAAAATAAGTGACGGGAAATCTCAAAGTCTATTTTTAAGCAAGTAAGGTTTCATGGCTTTAAATAGATATTCCATGCGACCACGGACTTTAGGACGGTTTGTAATAGCTAAAAGCACCAGCAAATCTTGAATGTGCTGGTGCTTTTCTTGATAAGAGAAGCCAAGGCTATCCATTAATTCGCTTTGCCGAACATCACGATGTTAATCGCCTTGCCGAAGTCTATCCCTACCTTGCCAGTGAGTTCTGCCGTTTTTTGCGCCAGAACGACCGCATTGACCCCGCAGGAGAATAGCGCAATCTCAAAGTCATCTTTATGCGCTGTGATCCACTGGAGCGTTTCATCCATTTGTTCATATTGATGAAATGCAAGCGTGTGCGGGATATGCAGCTGATACGGCTCAGCTTCAAGGACGGGCTTCACTTCGGCGGCTGTTCGGGTGACGAGCAGGATGCGTCGATTTTTCAGCATGTCCCAGAAAGCGGGTGTCGCAGCCAAATACCGGTTCAGGCAGGCATGGCAAGTTAGCGCAGGAGAGAGGCCGTAGTGAGTAAAAACCTGGTCAGTCAGCTCTCGCTTCATATAGGATGGCGCTTTGATAGATTCGTCATCGTAAGGCAGGATGCCAGCAATGCTGGCTTTGCGTACTGCCTCGGCCACCGCATCTCGCAATTCCGTATTCGGCAGAAACAGTCCCTTTTGTCCGAGATTGGCCTTGACCGCCCATCGTTCCTGCAACACCTTTTTCATCGGCCAGACGGTATCCTGAGACAAAATCAAATTTTCGCCATCCCCGATCCGAATGAGCGAAAAGGGCTGCTGTTGATCCAGTGCCAACTTCAAATGATTCAGTACCTCGTCGATCTCCAGATACTTTGGCTTAGTCATATATGCTTCCTCCCTGTCTATCTTTAGAATGGTGCAAAAAACTCTGTATTCTATCATATGTCGAAAGCGGCAAGGTTTTTGTATGATCGGCTATTCATTTTTGGATTCTACCTATTTATTGTAAGAGTTGATGCATCTGTACGTGCCGTTTCTCTAGCAGTTCCATAACTTGTGAAGAGACGGTTGAAAGGGAGGAAGCTGAATGAATCGCAAGATTGTCATTGAGATTAATTTTAATAACTACGGGATGAATCCCAATCGGCTGACACGGGAGTGGATCAGCGAGCGGCTGGATGTATTCAGAACCTTTACGCTGCGCAGCTTGCTCAGTCAGACGAATGCGGATTTCTTGTCTGTCGTCAAGCTGGCGGGAGGATGCAGTGACATCGTGGAGGATGAATTAGCCAAGCGTGAGCCGATTCCCGACCATATCCGCTTTGGTACCAGCATCGAAAGCAAGCGCCGGATTCATGCGTATATCGAAGCTGCGGACGAACTGCTGATTGCTCGAATTGATTCCGACGATTTGTATCACCAATCGTTTGTACAGCAGCTGCATGATTACGAATTTCAGCCGGACACGGTAGCGCTGGTGAATCAGATGGGTTACCTGTGGGATGCCGTAGAAGGTCAGATGGCACCGGTGTTTCACCGTTCGCCCTCCTTTTATGTGTTCCGCTATCAAGCGAAGGATTATCTGGAGGATTATCGTGTCGTCATTCCCGGCAAGGGCACGCATGGATATGTAACGGAGCTGCTGCATGAGGTGATTTCGCATCGCAACTACGTGAACGTCATTCACTCCGCAAATACTTCCGTAAAAAAAGTGCCAGTGAAGGATCGGCTGACAGAGGATGACATGAAGGCTGTGCTGGCTGAATTTCTGGGAACAGGCGCCGCAAATTCGTAACGGTCAGGAGGAGATTATATTGTTCAAAGGAAAAAAACTGCTGGTGACCGGAGGGACGGGATCTTGGGGGCAGCGTCTGACGGCGGAATTACTCAAGGAAGGGCCAGCGGAAATACGTATTTTTTCACGTGGTGAATTTGCGCAGATTGCCATGCAGCGTCAATTCCAATCTGATCCCCGGTTGAATTTCGTTATAGGTGATATTCGGGATCTACAACCATTGCAAGAGGCATGTCGCGGGGTGGACTATGTGTTCCATCTGGCGGCGTTGAAGCATGTCCCCGTGTGCGAGAGACAGCCAGAAGAGGCTTTCAAGACGAACGTATACGGTACGCAAAATGTAATCCGGGCCAGTATTGAGCAGGGAGTCACCAAGGTTATTGACGTCTCTACCGACAAGGCAGTAGACCCGGTGAATGTATATGGCATGACAAAGGCGATTGGCGAAAGACTGATGATTCGTGCCAACGATCTGAGCGAGCGCACCCGTTTTGTGTGCATTCGCGGCGGCAATGTGCTGGGTACAAGCGGAAGTGTTGTGCCGTTGTTCAAGCGCCAGATCGCGGAAGGGCAGGATTTGACGCTGACCAGTCCTGATATGACCCGTTTTTTCCTCACGCTTGGTGAGGCTATTGGCTTGCTGCTGAAGGCTTCTGTGGCGGCGATTGGTGGAGAGACGCTGGTTATGAAAATGAAGGGCTGCAACATTGCAGATCTGGCGGAAGTGATGAAGGAGCAGGCGGGCCAGCCAGCCTTGAAAGTAAAAGAAATCGGCATTCGTGGTGGGGAAAAGCTGCACGAAGTGTTGATTTCTCCTTATGAGGTGCCGCACACGTACCGCTATGATGATCGTTATTTTGTCATTCTCCCACAGCAGGCAAACAAGCGATTACTGAGCCAATATGGCGGGCTGGAACGGGTGAGCTTTGATCAATACCGCTCGGACGATGAGTTAATGGACCGCGCAGGCATTGCTGAGCTATTGCGAGGTATGGAGTAACGATGAAAGAGGTGGGTATTTTGCAACTTATGGAAAAAATAAGTAAAGGCACGGTAAAGGTTGCGGTGATCGGCCTCGGTTACGTGGGACTGCCGATGGCTGTGGAAATGGCACGAGCTGGTTATGACGTGTATGGTGTGGATTCCGATCCGACCAAAGTAGCCAAGCTGCTTCAAGGACAATCGTACATCATAGATATTGGCGATGATGCATTGGAGGGGCTGATCGGGCAGCGATTACATCCGGTTGCGGATATCCAGGTGCTGGAGCATTCGGATATCGTCGTCATCTGCGTGCCTACGCCACTGACGGATGACCATCAGCCGGATACGTCCTATATCGAAACGGCTATCGACCAGGCTATTCCCCATTTGCAAAAACAGACGCTGCTCATTCTGGAAAGCACCACGTATCCGGGAACGACGGAGGAACTGATCCGCCCGGTGATTGAACAGCGCAGGGGTTGGACGGTAGGTCAGGATTTTTACGTGTGTTTTTCACCAGAACGTGTCGATCCGGGCAGTGTTCATTTTAACATTCGGAACACGCCCAAGGTGATTGGCGGCTGTACGCCGGATTGTCTGGCAGCAGGAGTAGCCTTTTACGGCTCCTTTCTGGAGCAAATGGTTCCGGTCAGCTCGACAACAGTCGCAGAAGCCGCAAAGCTGTTCGAGAATACGTTCCGCAGCGTCAACATCGGGATGATCAATGAGCTGACAGCGGCCTGTGAGAAAATCGGCATCAACATATGGGAGGTGCTGGATGCGGCGGCGACGAAGCCCTTCGGCTATATGCCGTTCTATCCGGGGCCTGGGATCGGGGGGCACTGTATTCCGGTCGATCCGCTGTATTTGTCATGGAAAGCCGAGCAGCATGGGTTTCCACTGGAATTTGTGGATTTGGCAGACCGTATGAATCGGCGTATGCCGCTGTATATTGCGGAGCGAATTGAAACTCTGCTCGCCCAGGAAGGTAAAGCCGTGAACAAGGCCGAGATCGTTCTGGCGGGCGTTGCCTACAAAAAAGACATTGATGATGTTCGGGAATCCCCTGCTCTTGTCCTGTTTGAGCACTTAAAGGAAATGGGTGCTCTGGTGAGCTTCACCGACCCGTATGTAAAGAGCTTTAAGCTGAACGGCGAGGTCATCCCATCTCGTGCGGCGAACACCCGGCTGTGGGAAAGTGCAGATATCGTCGTGATCACGACCGATCATTCTGTGCTGGATTACCAGCATTTGGTCGACCATGCGCCACTGGTGTTCGATACACGCAATGCGACGGTGCATTGCACTGGTGGGCATGTTGTGATACTGGGGCATCCCGGTATTGGAGGGGGCGCCGCTGTTGGCTAACCGTGATCAGGTAAATGAGCGCTATTACGGGCAGATTAACTCGGAAGAATCTCATGAGGCTACCCGCAACCGAATCCACTGGATTTGCCGCCATGTGCAGGGTCATACCGTGCTGGATGCTGGATGTAGTCAGGGGATCACGTCCATTTTGCTCGGGCGGGAAGGCTTTGAGGTAACGGCCATTGATTTGGAAGAGAGCAGTATTTCATATGCAAAAAAAGAACTTCGACAGGAATCTGCACCTGTTCGTGGAAGAGTTCATTTTCAGTTAAAGGATATTGCTCAATTCGAACGTCCGCCCGGCGGATTTGACACGATTATTTTAGGCGAGATTTTGGAGCATTTTGCACACCCTCATACATTGCTTGCTCACGCCTACCGTTTGCTTCATAAAAGAGGGACACTCGTCCTGTCTGTCCCCTATGGATATCATCCGTTTCACGATCACAAGCGGACCTACTATGCCGGGAGCCTGTCCGGTGTGCTGTTTCCTTATGTTGATGAACAAGCGCTGGAGGTGCATCACAAATATTTGTGTTTCGCAGGCCGTAAAAAAGCGAAAGAGCTGCGTGAGGCCAAGCCGGGGGCAGAGCATCTGGCCCGCTGGATGGAGCTGGACGAGGAACAATTCCGGCTGGTGGAGCAGCAGCATGTTCGCAAAATGAATCAGCGCAAGGCAGCGCTCGACAAGGCAGTACAGCGAATTCGACACATGGAGGAGCGGGCATTGCCACCGGAGAGGGCTGCATGTCCTGAGGAGGCAGGCAAGGTGCAGCATGAAGGGAAAGGTGCATATACTGATGGCGGGTCTACCGGAAAATAGACCGGGAACACAGCCAACGGTAAAGGGGATGGCGTGAAGTCATGACGACGGAAATGCCCAAAACGCATAGCTGTAGCTCAGAAGGCTCTATAACTAAACCTCCCGTCACCATCAGCTTGTGTATGATTGTGAAAAACGAGGAGCAGACACTTGTCCGCTGTCTGGATTCGGTGGCGGACCTGATGGATGAAATCATCATCATGGACACAGGCTCCACGGATCGGACGAAGACCATTGCAGCCCGTTATACGGACCGGGTGTATACATTCGACTGGAACGACGATTTTGCCGCCGCCCGCAACGGATCGTTCGGCAAGGCGACTTGTTCCTATATTCTGTGGCTGGATGCGGACGATCTGCTGCTGGAGCCGGATCGGGAGCGCCTGCGTTCCTTGAAGCGGCATTTGTCTACGGACATTGACGCGGTGGTGATGCCACTCCATCTGGCGGAAGGTGATCGGGGGGAGCCATTATTCACCTCGCGCCGTATTCGTCTCGTAAAGCGAGAGCGGCTATACCGCTGGGCAGGGCGTCTGCACGAGGATCTGGTGATACCCGAGGGGCGAATCGCCCATTCCGATGTGGCTGTAACACACCGTCGCATGGAAAATCACACGCTTCGTAATCAACGTATCCTTGCCCGCTGGATCAGCGAAACTGACAAGCTGGAGGGACGACTGCTGTATTTTCACGCGAATGAGTGCTTTGATCGCAAGGAATATGCCGAGGCGGCAGAGGCGTTCAATCTCCTGCTGGGTGAGCCGAGCGGCTACCGGGAAGACCGGATTACCGCTTGCGTACGGTTGGCGGAATGCTATCTTCATCGCGGGGAGCCGGAGCAACAGCTGGATAGTCTGCTGCGCTCCTTCCGATATGATGTGCCGCAAGCGGACCTGTGCTGCATGATCGGTGACTGGTTTTTCACACGAAAAGAGTGGAGCATAGCCGCCTATTGGTACGAAAAAGCACTGGAGCAGCAGGGTGTGTCTGGTTTGCGAGCTGTTCTGCTGCCCTGCTACTCCTGGCTGCCGCATGTACGACTCAGTCATTGCTGCGCCAATCTGGGCAAGCTGGACGCTTCCAATGAGCATAACCAAAAAGCTTTGCGATACTTGCCTGAGGACCCGCATTTGCTGGATAACGAACGCAAGCTCAGGAGTGCTATTCAAAACCGTTCATCCTCAGCTCGTCCTTCAAAATAGTTCAAGCTGTTCCGGTTCATTGTTCTCTTCGGGCGGCTTGCGGGGTGGAAAGGGTTTAGGCTCCATGCCGAGCATGGTCATGAGCTGCTTGGCATTGGCGGCGGCATCTCCACCTGAGTTGTTGTTGAAAATAACGCACACCTCGCGGCTTTGCTGCTCCAGCTCCAGTAAACGGTCCTTCCATTCGGCCAGCTCACTCTCATTATACCGATACAGGTAACGAATCTCTCGCCAGTTGGGTGCGGAGCTTTGATTCCAGCCGGACACATTCCGTCCGTGGAGACGTACCACTGTCATATTGCTGTCCGTAGCCTGCGGCACAATCGGGACGGACCCCAGTCCCGCCTGCGGCTCGTCGCATACGCTGTGTATCCAGCCTTCCTCACGCATAAATGCCAGCGTTTGCTTTCGAAACTCGGGTGTGAACCAGCTTTGATGTCTGAATTCAAGTACGGATGGGACATCTCCCATCCTTTTTTTCGTATCACGCAGCACGGCGACGTTCTCACGTGTACAGTCGAACCAGGGAGGATACTGGAACAGCACAGCCTTGAGCTTGCCCGCTTCGCGGAGAGGCTGTATAGAGGTATGCAATGCTTCGTACATGGCATCCGTTGTTTTGAAATAAGGCTGTTTGCCGCGCGTATGCCCGGTCATGCCCTGATAGGCTTTGACGAGAAATGAAAACGAGTCAGGGGTTTCGGTCGCCCAGCGTGCCATACGATCCGTAGGCTGTACGGCATAAAAAGAACTATCCATCTCCACCACCGAAAAATGGCTTCCATAGACGCTTAATTTTTGATTGGCTTTGGTGCCGACCGGATACAGATCATCGTGATCGCCCCAACCCGTCAGTCCGATTTGAATCATAACGTTGCCGCTCCTTTCCTTCATGAATAGTATCAAAAGGCGTTCCCTTGATTCATTTTAATGATAAAATGGGGTGAATCGCATGAAGCTGGTATGAAGTTCCTATGAATATTTAAGCATAAATATGGTTATTGTAACATGTTGCTTAATCGTAATGTTTTTGGGTTTCCAGTTTAAAAAAGCTAATATAGTATGTAATAGAGCGAAATGAGTTCATGGAGGAGAAGGAATATGACAGAATGGTATGAGCAGAGCTTTGGGGAAGATTACTTATTAGTATACAAGCATCGCGATTTTCAGGGAGCCTATCAGGAAGTGCAGAAAATGATCTCCTGGCTCAAATTGCCGCAGGGCTCCAGCGTATTGGACCTGTGCTGTGGCATGGGACGTCATTCTCTTGCGCTCGCAGATGCCGGCTATAAGGTAACGGGCGTGGATTTGTCCGGTGTGCTGCTGCGTGAGGCACATGCTTCCGATCCTGAAGGACGGGTTAGCTGGCATCAGGGCGATATGAGAGAGGTGCCGCTGGAGGAAAGCTTTGATGCGGTGGTAAATTTGTTTACTTCCTTCGGCTACTTTGAGGAGGACGCGGAGCAGCTTAGAGTATTAAAAGAAATTTATCGGCTGCTGAAGCCGGGCGGACGTTTTATTATAGATTATCTGAATCCTGCGTACGTAGCTGCTCATCTGGTGCCGCATTCGTCACGGGAGGATGAAGGAAGTCAGATTGAGGAGCATCGGGTTATCGAGGACGGATTTGTGAAAAAACAGATCGCCATTCGTCCAATAGTAGTAGCGGGTGAAGAGCCTGCACGTGTGTATCATGAGCGCGTCAAGCTGTACCCATATGAAAAATTCCGTGCTTTGCTGGAGGAATCCGGACTGTCTGTAGAGCAGGTACATGGAAGCTATAACGAAGATAAATATATTGAAAATGCATCGCCCCGAATGATTTTTGTCGGCGTGCGTGCTTGATACGGAAAGGCGGATAGGAAGCCATGAGGATGCCAGAGCTGACGCCGTGTGAACGAATAGATGGAGGCTTTCAGGTCAAAATATCCATGTCCTTTCCACTGCGTTGGGTGAACAGCTATGTCCTGAAGGGGCAGGACGGCTTTACGATCGTAGACCCCGGCCCGCGCAGTACGGATACGGAGGAAGAATGGGCGCATGTCTTCCAGGAGCTAGGAATGTCCTTTGGTGATATCTCGGACATTGTGGTGACTCATCATCACCCGGATCATTACGGCTTGGCGGGCTGGATGCAGCAGCAAGGTCAGGCTCGTGTACATATGTCAGCGCGAAGCCATCAGGAAGCGATGATGATGTGGGGCCACACAGATGCGCAAGCGGATATCTCTATGCCGATGGAGCAGAGGCTGCCAAGCTTTTTTGTCCGTCACGGCTTTCCTGTGGAGCAGGTAGCGGCCTTGGAGCTGCACATGCAGCAGGCTCATCTGCAAGTGAATCCACAGCCTGACATCACTGTTATTCCTGCCGGGGAGGATGCCCGTCTGGAATGGGGTGGACGTAGCTGGCTGCCCATTGAGACAGGGGGGCATGCGCCCGGACATGTCTCTTGGTATGAGCCGGATAGCGGCGTTATTCTGTGCGGTGACGCAGTTTTGCCAAGGATTTCGCCTAATATCAGTCTGCTGCCGGGGAGTGATGCCCAGCCCTTGCAGTCTTTTTTAGACGGCTTGCAGCGTCTTGGCGAGCTGGAGGTAGCGTGGGCATATCCGGGGCACCGTAATCCGTTTGGTTATTTTCGTGAACGGACGCAGGCGCTGCTGGAGCATCATGAGGAACGACTGGACAAGTTCCATGAATTGATGCAGCCAGAGGGTAGTACAGCCTATGAGCTGTGTATCGCTGTGTTCAGCGACAAGCTGGGTATTCACCAGCTACGGTTTGCCATGTCCGAGACTCTGGCCCATCTGGTGGAGCTGGAGCGACGTGGTCGGGCCTCGATGAGCGAGACGAACCCTATCGCACGTTTCTATCCACTTCGCGGGAAATAATTGCGAAAGTTAACAGAAGGATCAACGGCATCCATGCCGGAAAAGAGGCTTTTATGAATTTGCTGCTGTTGGGGGCTACCGGACGTGTGGGGCGTTTTATTCTGGAATATGCATTGGCAGACGGTCATACCGTTACAGCCCTTGTTCGTGCACCGGACAAGCTGGAGGATTACATATTAAGATATGGGACGCTACTCCAGATTGTACAAGGAGATGCCACCATCGCTGAGGATGTAGCGCAAGCACTGGAGGGTGGGGGGACGGCTGTCATCAGCGCGCTGAATACGGATGGAACCACGACCTTATCCGTGAATATCCGTTTGCTGATCCGGCTTATGCAGGAGCAGTCCGTTCCCCGGCTTATTACAGTAGGGACGGCAGGGATTTTGCAGAGCCGGACGGAGTCGGGCTTGTATCGCTATGAATCCTCCGAGACTCGGCGGCGCAGCACTCGTGCGGCTGAGGAACACCGCCGGGTGTACGAACGGCTGCGCGATTCGGCGCTGGACTGGACGATTGTCTGCCCAACCTATCTGCCGGACGGAGTGCGGACGGGCATATACCGGGTGGAAAAGGATCTGCTGCCCGAGGGCGGTACACAAATTTCCACCGCAGACACGGCCGATTTTACCTATCGTCAGTTGAGTAGCACCGACTTTCTGCACACACGGGTAGGCATTGCCTATTGATGCTGTAGCAATTTTAGAATTTGACAAAAAATCAGATTTAGAATACTATGATTCTTATTGGTAACGACGTTTCTGATAAGAACATATTCAAACTCTATGTTAAAAATAGTAAGGAAGTGCATTAAACAATGTCCGAGCCATCGCATCCCTATAAAACCTATTCGGAAGTGAAGCTACAGCAGCAGCAATTGCTACGTCAAAATGTCATTGATGCCGCATGTATCCTTCTAGCGGAAGAAGGGCCTGAGGCCGTGACGGTACGACGAGTTGCCCAGAAATTAAGCTGCTCCACCAAGATTATTTACAGTATTTTTGGCAGCAAGGATGGTCTTGCCAATGAAATGCACCTGGATGGATGTCGGCTATTAGCCGAAACCTTTCAACAAGTTCCGAAGACTGAGGACGTACTCGCTGATCTGGAGGCACTAGGCTGGGCCTATTGGGAATTTGCACAGCTTCATTCCGGTTATTACAGAATGATGTTTGGCGGGGAGGTATCTGATTTCAAGCCGGACGAACACAGCTTGGAGGGTACGACTACGGCACTATCTCGAATTCTGGAAACCGTCATACACGCAATGGTGCAGGGTGAACTGGAAGAACATGATCCGCTGCTGGTTGTCCGGATGTTTTGGTCTGCTTTACATGGAGTCATACATCTTCAGTTTGCAGGTCATTTTTCAGAAGTAGGTATGGCTCAAGAGGTGTATGCATTTACTCTGAAGAATACGCTCGCAGCATTTAAAACATCCTCATCCCAATCTTAAGATATAAGATGTACTGAGGTCGTCATAATAGGTGACTTCAGTTCATTTTGCAGTAATGGTAACAATGTTTCTAAAATAAAACAAAGATACAATGGAGGTAATTCATTATGTTTATGTACGCAAACAAAACAGCTCTGATCACAGGTGCATCATCTGGTATTGGCGAAGCCTTTGCCTATTCGCTGGCAGCTCAAAAATGCAATCTCATTTTGGTGGCACGTAATGAAACGAAGTTGAAGGCGTTGGCTAAAGAGCTTTCTGCTAAATACAATGTAAAGACAACAGTCATCGCACTCGATCTTTCCGCCACAGGAGCGCCGCAAACATTACATCAGGAGGTTCAGAAACATCAACTAAAGGTGGATCTCTTGATTAACAATGCCGGCTTTGCCACCTATGGATACTTCGAGCAGGTTTCAGGAGAACGGCAGCATGAGGAAATCATGCTCAATGTGGCTGCTTTAGTCGATATCACACATGCATTTATGCCTGATTTATTGCGTAACCGGGATGGGGGATTAATCAATGTATCTTCCACAGCCGCATTTCAGCCCGATCCGTACATGGCGGTATATGGGGCAAGCAAGGCATTTGTGCTTTCTTTTACTGAAGCGCTATGGGCCGAAAATCGGAAACGGGGGCTTAAAGTTCTGGCCCTTTGTCCAGGCTCAACAGAAACGCCGTTTTTTGATATTGTTGGCGCAAGTGAAGCATCAATTGGAGTTAGGGAAACTCCCGAAACCGTTGTGAAGAACGCGCTGAGAGCATTTGAAAAGGGGCGTAGTCACATCATTTCCGGTCGTCAAAACTATTGGGTAGCTCAGGTATCCCGGTTGTTCTCTCGTCAATCCACGCTGGGAATTGTAGAACGTGCACTGCGCCCACAAAAATAAATTTAGATTGTAATCATTACGTTAGTCTACCCTATGCGCCGGGTCTGATCGTTTCTTATTCGAATCAGACCCGGCATATATCTGCTTACATAGATCAAGTGCTCAGACGAGACTCCAGCCATATCTTGTTCTCCTCTTACCTGCATATATTTGCTGTATTCTATCCGTCGTTATTTAGCAAGTTATTATTTAACGGGTGGTATCCGGGGCGCTTTCCTCCCCAAGCTCCTGCTCGCGTTCTGCCTGCTTGCGATGCGCGATACGACTGCTGGCCGAAGCAGCGATAGCCCCGACAATATCGTCCAGAAACGTATGAATCGGCCCCAGGCTTTTATCGTTCAGTCGTTCCAGCACACCCGGTTTAAGCTTGTCCACATAACCGTAATTCGTAAATCCAATGCTGCCGTATACATTTACAATGGAAAAGGCCAAAATTTCATCCACTCCGTACAGCCCTTCATCATTTTCAATCATATCCTGCAATGGGGGAAGGAGAGCGCCTTGCTCGGCAAGGATATCCAGTTGGATGCCAGTAAGCACCGCATTTTGGACCTCGCGCTTCATCAGCACCTTTTCCACATTCTCCATACATTCCTCCATCGTTAAATTCGGGTAATATTTTTTTTGTAAAAGCATGACCAGCTCTGCGATCTCCGTAATGCTTACACCACGCTTGTGCAGCCATTCGCGGGTGGCATCGGCTACCTTTTTACTATTCAGACTATAAGGTGCTTTTTTCTTGTCCATAAAGTTGAAGTTTCCCTCCTCGTATCATTCTGGATTTCTACTGCAATTATGACCAGTGTGTCCAGTCGGCTGAAAAAGTAGTTATTTTTTACGCGAGGCTCGTATACATATTAGTACAATCTGTACAAAATTGTTAGGGAGGAACTTCATTTATGAACATAAAACATCCATTGCGCGTGACGTCTGTAGTAGGACTGCTGTCCCTGCCGTTGTTGTTGTCCGGCTGTAGCCTTTTCGGCAATGAATCGGCGTCTATTGATCCCCCGCCATCCACGACGGAGCAGTCTATGATCAAAGCGGTGAGCGGAAAAGCTCCCATCAGCACTGGACAACTGAGAGCTGTATTTTTACAGGATCATAATGGTTTGCTGGCCCCGGTATCCTTACCGATTGCTACAGGTGATGTGCAGGCAGATGCCAAGTCGTCGCTGGAAACGCTGGTCGAGGGCGGGCCGTATGCCGGATTATTGCCGGAGGGCTTCAAGGGCGTGCTGCCCCAAGGTACAGAAGTGAAGAGTGTGACGGTGGACAAGAAGAACAAGCTGGCAGTCGTCGAATTCAACAAATCGTTTGGCAGCTACAAGGCACAGGAAGAACGCAAATTAATGGAGAGCTTGACCTGGACCCTGACTGACCGTCCCGATATTCAAAGTGTACAAATCTGGGTGGATGGCAAAAAGCTGAATGAAATGCCTGTTGGCGGCACACCGCTGGATCATCCGCTGACCCGCGCAGTAGGCATTAATCTGGAGGTAGGTCATGGCGTTACGCCGCTGGATTCCAGTCCGGTCACGGTATATTTTTCATCCTCATCTCCCGCTGGAGTTCAATATTATGTGCCTGTCACACGGCTGGTCAGCCCGGAAAAAGATCGGGTTCAGTCCGCGCTGCATCAGTTGATCCAGGGGCCGCAGACCCAGGACGGACTACAGGAGGTCATGACAGGGGAGACGGCTCTGAAATCCGTGGAACGCTCCAAGGATAACGTGATTACGGTATCGCTTTCGGATGATATGTTTGCCAAGGGAGAAGCGGTGCCTGCCGAGTTTCTGGAATCGGTCGTGCTGACGGCGGCAGACAATTCAGAGGATGCGGTTAAAACCAAAATCCGGATTGAGCTGAACGGTGAAAAAAGCGTGATTGGACAAAATAATCAGAATTATGGAGAGCCTGTAACCAAGCCGCAGCACATTAACGAAATTCCTCTTTAAGGGTGACGAATCGTCCTTGGGGTGCTTTTGCCTGCACACTTTGGTAAAATAAACGTATAAGAACAGGTTGCATACGACGTAGGAGGAAAAAGCATGAGTAGATCTAACGGACGAAACGGTGATGAGCTGCGCCCGATGAAATTGACAGCAGGAGTAAATAAGTATGCGGAGGGCTCTGTTTTTATAGAGGTTGGCGAGACGAAAGTCATCTGTACAGCTACCGTGGAAGAACGCGTTCCACCCTTTATGAAGGGACAAGGGAAGGGCTGGGTGACGGCAGAGTATTCCATGCTTCCACGGGCGACTCATACGCGTAATCAGCGCGAAGCTGCACGTGGGAAGCTGACAGGCCGGACGATGGAAATTCAACGTCTGATTGGAAGAGCGCTGCGTTCGGTTGTGAATTTGCAGGCGCTGGGTGAGCGGACGATTACGCTCGACTGTGACGTGATTCAGGCGGATGGAGGCACACGCACGACTTCAATTACCGGTTCCTTCGTAGCGCTGGCGATTGCTGTGAATAAAATTGCGCTACAGCACAAGCTGCCTGTTTTTCCAATTACTGATTTTCTGGCATCCGTCAGCGTGGGGGTTGTTGGCGGCAAAGCGCTGCTCGACCTGAACTATGAAGAGGATTCCAAGGCCAAGGTAGACATGAACCTCGTGATGACGGGTGGCGGCAAGTATGTCGAGCTGCAAGGTACGGGTGAAGAAAGTCCGTTCGACCGTCAAGAGCTGGATCAACTGCTCAGCTTGGGTGAACAAGGAATTCTGCAAATGATCGAGCGTCAAAAAGAAGTGCTCGGCCCGATTGCAGACAAAATTGGAGCAGGACGTGCGGGGGCTGGGGCCTGATGCTGTTGGAGGGTCCGGTTGTTATTGTCGCTACGAAGAATAAAGGGAAAGTGCGGGAGTTCGCACATGCCTTTGCTCCGTTTGGCAAGGAAGTCAAAAGTATGTACGACTATCCTGACATCCCTGATGTCGTTGAAGATGGTAAAACCTTTGCCGAGAATGCTTTGAAAAAGGCCAAAGCGGTCGGAGATGTGCTCGGATTGCCTGTGCTGGCTGATGATTCCGGCCTGTGCGTGGATTTGCTGGACGGTGCGCCGGGCGTATACTCGGCCCGTTATGCCGGAGAAGGCGCCAGCGATCACGAAAACAATATCAAGCTGCTCGACGTTCTGGAATCGAAGCAGCTTGGTGATGATACCGTAAATCCTTTGCTGAGCCCGGCTCAATTCGTCTGCACCTTGATTCTGTATCATCCGCAGACAGGGGAGACCCTGGAAGCGACCGGCTCGGTGGAGGGCTGGATTACAACGGAAACCGCAGGCAGCGGGGGATTCGGCTATGATCCGTTGTTTTATTTGCCGGAGTTTGAAAAGACGATGGCCGAGCTGACGCTGGAACAAAAGCAAGCCATTAGCCACCGAGGCGTAGCATTGCGTGACTTGGCGAAAAAGCTTGGGAATCCTCAGGTTTAGTTTTTAGCAATATAGCTGCTGGGCTGGAGTAACCTTTAGACGCGTCTGTTGCCTCACCGCTTTATTGAACGGCTAAATAATTAGGCTAACATATAACAAAATAAAGGATAGCTGATTATACCCCTGTCAAGTAGACAGGGGTATAATCATGTATAGACTTTTGATTTTTCCATTTCCATGAAGCTACCCCAGAATTCCTACCTAGATTAGTCTGGGTTTAATGGCATACGTTGGCGCAAGGAACCCGTTTACCAACGGAAACAGTAACAGCCTGGTCGGACCCCTTGTGCGGTTCAATTCCGCAGTGTGCCTCTGATAGATTGGGAGAATTGCCCATAGTTTTGTTGAAGAATTACAAAAATAAACTTATAATGTAAGGAAAGACAACCAAATGCAATATGCAGCTATTATTAGTGTAGCTGTATTTTGTACGTTCTTTATTAGTTATAAACACATACAAATAACCTTTTACATAATCAGTCTGATTAATAAAGTCCATTCTTGTCTCGGGAAGAAGGGGATTATTTCTATTTGATCAGAACAAGGAGCTAAATGAGCCGGACTAAAAATTTAGCAAATTTATGGGCCTATGGACAACAGGGAACCGTAGGAACGATTGATGGAAGTTTTGGTAGCGGTGTGAAATCGGGGCTCCAAAATTTTTAAAGTGCTAAAGGACTAACAGCAGATGGAATAGCTGGTTCGGGGACTTGGAATAGAATGAACTATAATGTCTCTGTTGAAGTTCCAGGAAGATCTTTCTTCTTATCTACTCCTGACAGTTCGACTTATTACGTGTTTTATGGGACAGGAGATAGTGGTAGTGGTATGAGATATGCAGTTTTGTATAAAACCAATAATAGGACCGTTACTTCAGGTACAGTATATTAATAGGAGGGGTTTAATTTGAAAAAACAATTAGTTGCTGTAGCATTAGGTGGTGCACTCGTAATAGGTAGTGGTGTATTTGTATATAATTCCTATGCTGCCGAATCGGAAGTTCCATTACAGGTTCCGGTTGAGACGAAAGCAGAAGCGATTGATGCTTCAACAGCACAAGCGCCGACGGAAACTCCAGCAGAGACAGTAGTTGAAAGCTCTACTGATATCGAAGGACTCATAAACATATCTGATGTACCAGCAGAAGATATCCATATTCCTAATCTAGCGCAGGGAGCCTCGCTTAAAACAGCAGCAGCGGCTGGGGACGTAAGTTTGAAACCATTAAACACAACAGCACTAAAAGGCGAGAATGGATTGGTTATTAGACAATCATATCGCGGGAATGATGGAAAAGAAATTATGGTCATTCAAACCGAATCCCACATGGATGAACAGGCTACTATTGAGAGTTTGAAAGACTCATATAAAGAGGAAAAGGTTGAGTCGACTAAAATCAACGACCATACTGCTGTTTATGTTGACGGGCAAGCAAGAAAGGTTGTTCATCTGATTACGAAAGATCACTTTTATACTGTTTCCTCTTTTAATAGCACTCTTGATGAGTTGATTGAAATTGCAAAAAAAATTCAAGAGTAATTTTTTGGTCGAACTAATTACTAAAAAACACAAACGATCCGTTTGTGTTTTTTAGTTTCCTTTTATGTAAACGTTTAGCTCTCGTACTTTGTGAACTTTTGCTCTTTCTTCGCTAGTAAAAAATCTCTCCAAATCTACAGTGTCCTTAAACTCCATAAAATAATCAAGTCTTTTTTCACTGTTCTACCGTTAGGGAATAATACCAAATGTGTAATCAGAATGGAGTCCTTTTAATTAAAAATTAATAAATAACATATGATTTATGTTATATTTTAACAAATAAAAGATCAAAAAATTTCGACATATTAATACAAAATATAACATAATTAGGTATTTATAACCGTTAAGAAATAAGTAAATATGATTATTTTTTTCTAGTATATTTTGATTATAATGATCATACATCCATAATATTCTATCATAAATTATGAGTGTAAAAAAAGAATAGGAGATAATATATGAAAAAATTGAAAAGTTTATCTTTGTTAGGCGTAATAACTTTATTGTCAATAGGTTCTAGTTCAGTTTATGCAGAAAGTGTTACTGAAGCAACTTATGAGAAAGCAATTAACCCTTCTGGAATCGAGATTTTTGCAGAGGCTAAATATCCTGGGGCGGGGACTTATTTTGAGCCCTATTCAACAACGAGAGAAAAATCTGCTGACTTTTCTATGGAAGTAACTAATACTGGAGCTGGTACAACTTCGGTAACGAGAACGGTAAGCATACGCAAATTTGCAAATGTTTCGGTTGGTGGTGAGACTGAACTGAATGTTATGGCCCAAAAAGTTAAAGCATCTCTGGAGGTAAATGCCGGAGTAGAATCTAATAAATCAGTTAGCATTACATGGTCTATTCCAGCGAAAAGTGTTTACACTATTAAAGCTGGGAGTGTAGTAGTAAAGACAAGTGGCTATATCGAAAGAGCTAATACTTCTGGTGTGGTTGTTAGCAGAAATTATAACTCTGGAAATTGGACTACTTCAGATTTTTCTGATAGTATATTTGTCAGAAAATTGTAAAAAAATATAGGAAACCAATTTTATAAACTGGTTTCCTTTTTTTATATGCTTAAGGAGGTGGCAGATATTATTATAAAAAAAACTAGTTTATGGATTTTATTATTTGTAATTATAACTCTGGTAGCCTGTAGCAGTAATACTAAAGAGATGGTTACAGATAATAAAAATCTTAACAGTAACGTGGACAATGAGACAAGCAAGAGCAAAAGTGAAAAGAAAAATGAAAATCAGAACAATGAAATGAGTGAGCCTTTTTTAACGGGGATTCATTTTGAAGAATCTAATGCCTTTATTGTCTATGCTTTCAAAATATCTCATGATTCTTCTGACAACTCAGTCTCCTTTCGTGTAACTTATAAATTTGGAGATAAACCTAGAAAATATATATTGGAAGGCGAACATCCATATTATTTTTATATAAGTGTTCCAGAAAGTTTAGCTAAATATTATGCTTTACCCGAAACTATACCTGTGAAGGGTGAAGCATTAATTTCAGATGATGATAGTCTGAAATACCAAGTTGATATCAAAGCTTCACTTAAAAAAGGTTTATCAAAGGATGTTATCAATTCTATAATTAATAAACCTCAAGGATATTCCTTAACTGTATTTGAAAATCCGGACTACCCTGCTAAACGAATAGTAGGTGTTTATGAGTTTGCTAGTACCATTCCTCCTAACACCTAAATTTAATCTAAGTTAGGGCTAAAATCAGATTGTAATAATAATTTGGTATGAGCCTCTTCTTTTCTGATAAATTTCCTGGTGCTTCGATAAGCATTTTCATTTTAATATGCACGACCGTGACGGCTGGCAAAAGGCAATGTGTTTTACATTCATCCTCTCCGAGTTACTCGCCGTCCTTGCTTCGAGCTACATTTTTGTCGACTAACGCTTACCGAATTGCTACCTTGTAAGTGCGCAGCCAGTTATCTACTTGAACCAAATACGCGAACAATTGAGGCCCTGACATCAGTTGACCGAACCAGGGCAGATTGGTGGATGCCTCAGGTGAGGCCGCGATATCCCGTACTTTTTGGGCATCAATCAGCTTGAGCAGCGGGGAGGAGGAATTATCCAATAGATCCAGCGCCTGCTTTTTCACAGCAGCAAGATAGGAAGGATTATGCGTTTTGGGGTATGGGCTTTTCTTGCGATACAGCACATCATCCGGCAATACGCCCTCCAGGGCCTTGCGTAAAATACCTTTTTCACGCCCGCCCGTCATTTTAATGCTCCACGGAATGTTCCATACATACTGCACCAGCCGATGGTCGCAATACGGCACCCGTACCTCCAGTCCGGCCCCCATACTCATTCGATCCTTACGGTCCAGCAGAGTAGGCATAAAGCGAGTGATGTTCAAATAGGACATGGCGCGCATTTGCGCGGCTTTATCTGTTTCCCCCGGCAGCTTTGGCACTTCTCCTACGGCTTCCGAGTAGCGGTCGTTCAAATACTCCAAGGGCTTAATCCAGTCCCGCACCTCGGGAGACAGCAGACTGGCTCTCATGTCGGGAGCGACTGCCCATGGGAATGTACCCGAATTGATCATTTCCTCACGATGAAACCACGGATATCCGCCAAACACTTCATCGGCTGCTTCGCCGGAAATAGCAACAGTGGCTCCCTTTTTAATCTCCCGGCAAAAGAGATACAGCGACGAATCCACATCTGCCATACCGGGCAAATCCCGTGTTAGCGTGGAGTTGTTCAGCGCTGCTACGACCTCGGGCGTATCGAATTCAATCCAGTGATGGTTCGTGCCTAACTCATCGACCATCCGCTGAATCCATGGGGCATCGGCTCCGGGCTGGAACGCATGGGCTTTAAAATGCTTGTCGTTATCCACATAATCGACCGAATACGTATGAACTTGTCCCTGCCCGGTACGCTTGTAATACTCGACAGCCAGCGCAGACAGCGCACTTGAATCCAGACCACCCGACAGCAGGGTACATACCGGAACATCTGAAATCAACTGCCGCTCCACCGTATCCAGCAGCAGCTCGCGTACCTTGAGCGCAGTTTCTTCGGTGTTATCCTCATGCTCCAAGCTTTCCAGCTTCCAGTAGGCTTGAATGCGCACACCGTCGCGGCTGTACGTTAGCGTATGTCCGGGGCGAAGCTCCTTCATGGACGAATAGACGCCGTGTCCGGGGGTGCGTGCAGGACCGATGATAAAAATTTCGGCCAATCCCTCGGCGTCGACTGCGGCTTCTACCGCAGGATGCTGGAGCAGCGCTTTGGGCTCCGAGCCAAATACGAATACATCTCCGGCTTGGCTGTAAAATAACGGCTTTACGCCTAGCCGATCCCGTGCCAGAAACACCTGCTCCCGCGCACTGTCCCAGACCGCAAAGGCGAATATGCCGTTCAGACGATCCACACAATCCGGACCCCATTCCATGTAGGCTTCAAGCAATACCTCTGTGTCGCATTGTGTCCGGAAAAAATGTCCTCGCTGCTGCAGTTCTTTTTTCAGCTCAGGCGCGTTATATATTTCCCCGTTATATACAATCGTATAAGTGATATCCTCAAGCTGCCGGATCATGGGTTGGGCGCCGTTTTCCGGGTCCATGACGCTCAGTCTTCTGTGTCCGAAGGCACACGGGTTGGATATCCAGGTGCCTGCAGCATCCGGTCCGCGATCGGAGAGCGTTTGCGTCATATTGAGCAGCAGCTCCGATTGATGCATTAAGTCTCCGTTCCACTGTATGAAACCAGTAATTCCGCACATGTCTGTTCATCCTCTCTTTGTCGTGTTCATCCAGTGTTGGGATGAAACAAAAACTAAATCCCCAGTTCATCAGTATATATGCCGAAAAGGAGCATAAAATGTCTGTCCGTTCCGAAAACTACAAATGGGGCAACCCGTGTATTCGCAAGGAAGGAGGAAGGCAAATGTACTACATCAAGGATGCTAAAATACGCCGCTTCACCGAACTTGACGGAGTGCGCTGCGCAGAGGTAGAGGTACGGCCCGGCGCAGCAGATGACCCGGAACTGCTGGTCTACATTACCGCAACTAATCAGCAGGACGGTCTGGAAGGCTATGACATGGTACGTATCATTCGTAATGACGCCGATTTGGCGCTGGATTGGTACGACAATAACCTGCATTCCGCGTTTGAGGAAGTGACGGATAAGGCTTTTACCGACTCCACTCACATTACGGCCGGGGAAGAACGGGAAAAGTTCAAAAGGGAGCTACTTTCGTATGGGCAGCTCAGCACGGAATTTGCCAAGGAGTTCGGCGTATGAGAATAGGATGCGCCATGCCTCGGCTTTTGTTGATTTGGGCTCCAGCGCCATCGCTGGACCCGCGTGAAAGGAGGGGGAAATCATAGACGGCAAAGCGAAGTACAAGAAGAACAAAGGCAGCAGTTATATTCATAACAATGAATTTGCGGAAGAAGTGCTTGAGAAAAACGTAAGGCATGAAGTGCCAAAAAGTCCTAGACGCTTCGGTAATAAATAAATTTGTCCATCAAAAATGGTTAAAGAAGCCTCCGTATCCCGTTTAACTCGCGGAATGCAGGAGGCTTCTTCTTCAGATTTATGCGACTTCACGGAGTGTCATGATTCCTTTGTAGATGTTGTAGACAAATACCCCGAGGTAGACCACAGCGAATAGCAGCACAAACCCGATTACAGAGCCTGCATGATTCGCCGTTGCGATAAAATAAAATAGTGGAATCGCAGCGATAATGGGGAAAATGTGCGATAAAATGGCCTTTTTTGCATGTTCCCGAACATACTCGTCCCGTACCGCAATCCATACAATAACAGGCAACAGAAAAGGGGCGAAAAAAATACTGAAATAACAAAGTGATGACAATAGACCTCTCACGGACATATGCCTCCTTCGTAGCATGGCCTTTTGTACATAATACCCCGTCAGCGTCCAAATGATTCCTTTTGCAGCCTGTTTACTGTACGAATGAAAAAAGTGCTTGTGATAGTGAACCTGGATGTGATATAATAATCAATGCGCTGAATACATAAGGCTTTACGTAATACATTTTGTCCCAGTAGCTCAGCTGGATAGAGCAACGGCCTTCTAAGCCGTCGGTCGGGGGTTCGAATCCCTCCTGGGACGTATAGCTAGAAGTCGAAAGCTCCTGTAAAGGAGCTTTTTTTTGCGTTGTAGTGGGATGAGAACTCCTTGGGGAGTGTCGGAGCATAAGCAGCCTTTGGTCTGCCCTCTCAAATTATTCTTATATAGAGAGTTTAAAGATGAAATCAGACTCGGTCAAAGGTACTAGAGTGTTTAGTATAATTCTACTCCAAAAAAGGTTAGAAAATGAGAAAAAATCGAAAAAAACAGTATGTTTTCTTAATTGTAGTATATAATGAAGGTATTAAGACAAGTCAGGAGGAATAAAAATGCTTATTGAGTTTTCAGTTGGGAATTATTTGTCTTTTAAAGAAATTAAGACATTCAGTCTTGTTTCTGCAAACATAAAGGAACATAAAGATACACACGTTTTTCAAAATAAAAATTTAAGTTTGTTGAAGAGTGCGGTTTTATATGGCGCTAATGCAAGCGGTAAGACGAACGTATTTTCAGCTTTATCTTTTATGAAAAGATTCGTTTTGAAATCTGCTACTGGTTCTCAATCTCATGAGGAAATAGATGTAGTACCTTTTAAATTAAGTACTGAGACTGAGAATGAACCCAGCTACTTTGAAATTGTTTTTTTTCAGAATACAACAAGGTACAGATATGGATTTGAAGTAACAGAGGATAAAGTTGTCTCTGAATGGTTATATCACACTCCTAAAGTTAAGGAGATCGAACTTTTTTTTAGAGAAGGCGATCTGTATTCAATTAACCCCCCTTACAAAGAAGGAAAGGGAATTGAGTCTAAAACCAGAGATAATGCTTTATTTTTATCAGTTGTTGCCCAATTTAATGGGCTCATTTCAAATGAAGTTTTAGAATGGTTCTCTAATTTGTTTGTTATAAATGGAGTAACCAATCGTCAACTCAATCTAACAAAAAAATGGCTAAGGGACGCTGCTACCCAAAACAGTATTATTAACTTTATTAAGCTGGCTGATGTAAGTATAGACAATTTAAAAATAAAACCGATTGATGTAGATGAGGCAAGTATTCCTAAGAATACACCAAATGATGTAAAAGAATTTATTATGAGTATAAACCATGATGTTATTTTATCAAATCACAAAAAATATGATGGGAATAATAATTTTTTGGGGTTTGAATCCTTTCATGTGGACTCAAGCGAGTCTGAAGGAACAATAAAACTTATTGGTTTATCGGCCCCTATAATTGATGCTTTACAAAATGGAAAAACATTATTCATTGATGAATTGGATGCAAAGCTTCATCCTTTAATTACCAGGAATATTATTACTATGTTTAATTCAGTAGATTTGAATCCAAATAATGCTCAGCTTGTTTTTGCTACTCATGATATTACACACCTAAATAAAAAATATTTTAGAAGAGATCAAATTTGGTTTGCAGAGAAGGATAAATATGGTTGTTCTGATTTGTATTCTTTAGTAGAATATAAATTAGATGATACAAAGGTACGGAAGGATGCTTCATACGATAAGGAATATATTAATGGTAAATATGGGGCTATTCCTTTTGTGAATGATTCGTATTCATTATTGGAGGATATAGATGGGGACAGACGATCTATTCAAGAGACGGAAGAAAGCTCAGAATCTTCAGAGGAGAGTTGGAAATAGAGGTAAACCCAAAGATCGTATTTTAATTGTTTGTGAAGGGAAGGAAACTGAACCTAACTACTTCAGGTCATTTCCGGTTAGTTCTGCTTATGTCAAGCCAATAGGAATAGGGGCTAACACTTTAAGTTTAGTAAAAAGGTCAAAAGAGTTAAAGGATGAAGCACTCAATGAAGGGGAACCATTTGATCAAGTATGGTGTGTTTTTGACAGAGACTCACATCAACAACAGAATTATAATGAAGCCTTTAACTTTGCTAGAGAGCATAACATAAAAATCGCATATACAAATGAAGCCTTTGAATTGTGGTATTTACTGCACTACAATTATTACACGACTGCTCTTAGCCGATCGAGATTCCAGAAAATGCTGGATAAACTACTTGATGAAAAGTACGAAAAAAATGACAGATCTATGTATGAGAAATTAATAGATAAACAACCTAATGCAATTGCAAATGCAAAGAAACTAATAAGATTTCATAACAAAGGAAATAGTAGTAAATGTAACCCTAACTGTAATCCTTCAACTACAGTTTTTGAGTTAGTAGAGGAACTGAATAAATTTATCTAATGTTACAGAAAAATTTACATCCAACATGGATGTAAAATAAAAACGGTCGTGATCCCATCCGAAACGGAGGGATCACGACCGTTTATTCATACATCCAGCATGAACAAACTTTTTTATAAATTTACACCGTCGCCTTCGCCTTATGTGCAAAAAATTGTGGCAAATGCTCCTTATGCGCTTCCAGCAATTCATCCAACACGGTTTGAGCAATGTCACCGCTTGGAACGAGTGGATTCAGTGTGAAGGCTTGCAACGCTGTTGCGTAGTCGCCAGTGACCGCCGCTTCAATCGTCAATTCTTCCATCGCCTTCATTACTTGCAGCAGGCCGCGCTGTGCAGGCGGGAATTTGCCAAAGTTTACAGGTTCAGCTCCATGCGCACGGATCACACTGGTAATTTCAATCGCGCTGTCATAAGGAACATCATCAATTGCACCATTGTTACGTGTGCTAACCACCATCAATGTGCCTTTGTTGTTATAGATGGAATTAATAATTTCACAGGCTGCATCGCTGTAATGCGCACCGCCACGTTTGGATAATTCCTCTGGTTTGTAATCCAGATTCGGATCTTTATACAGTTCAAACAGGCTTTCTTCCAGACGTTTGACGACTTGACCCCGAGTTCCTTCATTTTTGGCTTCCTCTAGTTCTTCCTTCAGCATGTTATCTGTCATGTAGTAATAACGATGGTATGGACAAGGCAGCATTTTCAAATGACGCACTTGATCATACAGGAAACGCATGTTTCTAATATTTTCAACGACCTTTTCCGGTTTTGCGCCAGGCGCGTACAGTCCTTCAATCACCTGCTCAGTTAATTCGGTCCCTGTTTTGTCATATACTTTGTGCCAGTGAAGGTGGTTAATTCCTGCAAATTTAAAGAACAGTTCTTCTTCCGGTTTGTCCAGCACAGCGGATGCACTCTTGATCGCGCCGATGGGAACATTACATAATCCGATGACTTTGTCCCATTGACCATAACGAAGCACGGCTTCGGTGACCATACCCGCAGGGTTGGTGAAATTAATCAACCACGCATTCGGACACAGCTCTTTCATATCCTCGACAATACTGAGGATGACAGGAATGGTACGAAAGGCCTTGAACATTCCTCCAGCACCGTTGGTTTCCTGACCGATCATGCCATGTTTTAACGGAATACTTTCATCCTTAATCCGGGCTTCGAGCAAGCCTACCCGAAACTGTGTTGTTACAAAATCAGCATCTACCAAGGCTTCACGACGATCCAGCGTCAAATGTACTTCACAATCAATGCCTGCCGCTTTCACCATTCGTTTGGCCATGGCTCCTACAATCTCCAGCTTTTCGCGTCCTGCCTCAATGTCTACCAGCCACAATTCCCGAATGGGAAGCTCTGCATAACGTTTGATGAAGCCTTCTACTAATTCCGGAGTATAGCTGGAGCCCCCACCGATGGTTGCTATCTTTAAGCCTTTTTTCATGATTGTTGCCTCCTGAGTACATTTTTTTAAACCGCTTTCTCAAGCTTCTATTTCACTGTAATCTCTGTAATGCATTACAGGTCAAGGGGGTTGATAAAAACAATTTTGGGGGTGTGATGAGATGCTGGAGGCTTAGCGCAAAGACATGCTAAAATAGAGAGAACGAGGTGAGGACTATGGCGAATATTCATGAGATTGCAAAGCTTGCGGGTGTATCCTCGGCAACGGTGTCCCGTGTCATTAATAACCACCCGTATGTGAGTGAACCGACAAGACAGCGTGTGCAGGAGGTCATAGACCGACTGGATTACGTTCCCAATTTGAATGCGATTTCTTTAAAAACGGGCATGACCAAGCTCATTGGGATTATTTCAGTTACTTTTAATGATTCATTAAATGTATTTGTGCGTGGTTTTACGATGTATGCTCAGGAGCATGGCTTTAATATAGCCCTTTTTATTACGAATGGGGATAAGGAGCGGGAGCTTGAAGCACTGGAAATGTTGCGGAGAAAGCAGTTGGATGCCTTGGTTTGTATGATTCGCGTCAATGAGTGGAGTGTGATCGAGCATTATACCAAATATGGTCCGATTGTGACATGGCAGCGTGTGACCATAGAGGCAATCCCGTCTGTATTCATGGATCAGTACCAGGGCTATACGCTGGCGCTGGAGCATTTGTATGCCCGAGGATACCGAAAAATTGTAAATGTGTATGGCAATATGCGGGGGCTTAATACGAAGGAACGCATCCGGGCCTATCATGATTTTTGTGAAAATTATGATCTGGACGCTGAGGCCTTCCCGCATTTTTATGGTTTAAATTCAATAGCAGAGGGTGAACAAATCGCTCACTGGTGGGGAGTACAACCTTACAAGCCGGATGCGTTCGCTTGTTCTACCGATTATTTGGCAGCAGGACTGCTGACCGAAGCACGCAGGCTCGACATTTCTGTGCCGGATCAATTTGCGGTGGTCGGCTTTGATAACACAGAAATTTCGCATTTGCTAGATTTAACAACGATTCATTACCCGATTGATAAACAAGCTGAGAACGCATTCATCCTGATTCGCAACACCCTTGAAGGACTGGATGAATCGTTACATCCCTTGGAGTTTAAATTAGTGGAGAGAGCGACTACCTGACTTGGGGAAAGGTCTTTGGTTTAATATGCCAATATAGAGAAAAAACACATTGACACATGCCAATATTTGGTCGATAATTTGAGGTGAGATTATAAAAATTGGATTTTTTGTATGAAGGGTGGTTATGATTTGGGACATACACCTACGATTTTAGCGGAGTTGGACAATTATTTAAGGGAAAACAACTTGACTATAGCAGAATTTGCAGATTGCTCAGGTATTCATCAAAGAACGCTTAACACTTGGGTTACGAAGAATCGCCCTGTTGCTATACATCAGATTGATCGAATGACGCTGGCTATGGGATTACCAGAAGGCTATTTTTATGAACGATACATAGATCTTTACAATCATCGAACGTACCCCGGATTGGCGGCGAATTGAGCCAGTATTGTATCGCTGTGCTGAACTGGATAAGCTGGAAGCGATTCAGTATATAGTGGGTCAAATCATGGACAAGCTGTTCTATTCCCCGAAGCTATTTGATGCAGCGGAAAAACTGTTCACACAAGGTCGGCACGCTGCTGCGTTATTGCTGTATGAGGGGGTTGCGGAAGGAGAGAAGTACCAGCACTCTGAACGTTTGGCCACCTGTCAGTATCGTATGTTTACAATTCAGGTTAGAGACGATCAAAGCCGAAATTTTAGGGCAGCTACGATATTTGAAGCTTTTGTTGAGCGCCTAGATGAAATAGACCAGCTTGATGCATTGAAGGATTTGGCAAACGTGTATAGGTCTTTGCGTAAATGGGACAAGCTCGATACAATAGCTAGAAAAATGAGAGATAAAGCGGAAATCCAATATACTTTGAAACATCAGCAGAAGAAGCGAAAGCGCGATGAACCTGATAAGAAGCTGAGTCAACCCATGTTTGCGTACATCACCTATGCCGATTTACTGTGTGCAATTGTCTGTGAAGCCCAAGGGGATTATCAACAAGCTCTGCAACATACATACGCCTATGCTGATTTAGATTGGGTCATAGAGACGGATGAGGATACTCAACGCTTGGTCAACTTGTTCAAGCATTGGGCAGAAGGTAATACCTATGTAAACAAACTCCTGTCTGGAGATACAAGTGTGCTTCTGGATTATGTTGAATATATTTGTACTTCACCTGATAAGTCGGAAAAGGAAATGGTTGCTAAGTTGATGAACGTTATGATTGCGGCTAACCGATATCAGTTAG
>NZ_JBITPH010000044.1:0-71875 GCF_050467685.1 Paenibacillus sp. NRS-1782
GTCGAGGGCTTATCCTAAAGATAGAACGCAATGGAGTTTCGGATCCAGTTTTCAGGGTGTAACCTTGAAATTACGCTTGGTATTCTAGTTCACTATGGTGATAAATAGAATAACGCGCGGAATTTTTGCTAAGTGAGTCCATTTACATGGAGAGATACCCAAGTGGCTATAAGGGGACCCTCTGCTAAGGGGTTAGACTGCGAAAGTGGTGCGAGGGTTCGAATCCCTCTCTCTCCGCCATTTAGGACAAGTTAGCGAAATATTATGTTATGGCGGTGTAGCTCAGCTGGCTAGAGCGTACGGTTCATACCCGTGAGGTCGGGGGTTCGATCCCCTCCGCCGCTACCATACATACCCAGGAGGCTTAGCTCAGCTGGGAGAGCATCTGCCTTACAAGCAGAGGGTCGGGGGTTCGATCCCCTCAGCCTCCACCATTGTGCCGGTGTAGCTCAACTGGTAGAGCAACTGACTTGTAATCAGTAGGTTGGGGGTTCAAGTCCTCTCGCCGGCACCATTTTTGAAAAATTTAGGGAACTGTGGTGTAGAGGCCTAACATGCCTGCCTGTCACGCAGGAGATCGCGGGTTCGAATCCCGTCAGTTCCGCCATTTTTCAATATGATAGTTTTACGCACTAAAGTGGGAAGGGGTATCCCTCCGCACTTTATTTTTTTGTTAATCGATATGGCTCGGTAGCTCAGTCGGTAGAGCAGAGGACTGAAAATCCTCGTGTCGGCGGTTCGATTCCGTCCCGAGCCACCTTTATATGGAGGATTAGCGAAGTGGCCAAACGCATCAGACTGTAAATCTGCTCCCTTACGGGTTCGGTGGTTCGAATCCATCATCCTCCACCAGTTTTATGAGCCATTAGCTCAGTTGGTAGAGCACCTGACTTTTAATCAGGGTGTCGAAGGTTCGAGTCCTTCATGGCTCATCGAAAGTCATCAACTTATAGTTGATGACTTTTTTTGTATGCATTTTTGCATGGATTTAGGTTATGTTTCTTACTAACTTTTTTATTTTAAGGTATCGACAGGTTATAATAGGTTCATTATGTTCGCTTAGAGGTTATTCTAAAAAAAGTGAAGTGGTGATCGCGTGACTTTGGATACGGAATGGATACAGCAACAGCTTCAGAATATTATTCAAGCACCTTTTACTATACTGCCTTGGTGTCCAGAAATGATTGCAGAAGGTCTGTCAGCAAAATCGGCTGTACCGGATAAGTCATTTGTACGTGATAGCATAATATATTTTCCGTTCCGTGTGGTAGCAGGAGAATTGGCTGCCTTTGCGGTAGAGGCAAAGCATTTGACGGATCGGGAACGGAAGCTGATTGAGGCGTTACTCTGGAACATGGAGCAATTCTGGCAGGATGGGACGGGGACGCAACAGCCCGATAATCCGGTTTATGCTGAGGAAGAGCGAATGAAGCGTTTTGGACAATGGCTCATACAGCAGGCTGGCAACCTACAGAATGAAGAAGAGGTTCCTGATGAGTTGGGGCTTCGGGATTCGTTGTTGGCGTATATGGTTCCCATTGTACTGACTGGTGAAGGAACACAGGAGGGCGCTATTGCTTACACTCAACTACATCGATTGTTAGCCAGTTATTTTGGAGGGAATGTGCTGCTTACTCCATTGGATGAACAGTCTTGGCTGATTATGGCTAAAAAGGAACTACTGTTGGGAGCAGAAGACGACCGGGATAAAGATGTTGAAACCAGGGATGCAGATTACACGGAATCGCTGGAGGAGGTTCTTACGGCTTTCAGCCTGGGTTTATACGAGCTTATCGCAAATGAGTGGGTAGGTGTATTTCATTTGGCGGTATCCAAGCCGTCTATACTATTGCAAAGTCTCCCCAAAGAGCTGAATTTGTTATGGGAGACGATCCATCTTGGAAAAATTTTTCATGTAACAGAGCATATCCACTTTTCATGGGAGTTGCATTTGGAGAGGTTATTAAACCGTATTCCGAAGGAGCAACGCGTGCAATTTTTGGAGCAGGTTGTGCGGTCGTCCGTTATATTGGAGGATGCTGAAACGATGGCTACATTGGATATCTTTTTTCAACTGGATTGTAATGTGAGTGAGACGGCTAAGCGCCTTTATGTGCACCGGAATACGTTGATTTACCGTTTGGACAAAATTAAACAGGAGACGGGATTGGATGTGCGGACGTTTAATGATGCGGTTTTGGTCAAGCTTTTTCTACTATTGTACAAAGTGACAAAAAGGAAATAGCATTTTTGTGCAGTTTGCGAATAGCCACGAAGTGGGTACTAGGGTAAGATACAAGTAAGAAATGTATTCGATTTCAAAACTTGATCTTGGGGAGGCAAAAGCTATGGCTGGTGTACGCTTAGAGCATATTTTCAAAAAATACCCGGGTGCAGATAAAGCTACGGTTATTGATGTCAATTTGGACATTCAAGATAAAGAATTCCTCGTATTGGTTGGTCCTTCCGGTTGTGGTAAATCCACTACACTTCGTATGATCGCTGGTCTGGAAGAAATCTCGGACGGCAAATTGTATATTGGAGATCGTGTTGTGAACGACGTAGCTCCAAAGGATCGCGATATTGCGATGGTTTTCCAATCCTATGCCTTGTATCCGCATATGAACGTATACCAAAACATGGCTTTTGGTCTGAAACTTCGCAAGGTGAAGAAAGAAGAAATTGATAAGCGTGTACGTGAGGCGGCTAAAATCCTTGATATTGAGCATCTCCTGGATCGCAAGCCGAAAGCGCTATCAGGTGGTCAACGTCAGCGTGTTGCCTTGGGACGTGCGATTGTACGTGACCCGCAAGTGTTCTTGATGGATGAGCCATTGTCCAATCTGGATGCCAAACTGCGTGGTCAGATGCGTGCGGAAATCACGAAGCTGGCTAAACGTCTGGAGACGACCGTTATCTACGTAACGCATGACCAGGTCGAAGCAATGACGATGGGTGACCGGATTGTTGTTATGAAGGATGGCATTATTCAACAAGCCGCATCCCCGGATGAGTTGTACAACCGTCCAGTAAATCTGTTCGTAGCTGGTTTTATTGGTTCTCCTACGATGAACTTCATCACAGGTAAGCTGACTGAGAAGGACGGCGCACTGTATTTCAATGCCCCGGGTCTGGATCTGTTCGTTCCTGAAGGTAAGGGTCAGATTTTGAAAGCCAAGGGTTATATCGGTAAAGAGGTTATTCTGGGCATCCGTCCTGAGGATATTCATGAAGAGCCCGTATTTTTGGAGGCTTCTCCGAATACGATCTTTATGTCCACTGTGGATGTTACCGAAAATCTCGGTCATGAAATGCTGTTGTACCTGAGTGGCGCCGGAAATGAAACGATTATTGCCCGTGTAGACGGGCGTTCCAATACTCGTGATGGTGTTAAAGCGAAGTTGGCTGTTGATATGAACAAGGTTCATATTTTTGATAAGGAATCGGAATTGAGCATTCTGGTTGGCGAATAAGTTCAATCAATAGAAGAGAGTCGCAGTTTCCCAGCCGGGGAAAGGCGGCTCTTTTTGTATATCCCATACAGCTTCCAGCTTCGGCATTGCATTCATTGGAAAATTCCGATACGATGGGTACATTGGTATGGGTCTGGGTTCAGCATGAACACAGGTAGCCCGAAATCATGTTGAAAAGGTGAGCTTGGGCTGGCACAGGATGAGCTGGCAGTGGGCTATATGGTTGATAGGTTGACGCTACATAAATAAGATTACGTATAGAATCCGGTCATGCAGGATGAAGGGGAGAATACGATGGCTAAAAAGGTAAAGGTATCTGAGCTTGTACAGCAATTTCAAATGGAGGTTATTTCTGGTGAGAAAGGTCTGCGCAGGCTGATCACGGTGGATGAATTGAATCGTCCGGGGTTGGAGATGGCTGGGTATTTTGAATACCACACACAGGAGCGTGTGCAGCTTTTGGGAAGGTCTGAGCTGGCTTTTCTAGGTATGCTTCCTCCTGAGGAAAGAAAGGATCGGATGCAGCGTCTATGTACGGAGCTGACTCCGTGTATCATCATCACACGCGGTCTGGAAGTACCAGCAGAACTGGTGGAGGCAAGCGCTGAGCGGGATGTCCCAGTATTGCGAACTAATATGGCCACGACGATTTTATCAAGCCGCATTACGGGTTTTCTTGAAAGAAAGCTAGCTCCTACGGCCACCATCCATGGTGTATTGTGTGATGTGTACGGTGTAGGTATGCTCATTACGGGCAGTAGCGGCATTGGTAAAAGTGAAACAGCACTGGAACTGGTTAAACGCGGTCATCGTCTGGTAGCAGATGATGCAGTGGAAATTCGGCAAACGTCCGATTTTCAGTTGCATGGTACGGCGCCGGAACTGATTCGTCACCTGCTGGAAATTCGCGGCGTGGGCATCATTAATGTGATGACGTTGTTTGGTGCAGGTGCAGTTCGTAACAACAAGCGGATTACGCTGGTTGTCCGTCTGGAGGCATGGCAGCAGGACAAGCAGTATGACCGTCTTGGTTTGGATGAAGAAACGACACGTATTATTGACACGGATGTTCCGCTCGTTACGATTCCAGTTCGTCCGGGCCGAAATTTGGCCGTTATTATTGAAGTGGCGGCAATGAACTATCGTTTGAAGCAAATGGGCGTGAACGCAGCTCTGCAATTTACGAATAAGCTGACTGCTACAATTTCTGAAGATATGGAAGATATGGATTAAGGTTCAGTCGTTTGCAAGGAAGAACAAGGAGTGAGAGAAACATATGTCAACGGCAACATTACTGCTGAATCCGATTGCTTTTTCAATCGGGGCAATTAAGGTCCATTGGTACGGGCTTATTTTGGGGCTGGCGGCGCTTGTGGGTTTATATCTCGCCATTCGTGAAGGCAAAAGATTTGGCATTCCGCAGGAATTTTTTATGGATATGCTGCTGCTGGGTGTTCCTTCGGCTATTATTGGAGCGCGTATTTACTATGTAGCCTTCAAATGGGAAGACTATCGAGATAATCTATGGGATGTTTTCAAAATCTGGAATGGCGGTATTGCGATATACGGCGCATTGATCGGTGCGATTATATGCGCAGTCATCTATTTCCGCTATAAGGGTTATAATTTCTGGCGGATTGCCGATATTTGTGCGCCAGGTCTGCTGATCGGTCAAGCGATTGGCCGCTGGGGTAACTTTGTCAATCAGGAAGCCTACGGTGGACCGACGGAAGTAAGCTTTTTGCGGAATCAACTGCATCTGCCAGATTTCATTGTAAATCAAATGAACGTTAACGGAGTGTTTCACCATCCTACATTTCTGTATGAATCCCTGTGGAGTATTGTAGGTGTGATTCTGCTACTCGTCATTCGACGTATGAAATTTGTACGTGCAGGCGAAATGTTTGCATTTTACTTCATTTGGTACTCAATTGGCCGTTTTTTCATCGAACGTGTACGGACGGATAGTTTGGCTTTTCAGGGACCAGACTGGCTGGCTTCCTTTGTGAATGCTTTGTGGTCTCCTATGGTATGGCTGGGGTTTGAACCAGGGCATCTGGACCCGAGTTACGGTAATGTACGGATCTCGCAACTGCTCCCTATTTTCATTGTTGTAGCTGCTGTGATTTTCATCGTGGTTCGTCGTCGTAAGGGTGCAACTGTTCCGAAATATAGCGATCCGATTGTCTCCAGCAAGGTAGGAGTCGATCAGGTACCTGACGTGACGCCGGAACAGGCTTTCCGCCCGGGTCAAGATACGATTCCTCCGACAACGGCTGCGCCGGATAAGCTACACAAGGAAGACACGGACGAGGACAAGAAGGAGCATCTATGATAAATACGATTTTATTCGACTTGGACGGAACGATTATGGATACGAATGAGCTGATTATCAGCACATTTCTGCACATTTTGAATCACCCGGACGCTGACCCGCTGACACGGGAGCATATTATCCCTCATATGGGCGGAACGCTGGATGACCAGCTTCGTACCTTTTCGGGATTAAAGGATGTGTCTGAGCTGGTTAAAGGCTATCGTGCTTATAACTTGCTCCATCACGACCAAATGGTGAAGCCTTTTCCGTATGTCATCGAGGTTATTCAGGAGTTGCGTGCGCGAGGAATTAAGCTGGGGGTTGTGACGACTAAAATACGATCCTCTACGATTCGTGTGCTTGATCTGTTCGATCTGACCTCCTCTATGGACTATATTGTGACGGTAGACGACGTAGAGCATCCGAAACCACACGCAGAACCTGTGCTTAAGGCGCTGGCTGGGTTGAACGCCAAAGCAGAGCATACGTTGATGGTTGGAGACAGTTCCTTTGATATTCTATCAGCTCAAGCCGCAGGCGTGAAATCGGCGGGTGTAGCCTGGTCGCTCAAGGGTGAGGAAACTCTACGGGGCTATGGACCGGATTACATTTTGCATGATATGCGGGATTTACTGAAGCTGGAGTTTCAAGGTGTCGATGTGTCGTGAGGAAGGTTGACCGCCATCCCGTGGAAGGTCCCAATGCGCTGTGGCAGATTTACCGGACGGTAAGCCGCTGGAAAGGGATTAAAAACTTTGTTTTTATACAGATCGCCCGGTATTGTCCCGTGCTTTCCTGGAAAAATGTCATTTACCGCAGAGTGCTTGGGATGAAGGTAGGGCAGCATGCGGCCTTCGGCCTGATGGTGATGGTGGATGTTTTTTTTCCGGAGCATATTACGATAGGGGACAATTCGGTGATTGGATATAACACGACCATTCTGGCGCATGAATATCTCATACAGGAGTATCGTATTGGTAAAGTAATGATCGGAAATAATGTGTTAATCGGCGCCAATACGACCATTCTGCCCGGTGTTACTATAGGTGATGGAGCTATAGTAGCCGCCGGGGCGGTTGTGCATAAAGACGTGCCGGCCGGAGCATTCGTGGGCGGTAATCCGTTGCGTGAATTAAGACGATCGGGTACGGATGAATAGTAAATAACATAACAATAAGGGTCCCTTAAGGATTGGGGGGCCTTTTTGTGTTGTTTTTTGTATAAATTATAAATGTGTCTGTTGGCTGAAAGGCTGGCGGAGCTGAGCAATTCTATAATCGCAAGAAAAACTTCCGCTAAGCGCGGTCTTGCTTCTGTGAAAGTACATTGATAGATGTTTTTGTTATAGGGTTCATGAATTCTGCAATGGATAAAATAAAGAGAGGGAAACAGTTCTGCAACGTTGCTCTAAAAATGGGCTGCTCCATTCGGTTGACGTTCGCAGTCAGAGCATGATAATATATCGAATATACTTTAGTTTATTAGCACTTTACCATGATAAAGATACTGCGAAATCATGAGGTGATAGAGATGACCAAGCCAAAAGGATTTGAAATCCCCGTAGGGGTTCGGGATTACCTTCCGCGTGCAGTGTCGAAGCTGCGGGCGATTGAATTGAATGTACTCGAATGTATGGAACGTTGGGGATACCGTCAGATTATGACGCCTACGATGGAATACTACGATACGGTGGGTGTGGCTAGTTCTACTTCGGATCGGAAGTTGTTCAAGCTGCTTAATAACCGGGGGACCACGCTGGTTCTGAGATCTGATATGACCGCGCCGATTGCGCGTGTGGTATCGTCGCTGTTGAAGGAGGAGGAAGTACCACTCCGGCTTTCTTATCACGCAAATGTATTTCGGGCCATTGAGGAAGAGGCGGGAAGAGAAGCGGAGTTTTTCCAGACGGGCGTGGAGCTGGTAGGCGATGACTCGCCCGAGGCTGATGCGGAGGTCGTGGCACTGGCGATTGCATCGTTACAGGCGGCAGGAGTGTCCTCTTTTAAAATTGCTATGGGGCATGTGGGATTCCTGAACGGTCTGTTCGAGGAAATCATTCCGGGTCGCCAGGCTGAACAGCAAGCGTTAAAGGAACTGTTATTGAACCGTGATGTGGTGGGCTACCGGACAGCGATTGAAGCTTTGGGTTTGCCTACCGAACATCGGGATAAGCTGGAGGCTATTCTCCGGCTTCGCGGGGGCAAAGAAATTTGTGAGCAGGCTACCCGTCTTAGCGTCGAGCAGCAGACGATTCAATCCATTGCGCATCTGTGCGAGGTTTGGGAAGTGCTGGAGAGTTACGGCGTGTCTGAACATGTGCTAATTGACCTTACTATGATCGGAGACTTTTCATATTATACAGGAATGACTTTTGAGGGGTATGCGGCGGAAATAGGATTCCCCGTATGTAATGGAGGGCGTTATGACAATCTGCTACAGCAGTTTGGTCGTTCCGTTCCTGCGACGGGATTCGCGTTGAAGACGAACCGGATTGTCGATGGTGTGGACGGTATTCAGATCGAGGCGAAGCGCCCGGTGCTTATTCGTTATGATGAGCAGGGACGCAGAGAGGCGTTATCCGCCGCGGCACAGCTTCGTGGAGCAGGACGGAATGTGGTGACAGGGCTGACTGGTGGGCCTGAGGATCGCCGCCGCGAGCAACAGGACTTGTATGCAGAGGTTTACAGCTACACAGTCGAAGAAAGACAACCGGTACAAGGGAGGGAATTACCATGACGGAGACGTTGAAGGTAGCCATGCCGAAGGGACGGATCTATAAGCAGGCTTCTGAGCTTTTTCGTCGAGCGGGGGTTCCTATTCCAGTAGATGTGGATGATACGCGCAAGCTGGTTATTCCGCTGCCTGAACTGGGAATGGAGTTTATTATGGCGAAGCCGGTCGACGTTCCCACGTATGTGGAGTACGGAGCTGCGGATATCGGCATTGTAGGCAAGGATGTTTTGCTGGAAGAGAACAAGGATGTGTATGAGCTGCTTGATCTGGGGATTGCCCGTTGCCGAATGTCGGTCATTGCTTTGCCGGATTGGCAGCCGGGTATTCGTCAGCGGGTGGCTACGAAGTATCCGAATGTGGCTTCCCAGTATTTTCGGGAGCAAGGCCAGCAGGTGGAGGTTATCAAGCTGAATGGTTCTATCGAGCTGGCACCGCTAATCGGATTGGCAGACCGGATTGTCGATATGGTGGAAACAGGGCAGACCTTGAGAGAGAACGGATTGGTCGAGCAGATCAGTATTTTGGATATTACGAGTCGGCTGATTGCCAATCGGGTCAGTTACCGGATGAAAAATGGTCCGATTCAGGCGTTGTGTGACCGTTTGCATCAAGTAATTCCGACTAGGGTGGCACCCAGGGACTAAGGTAAAGTCCAATGATGGTTAGGAGAACATTCCGCAAGCTGCAAGTAAGGGGGAAGGGACAATGAAGATCGTATCAGCCCGTGATTTCAATCTCCAGCGTGAGGTGGATTACGGTACACCTGAGCAAAATGAAGCCGTTCGTGCGATTATCCGTTCGGTACGGCAGGAGGGAGATGCTGCTGTCCTGCGGTATACGGAATCGTTCGACGGTGTATCGCTGACGGCGGAGCAGCTCCGTGTGACGGAGGAAGAATTGAAGGCGGCATATGACAAGGTGGAGCCTTCATTTTTGCAGGCGATTCGGGAGGCAGCGGACAATATCCGTGCTTTTCATATGAAGCAAAAACGTAATTCGTGGATGGATTTGCAGCCGGACGGCAGCTTGCTGGGTCAGATCATCCGACCGTTGAGGCGGGTAGGCGTATATGTTCCAGGTGGTAAAGCGGCTTATCCGTCCTCGGTGCTGATGAATGTGATTCCGGCTCAGGTGGCTGGTGTACCGGAGATCGTCATGGTGACACCCCCGGCAACAGGCGGCAAGGCGGGAATTGATCCATATACACTGGTAGCTGCGGCAGAGGCGGGTGTGACCGAGATCTACCGGGTTGGCGGAGCACAGGCGATTGCGTCTCTCGCTTACGGGACTCATAGCATCGAACCCGTCGATAAAATTTGCGGCCCAGGCAACATTTATGTAGCGCTGGCGAAGCGAGAGGTATACGGTGCAGTGGATATCGACAGTATTGCGGGACCAAGTGAAATTGTCGTACTGGCTGACGATACAGCGAATGCCTCTTATGTAGCGGCTGACCTGCTCTCGCAGGCAGAACATGACGAAATGGCCTCGGCCATTCTGGTTACGCCCTCGCAGCGCTTGGCAGAAGAAGTATCGGCCGAGGTGCAGCGCCAATTGGCAGAGCTGCCGCGCAGAGATATTGCTGCTGCATCGGTTGATGCCTATGGAGCGATTATTGTCGTTGATACGTTGCATGAGGGCATCGAAATTGTGAACAAACTAGCCCCGGAGCATTTGGAAATCATGACAGAGAATCCAATGGAGCATGTCGGTCTGATCGAAAATGCGGGAGCGATTTTCCTGGGCGCGTACAGCTCGGAGCCGGTAGGCGATTATTTTGCTGGGCCTAACCACATTATTCCGACCAATGGAACTGCGCGGTTCTCTTCTCCGGTCGATATTGATGATTTTATCAAGAAGTCGAGTATGATCTATTACAGTAAGGGAGCTCTGCTGCGCAATGGGGAGACGATTATGCAGCTTGCCCGGCATGAAGGGCTGGAAGGGCACGCAAGGGCGATACAGGTTCGATTGGACAATGAGAAGAAGGCGGTGGATGACGATGGGGAATGAAAATAACGGTGCAGGACGTACAGGCAGCGTCAGCCGGAAGACGAACGAAACGGATATTCAGCTATCTTTTGCGGTAGACGGCACAGGGCAAACCGAAATCGAGACAGATGTCCCTTTTCTGAATCATATGCTGGATTTGTTCACCAAGCACGGACAGTTTGACCTGAATGTACAGGCCAGAGGGGATGTTGACATCGACGATCACCATACCGTGGAGGACATTGGTATCTGTCTGGGGCAAACCTTACTGGAATCGTTAGGTGATAAAAAAGGAATCAAGCGCTATGCCAGCGTCTTTGTACCGATGGATGAGGCGCTCGCGCAGGTCGTCATTGATCTTAGTAACCGACCCCATTTTGAGTATCGAGCGCAGTATCCGTCCCAGCAGGTAGGGAGCTTTTCGACGGAGCTGGTGCATGAATTTCTGTGGAAATTCGCGCTGGAGGCTCGTATGACGCTGCATGTCATTGTTCACTATGGGCAAAATACCCACCATATGATCGAAGCGGTGTTCAAGGCACTGGGACGTGCGCTGGATGAAGCCACATCCATTGATCCGCGGGTAACGGGAGTGCCTTCGACGAAGGGAGTGCTGTAGTCCATGTCCATTGCTATTGTGGATTACGGCAGAGGCAATCTGCATAGTGTGAGCAAGGCGGTTGAGCGTCTTGGCTATGAGGCTGTAGTCACAGGAGATGCGAAAGTGATTCGTTCCGCCAGCGGTGTGATTTTGCCGGGTGTAGGGGCGTTCGGAGACGCTATGGAGCATTTGCGTTCCAGTGGCTTGGATCGGGTCATTCAGGAGGTGGCGAGCGCTGGACAGCCGCTGCTTGGCGTTTGCCTGGGGATGCAGTTGTTGTTTGCTCGTGGCGAAGAATATGGCAGCCATGAGGGGCTGGATATTTTGCCGGGAGAGGTCGTGCGCTTTGCTCCTGATCTGGGTGTGAAGGTGCCTCATATGGGCTGGAACCGTCTGCGCATGACGCAGCCGGAACATCCGTTGGTGCAAGGCTTGGAGGAAGGGCATGTGTATTTTGTGCATTCTTATCATGCCAAGCCGGAGGTAGAAAGCGACTTGCTGGCGGTGACCGATTACGGCGGGCCGGTAACAGCTATCGTGGGCAGAGGCCATGTATACGGTATGCAGTTCCATCCAGAGAAGAGTGGGGAAATGGGAATGCGACTGCTTCGTCAGTTTTTGGAACTGGCGGAGGCGGAGAAGCGAGCGTAATTACACATAGGTATTTTTGAATAGCTCACAAGGGGGTCATACTTTGTTCACGATATATCCGGCGATTGATATTCGCGATGGCAAATGTGTACGGCTGGTGCAGGGTGATTATAACCAGGAGACGATATACAATGAAAATCCGGTAGAGGTGGCCCGCGAATGGGAACGCTTGGGCGGCTCCTACATTCATTTGGTCGATCTGGACGGCGCGAAAGCGGGTCAACCTGTGAACGATGAACTGATCGGACGCATCGCGTCTGCGGTACAAGTACCCGTACAGGTGGGCGGTGGTCTGCGTACGCGCGAGCATGTGGAGCGGCTGTTGTCACTAGGCGTGAGCCGCGTGATTTTGGGCACGGCGGCGATTGAGGACCGTGCTTTTACGGAAGTGGTGTTAGGCACCTACGGTGACCGGATCGCAATCGGTCTGGATGCGCGAAATGGCTATGTAGCGACACGAGGGTGGCTCGAAACCTCGGAGGTGCGAGCGGATGAACTGGCGGCTGAGTTGGCCTCCAAGGGTGCGGAAACGTTTATTTTCACAGACATTTCCCGCGACGGAATGATGCAGGGTCCGAATGTAGAGGCAATCGTGGCACTTGCGAAAAGCAGTGGACGCACCGTAATTGCTTCCGGTGGTGTCAGCAAGATGGATGATCTGATTACGTTAAGTGCCTATGCGCAAAAAGGTGTAGGCGGCGCTATTGTGGGTAAGGCATTGTATACAGGCAGCATTGATTTACAGGTCGCCGTACAAGCTGTAGCAAAGGCATAGGGGGAGTAGGCATGCTGGCTAAACGGATTATTCCCTGCCTGGACGTAAAGGATGGCAGGGTGGTTAAGGGTGTCAATTTTGTGAACTTACGCGATGCAGGCGATCCGGTAGAGCTGGCGGCGCTTTATGACCGGGAAGGCGCGGACGAAATCGTATTTCTGGATATTTCTGCTTCGGTTGAAGGTCGCGCCACTATGGAAGAGGTGGTTCGTCAGACAGCGGGGGAAATTGCCATTCCCTTCACCGTGGGCGGCGGGATATCGCATGTCGATGATATGAAGCGCATCCTGCGTGCAGGGGCGGATAAAATCGGCATTAATACGGCGGCTGTTCGTAACCCTCAGCTGATTGCGGAGGGTGCGCGCAGCTTTGGCTCACAATGCATCGTGGTTGCGATTGATGCCAAGTACAATGAGGCTTGGGGCGAGTGGGAAGTATATACGCACGGAGGGCGCACGCCATCGGGCATTCGGGCCTTGACCTGGGCCAAGGAGGCTGAACGGCTGGGGGCAGGCGAAATTCTGTTGACCAGCATGAATGCGGACGGAACCAAGGATGGTTTTGACCTGCCGCTGACCTCTGCGGTGTCGGATGCCGTGGGTATTCCGGTCATTGCTTCCGGTGGAGCGGGCAAGCAGGAGCATTTTTATGACGTGTTTACGGCGGGTAAAGCGGACGCTGGCTTAGCGGCAACCATTTTTCACTATAAAGAAATAGGAATTCCCGAGCTAAAACGGGATTTGAAGCGCAGAGGAGTGGAGATACGATGAGCAACGAATTGAACCAGCAGCTATCTCTGGAACAGGTATTGGATAATATTCGCTGGAGTGAAGCGGGACTTGTCTCAGCGATTGTGCAGGATGATGCCACGCTTCAAGTATTGACGCTGGCCTATATGAATCGAGAATCGCTGAAGCTTTCTCTGGAATCGGGAGAGACGTGGTTTTGGTCCCGTTCCAGACAGGAGCTGTGGCACAAGGGGGCAACCTCGGGGAATACGCAAAAAATCACCTCCATTCAGTTGGATTGTGACGGTGACGCTCTGCTTGTTCGTGTAATTCCCAATGGCCCTGCCTGCCATACCGGAGCGACGAGCTGCTTTTTTCGTGATATTTCCGCGCCAGGAACGGCTGTAGCTCCTGCTTCGGAAAATGCGGGGGGCCAAGCGTCGGTGGCGACTCAAACGGGCACGACTCATGCTGCAACAAACCGCTTTGAGGTGCTTGCCCAACTGGAAGCAATCATTAAGGAGCGGGAAGTGACACGTCCTGAAGGGGCCTATACGACCTACCTTTTTGACAAAGGCGTGGATAAGATTCTGAAAAAGGTTGGCGAAGAAGCATCCGAGACGATCATTGCCGCCAAGAATAAGGATAATGAGGAGCTTCGTCTGGAGGTCAGCGATCTGATCTATCACTTGCTGGTACTGTTACAGGAGCGCAAACTACCGCTGGATGATGTGCTGACTGAGTTGAACCGCCGTCATGAGCGTCCCCGTCGTGATTAAAATGGGTGCTGTAGCGCTGAAAGAGGGGAGTGCCACATGAAAATTGACTATCATACGCATCATGCCCGCTGTGGTCATGCGATAGGAAATCTGGAAGAGTATGTGCAGCAGGGTATTCGGTTGGGGTTGGATCAGCTCGGCTTGTCCGATCACATGCCGCTATTGCATGTTAACCCGGCCGACTATTACCCGGAGATGGCGATGCCTATGGAAGAGCTGCCCCGATATGTGGAAGAATGTCTGGAATTAAAGGAACGCTATAAGGGACAGATTGACATTCGTGTCGGCTTGGAAGGCGACTACATCGAGGGCTGGGAACAGGAAATCGAAGACATCATCACTGCATATCCGTGGGATTATGTGATTGGCTCCGTACATTTTCTCGGGGAGTGGGATGTAACAGATTTCCGTCAGGTGCACCATTGGGAAGGCAAAAATGTGCTGGAGGTGTACCGGACTTATTACGATGCGGTTTCCAAAGCGGCAGCGACCGGGTTGTATGACATCATGGGCCATCTGGATGTCATTAAGCGTTTCGGCCACTATCCGAAGCCGGAGGAAGCGGAGGAGCTGCGTGAGTTGGAGCGCTCTACACTCTCGGCCGTTGCCCGCAGCGGGCGGGCGATGGAGCTGAATGCATCGGGGCTATCCAAGCCCTGTGCAGAGATGTTCCCGAGCCGCCGCATGCTGGAGGAGGCATTGGCGCTAGGCATCCCGCTGACGATAGGGTCGGATGCTCATGATCCGGCGAAGCTGTCCGAGCATTTGGAGAAGGCGCGCGCGCTTCTGCATGAGGTCGGATATCGGGAGCTTGCCGTATTCCGGCAGCGTGAGCGCTCCACGGTGCCGTTGACGCTTTGATGTCTAGTTCTGCCTAATATATAGCCTTGTGACCAGCCGAACGTTGCCTTTTACACATGAAGGCGCGTGCGGCTATTTGGCTTTTTCACTCATTTTCCAGCGGCTGGGCCAGAGTTTGGTTCCGTTTTTTGGGATGAGGTATACCCTACTGTCAAGTCGTTTTGAAGTTGTGGTATACTGAAGGGTATGAACATGACAGTTACAGTTAAAGGAGGTGCCTTGGTTATTTATGAAAGGGAAACATCTGCGAGCTTCGGGACCTAGCCCTAAGATTATTGTTTTGCGTTTCGACGCATCTTTCTTTTTTGAGAAAGCTGTGCGCTCGCTTGATCGCAATCATTATGACAAGGCATTGAAATATTTTCGCAAAGCCGTTGAATATGAACCGGATAATCCGGTGAATCATTGCAATATGGCGGGTATATTATCAGAGATGGGGGATTATGCAGGCTCGAATGAGATCCTGTCCTCTGTTCTGAGCGACGTAGACCCGTCGATGACAGAGTGTTACTTCTATATGGCTAATAATTACGCCAATATGGAGCAGTTTGAAGAAGCGGAGAAAGCCTTGGTCACGTATTTGGAGGAGGACGAGGAAGGACAGTTTCTCGATGAAGCCGAGGAAATGATGGAGCTGCTCTATTATGAGCTGGACCGTCCAACCAAGCTGAACCGTATTAAGGCCCGGCAGGGAGTGGTCGAGCATGATCAGGCCCGTGTATTGCTGGAGGAAGGAAAGTTTGCGCAGGCAGCCCAATTGCTTAAGCAAATTTCTGAGGACCAGCCGGACATGTTCGCTGCGCGGAACAATCTGGCGCTGGCGTATTACTATATGGGACTGTTTCAAAATGCGAAGACTACCATTCTTCGGGTGCTGGAGGATGAACCGGGTAACTTGCATGCGCTGTGCAATCTGGCGATCTTTTATCAGCATGAGGGAGGCGGTCCGGAATTGGATCGCCTGATCCAAACGTTAACGGTAACCATACCATTTCAGGAGGAGCAGGTATTTAAGCTAGCTACTACAATGGGGATTCTCGGACGTCATGAGGAGGCCTACAGACATTTTCGCAGGTTGCTTCAAGGTGACGGAGAGAATAATGATGATGCCTCCCTGTACCATTATACGGCGGTGGCTGCCAGCAATACGGGGAGATATGCGGAAGCCCGGCGGTTGTGGGGTCATTTGCAAAAGCAGGATGCTTCCTCGGAAGTTCCGCGGTTTTTCCTGTCCCGGCTGGGGGAGCTCCAGCAGGAGGGTACACCGCTGCAAGTTCTCAGCTACCATTACCATCTCCCCTTTGAAGAACAATTCCGCATGTGGGAGAAGTTTGGAGCTGATCAGGTGCCTGACAGTATGAAGCGGGATCCGCTAATCCGGTCTTCCTTCTTCTGGGCGTTACGCCACGGCGATCGAGCGACCCAGCTTCAAGTCATTCAGGCGCTAAGCCTGATCGGTGACGATGAGGTGAGGCAGGCATTGGAATTCTTCGTAGAAGACCCGGATCAGGAAGGCGAGTTGAAACGTCGTGCCTTGCAAGTATTGCAAGAGCTGACGGAGCCGTCAGTTAAGGACATACAGGAGACAAATCAGGAAACGGAGCGACTTCTGCGACCAGAGTCAGAGAAGGTTCACCACGTATCCGAAGATGAGGTGTCTGCCCATTCAACTGTCCATCCGGAATGGCAGGCAGTGCTGGATAAGGTACTTGCCGTGATGAGCAAGTCTGATCCGGTCATGCAGCGCGATTTGAGGTCACTTTGGCTGGAATATCTGGATCGGCTTGCCCCGGAAGTCCCAATTGTTCAGCATACTGAGGGATGGGCAGCGGCGCTGGAATACTTGACAGCCAAAATGAATCATCATTCGGTGACCTATCAGGAAGTAGCTGACCGTTATGGTATTTCCGTATCGACCGTAAGCCGCTATGCACGCCAGATTGACAGCGTGTGTGGTATCAAGCAGAAGATGAAACAGCCGCTCTCCACGTTTAAAAAGCAGGTCTGAGACCTGCTACAAACACCACTTAAAAGGAGGCAACAAACGTATGTATAAATCCATAATTATTGGTACAGGTCCTGCAGGCTACACAGCAGCTATTTATTTGGCGCGCGCAAACATGAATCCACTGATCATTGAGGGAATGCAGCCCGGCGGGCAGCTTACCACAACGACTGAAATTGAAAATTTCCCGGGTTTTGAGCAAGGTATCCTCGGACCTGAGTTGATGGATAACATGCGCAAGCAGGCCGAACGCTTTGGCGCTGAATTTACTTCTGGCTGGGTAGAGGAAGTGGATTTCAGCAAGCGCCCTTTTAAAGTGAAGGTAGAGGGGAGAGGCATCATTGAGGCGGAGTCGGTGATTATTGCTACAGGAGCGTCCGCCAGATATCTTGGTATTCCGGGTGAGCAGGACAACGTGGGACGCGGAGTCAGCACTTGCGCGACCTGCGACGGCTTCTTTTTCCGTGGGAAAAAAATCATCGTAGTGGGTGGCGGCGATTCAGCCATGGAGGAAGCAAGCTTCCTGACCCGGTTTGCTTCCAGCGTAACCTTGGTTCACCGTCGCGATGAGCTGCGGGCGTCTAAAATTATGCAGGATCGCGCACGGGAAAATGAAAAAGTACAATGGGCGTTAAACCGGACTCCTGTGGAGGTCGTAACGGGAGAGACGGGATTAAAGGGCTTGAAGGTACACAATAATGTGACGAATCAGGATGAGCTGCTGGAGGCAGATGGTGTGTTCGTGGCAATCGGACATACGCCTAATACGGGCTTCCTGAATGGTCAAATCAGTACAGACGATCATGGCTATATTCAAGTGAAGCCAGGAACGACAGAAACGAACATTCCCGGGGTGTTTGCCTGTGGGGACGTGCAGGATAACCGTTACCGTCAAGCCATTACGGCTGCGGGAACAGGCTGCATGGCGGCTATGGATTGCGAGAAATATCTCGAAGGCAACGCTGTTCATGACTGGAGCGAAACACTGGATCAATAAAGAAAGCTACAGGATACAATTTGGCTAAGGTGAGGGCGATGGTTAGGCCCTGTTAAGCCGTGCCTTAGATTCAGGAAGAGAAAGCCTGCTGCATCTGCACAGGCTTTCTCCTTTTTATGGATAATGGGACCTGAAGTTCTGCTAATCCTATGCTTTCCAACAGGGAAGTGTCCTTGACCGTAACGGGGGCTTCAATTATAGTTGGAACGTAGGTAACTATTATAAGTCAGGATTTTAATCATATATTTCATACACAGTTTTTAAGTAAACATAAAGGTGGCTTGGAACATGTCTGAAAGTATCTATGTGGGTGTCGATTTGGGCGGTACAGCAATCAAGGTGGGCATTTGTAATGAAGACGGACAGCTTTTGCACACATACGAAGGACCAACGGAAACAGCTAAGGGCGTAGACGTTGTGATCAGCAATATCGAAAAATATGTGCGGCACATTGTTGAGCAATCTCCCTATGAATGGGATCAACTGAAGGGTGTCGGAGCGGGCGTTGCCGGTTTTACGAATGTTCGCGAAGGCATTATAGTCCTCGCTCCCAATATTGGCTTTCGTGACGTACCGATTCGTGCACTGTTGGAGGAACGGATCGGCAAGCCTGTAAAAATAGATAACGATGCTAACGTCGCTGCACTTGGTGAAGCTTGGGCTGGGGCGGGCAAAGGCATAGAAAACTGCGTATGCTATACCCTCGGTACGGGTGTAGGTGGTGGTATTATTATTAATGGTAAAATATATCAGGGCTTCTCAGGTATGGCCGGAGAAATTGGCCACATTAGCGTCGTACCGGATTTGGAGGCCATTCAGTGCGGCTGCGGCAAAATGGGCTGTCTGGAAACCGTATCTTCCGCAACGGGAATTATCCGAATGGCACATGACGCTGTAGAACGTGGAGATCGAACTTCCCTGGCGTTGGTAGATCAAATCGCAGCCAAGGAAGTATTTGATGCAGCCAAGGCCGGGGATGAGGTTGCATTGCGTATTGTGAAGCGGGCTGCCTTTTATTTGGGTAAATCTATGGCAGCGGTTGCCGCCGTGCTAAACCCGGAGCTGTTTATTGTAGGCGGTGGTGTTTCCAAAGCAGGTGATTTCTTGTTCGAGGAGATGCGTCTGGTATATGCCAAATTGACACCTGAGCCACTCCAGCAAGCGGTATCTATTGTTCCGGCAGCGCTTGGCAATGACGCAGGTATCGTAGGAGCAGCGGGTTTGCTGCTACGATACTGATCCATAGGTTACTGACATAGAGTGTGTTGAAGCAAAAAGGAGAGGGAAGTCCATATGACAGACAACCTAAAAAACGCTGCGCCGTGGGCAACACTCATTATTATTACGGGAATGTCAGGCGCAGGGAAGACCATTGCAGTGCAAAGCTTGGAAGATTTGGGTTTCTTCTGCGTTGATAATTTACCGCCTGTGCTGATTCCCAAGTTTGCTGAACTAATTGAGCAGTCCAACGGTAAGATAGGCAAAGTGGCGTTGGTGATTGACTTGCGTGGACGAGAATTTTTTACGGCTTTATCGGAATCATTGAACTATATTAAGGATCATTTTACGATTCATTGTGAGATTTTGTTCCTGAATGCCAATGACGGTGTTCTCGTACAGCGATACAAGGAAAGCCGTCGCCGCCACCCGCTTGCTCCGGATGGTATGCCTTTGGACGGAATACGGCTGGAGCGCAAAATGTTGGAAGAGCTGAAAAGCTCAGCAACACAAGTCATTGATACAAGTGTGATGAAGCCTGCAACCTTAAAGGCGCGGATTATTTCCCGATTTTCTCATCTGGAGAGCAGCATGCTTTCCGTAAACATTACCTCGTTCGGTTTCAAATATGGTATTCCCATTGATGCTGATCTTATATTCGACGTGCGTTTCCTGCCCAATCCTCACTATGTGGACCAATTGCGGCCACACACCGGACAGGATAGCGATGTATATGATTATGTTATGAAATGGCCTGAGACTCAGGCATTTTTGACCAAGCTGCTGGATATGTTACATTTTTTGATTCCGCAATACCGCAAAGAAGGCAAGAGCCAGGTCATTATTGGTATCGGCTGTACCGGTGGTAAGCATCGTTCTGTCGCGATATCTGAATATTTAGGAAAAATGCTGGGTGCCAGTGAAACAGAATCCGTTTCTGTTTCACATCGGGATGCTGAACGTGACCGGCATTAATGAGGTGAAAATATGAGCGAGACCGGATCACAACGGGAGCGCCCTCGTATTGTTGTTATGGGTGGCGGAACCGGCTTGTCCGTCATGCTGCGGGGGTTGAAACAAAAGCCACTGGATATTACGGCTATTGTTACAGTCGCTGACGATGGCGGAAGCTCCGGGATATTGCGCAGTGAGCTGCAAATGCCCCCTCCGGGGGATATTAGAAATGTACTGACTGCACTGGCTGATGTAGAGCCGGTGATGTCCGATATGCTGAAATACCGCTTCGGCGCAGGATCAGGCTTGGCAGGCCATAGTCTGGGCAACCTGATTTTAGCGGCGATGACCGATATATCGGGAGATTTTGTGACGGCGGTGCGTGAGCTTAGCCGTGTATTTGCTGTACGGGGGCGTGTGCTGCCGGCGGCTGAAGAAGGCGTTGTGCTGAGTGCCGAAATGGAGGATGGCACGGTGGTTACCGGTGAATCCAAAATTCCGGAAGCGGGCGGCAGAATCAAACGTGTTTTTCTTGAACCGACTCACGTGGAGCCGTTGCCTGAGGCTGTAGAGGCCATTAATGAAGCCGATGCGATCCTGATTGGTCCTGGCAGTCTGTACACCAGCATTTTGCCCAACCTGCTCGTACCGAAGCTTGCAGAGGCTGTAGTGAAATCTGACGCCATCAAAATATTCGTCTGCAACGTTATGACTCAGCCGGGCGAAACGGATGGATATACCGTGGGAGACCACTTGCAGGCTATTTATGAACATGTAGGGCATCAATTGTTTGATTATGTAATCGTCAATAATGGAGAAATTCCGCCTCAAGTACAGGAAATGTATGCCGAGCAGGGAGCCAAGCCAGTTCAAGTAGATATGGGAGAGCTGACTGACCGGGGCTATAAAGTGGTTGCAGATACGCTTGTTCTGTTCCGCACCTATTTACGGCACGATGCCGACAAACTGAGCCAGCACATTTACCAATTGGTACAAAACTGGATATTAAGAAGGAGGTGAGTCCCTTGTCCTTTGCGGCACAAACAAAAAAAGAGCTTACGATGATCGAGAGCCAGCCCTGCTGTGAAAAAGCAGAATTATCTGCACTCATACGTATGCTCGGGTCCGTCCAGCTGTCCAATAAAAGGGTGATATTGGATGTATCCACAGAAAATGCCGCGATTGCAAGGCGGATTTACTCCTTGATCAAAAAGCATTTTCAAGTTCATATCGAGCTGCTTGTACGGAAAAAAATGCGTCTGAAAAAAAATAACGTGTACATTGTCCGCATTCCAAGCGGTGTACAAGAGCTGTTGAAGGATCTTTACATTGTATCAGAAGGGTTCTTGTTCACGGACGGGATTAATCGGGATATCATTCGGAAAAACTGTTGTAAGCGGGCTTATTTGCGTGGCGCTTTTATGGCAGGTGGGTCTGTGAACAATCCAGAGGGATCGTCTTATCATCTGGAGATTTCCTCGATGTATGAGGAGCATTGCCAGGCACTGGTCGATCTGGCGAATGAGTTTCATCTGAATGCCCGCTGCATTGAGCGAAAAAAAGGCTTTATTCTCTACATCAAGGAAGGCGAAAAGATCATTGAGCTACTCAGCATCATTGGGGCGCATCAGGCTTTGTTCAAATTTGAGGATGTCCGCATTATGCGTGATATGCGCAATTCCGTAAACCGGATTGTTAATTGCGAAACGGCTAATCTGAACAAGACGATTGGAGCTGCTGTCCGGCAAATTGAGAATATAAAGTTGCTGGAGAGGGAAGTCGGTCTGGATACGCTGCCAGATAAGCTGCGTGAAGTGGCGGAAATACGTCTGGCTCATCCTGACTTAAATTTGAAAGAAGTCGGGGAAATGCTCAAAGGGGTCGTGAGTAAATCGGGTGTCAACCATCGGCTTCGTAAAATTGACGAGATGGCTGACAAAATCAGGGGAGAAAACGGCCTGATTCCTTAAAAGGAGTGTCTGTGGGGCTTCAGCCCCGGATTTTTTAGTTTTTTTTCTAGTGTCTGTCCCGGGTTAATGTTATAATGTGATAAATAAAATGGAGTAAGTAGTGTCCAGATTTATTTGATGAGGGGGAAAGCTGACATGTCAAAACATCCAGTAGTTGTACGCTTGAAAACAGGACTGCACGCCAGACCTGCTGCGTTGTTCGTACAGGAAGCAAATAAATATTCATCTGAGATTTTTGTGGAAAAAGAAGACAAAAAGGTTAATGCCAAGAGTATTATGGGTATTATGAGCCTTGCCATCAGTACAGGAACTGAAATTAACATTAGTGCTGAAGGTGCGGACGCCGAGCAGGCTGTAAACGCTTTAGTAAGTCTGGTTAGTAAAGTAGAGCTGGAAAATCAATAAACAAACATTTGCTTTGTGATATGGTAAATGCTCTTAGTGAAAAGCCCCTTTGGGGGCTTTTTTTGTACCCGAAAAAACAGAGTGGGCAATCCCCTGTTGGGCTGCTACAATGTGGTCTCTTTGAATATCGGCGCTGTGTTTAGCCCAAGATAAAAGAAGTTTACATTCTGTGATGGTACTCTGTTTCGAAAATGTGGTGCCTAACTGCAACCTTTTCCCTTAGTTTCCGTCTGGAAGGTACACACATCATCAAGAAAAGAGGGCGAATATGATGAAGCATTGGACAAAAGCTGCAAATACAGCAGTTCTGGCAGGAGCATTATTGGCAGGAGTAGTAGCGGGAGGATTATGGACAGGAACAGATCGTGCCTATGCCGCGTCAACATCTACGACGGTAAGCAGTGTAATTAATGTGAGTGGCAGCGGGGAAGTATTGGTTAAACCCGATATTGCCTATTTATCCATCGGCGTACAATCTGAAGGAAATACAGCAGCCGCTGCCCAAAAAGCCAACGCCGTTAAAATAAGTAAGGTCACACAATTACTGAAAGAAAAGTGGAACATCAGTGCAGACGACATTCAGACGAGCCAGTTCTACGTGCAGCCTAACTATACCTATGACGAAAAACAGGGACAGAAGCTCAAAGGCTACATTGCCAACCATACGCTTTCCGTCAAGTACCGTAATTTGGATAAAATCGGTCAGTTACTGGATGAGGCTACACTGTCTGGAGCGAACAACGTGGATAATGTACGTTTTTCGGTAGAAAATTCCTCAGCTTATGAAGAAGAAGCGATTGCCAAGGCGTTGGGGAATGCTCAATCCAAAGCCAGTGCTGTAGCCAAGGCAACCAAACGTGGGCTTGGAAATCTCTTGAATGTAACGGTAGAGGGGGGAGATGCCCAAATCTTCACACAACGTGAGGCTGCTATGAGTAAGGCACTCATGGATACAAGTGGTGGAACAGAGATACAGTCTGGTCAAGTGACTGTGAAAGTCCAAGTGTCGGCACAATACGAATTGAACTAACGTACAGATGATAACGAAGCCACAAGCGCCCTGCTTTTTATTTGCAGGATGGCTTGCTGGCTTTTTTTATATGCCGAAACTATTTTGTCATGAGTCTGTAACGGCTGGCGCCTACTAGATGTACAGATTGAAATCGGGGAGTGTACAGATTGTAAACTACGAACATAGGGGTATAGATATAATAAGTAAAGTAATCAACACACTTAGGTTACACACATCTATAACAGGAGGAATATTTTAATATGAATAAGTATACGAAAAAATGGGGCTCTGCACTGCTAGCAGCGGGAATTTTAGCAGGAGTCGCAGTTGTTCCCGTTTCCTATATCGAGGCTGCTTCATCCAAACAACAGGCTACAGCACAGCCACCAGGTGTTTCTATCCAATGGAATGGTAAAACGTTGGCCACCAATGGAATTCAGGTGAACGGAAGCACATTGATTCCCGTAGCAGCGCTGCGCGACAGCCTAGGAATTCCGGTAAGCTATGATACCAAAACAGCGACATATACTGTAGGCAGCGGTTACAATATTCTTTACATCATGTCCCCTTCCTCCGATGGTTCCTATGTCAATGTCAATGGAATAAGCACACGCAACATGAGCGCCAAACAGATCGCCGGGAAGCTGTACATTCCTATGAGTCTGCTGAAAGACTATCTGGGTATTGATGCTCAGTGGAATGCAGCTCAGAAAACAGTGGTGTTAAGCAAAAGCCAGCTGAATCCGATCACGATTATGTCCCAATCTCTTCCGGCTTCGAGTGACTCTAAGGTGAACTACAAGGTCAACTATCCGCAAATCAGTAATAGCCAGTTGAATGCCGAAGCTCAGCAGGCGATTAACGGTGTGCTTAAAAAACATGCGGAAGAAATGCTGGCGGCAGGCAAAAAGCAAGTGGCTGAGGGAGGCGCTACAGCGCAAAGGCCGTATGAGTTTGGCAATGATTTTGCAATTGCCTATAACAAGGGTGGTATTTTAAGTGTAATTATGCAGGATTATTCGTATACAGGTGGTGCGCATGGCATGGCCGCCCGTAAAGGGTATACGTTCTCGCTGTCCGATGGCAAACAGCTTCAATTGCCTGACGTGCTGAAAGCTAGCCCAAATTATAAAAAGTTCCTCAATAGTGACCTGAAGAAAAAAATGGATGCACTTCAGGCTGACGCAGGAGGTTTCGGCGGATTTAAGGAGCTTGCAGCTAATCCGAATTTTTATGTAACCAATAGTGGGTTGACGCTTGTTTTTGATCTATACGAATATACACCATATGCGTATGGTATTCCTGAGTTCACCTACACGTTTAGCCAACTGTTACCTCAAGGTGGTAAGCCTTTCGTGAAACAGAATCCATAGTACAAATGGATAATAGTTGGAATATCTGTACACAAAAGAATAGTAAACGAAAAAAGCTGCCTATCGGATGCGAACATCCAGGGCAGCTTTTTTCGTTACTAGCTATTCAGAGGCCATAAGTCGTTCTCTTACACACCTTCTGGAGAGGAGCTAGTAAGCACTTTATCAATAATACCGTATTCCTTGGCATCATCAGCGGACATGAAATAATCACGGTCTGTGTCTTTTTCAATGCGCTCCAGTGGTTGGCCTGTGCGATCTGCGAGAATGCGGTTCAATTTGTCACGCATTTTCAGAATGCGGCGGGCGCGGATTTCGATATCCGTTGCCTGACCTTGTGCACCACCCAATGGTTGGTGAATCATGATTTCACTGTTTGGCAAAGCAAAACGTTTGCCCTTGGCACCGGCGTTCAACAAGAAAGCACCCATGGAAGCCGCCATACCTACACAAATCGTAGACACGTCAGGTTTAATGTATTGCATTGTATCGAATATGGCCATACCGGCTGTAATGGAACCGCCAGGGCTGTTAACATACAAGTGAATGTCTTTTTCAGGATCTTCGGCAGCCAAAAACAGCATTTGCGCAATAATAGAGTTGGCTACAGCGTCATTGACGTCCGAGCCCAACAAAATAATGCGATCCTTCAACAGTCTGGAATAAATGTCATAGGCGCGTTCGCCGCGGTTACTTTGTTCTACTACCATAGGAACATAGCTCACGTCAAAAAACCTCCCTTTAATATCGTTAATGGATTTGGTGGACATGCCGATTACACGTCCCTATTTATAAACTGTTACCGTATTAACCACATGATAAACAATTTCAAACAAAAAGTCAAAGAAAGTCAAACTATTAGTCAAAAAAAAGAGCCCTCTGCGCTCTTATTGGTTAAAACAGTATATAGAAGCATTTAAACATTCATATAAAATGGCGCGCCCGCGAGGAATCGAACCTCGATCTCAGGCTCCGGAGGCCTACGTCATATCCGTTGGACCACGGGCGCACAGCTAATTGGAAACAAAGATGATTATATGATATACGGCATTGAATTGCAAGCTTTTATTACGTGCGCATATTCACATAAAAAGTTGAGAAATATAGGTTCAGATAGACTTGCATGTGGAGCAAATATTGGGTAAGATATACGTGGGACTTAAAAAGTTAACCCGGGACGTTTTAAGACCAGTTAGTGATATAGCATTTAAGGGAAAGAACTTAGAAGTGTGCGGGAGTGGAAAGCATGCGAAAGATATTAGAAATACAGAAGCAGCTTCTGCCCGACCTCATGGATATTTTGAAAAAAAGGTACACAATCCTGCATCAGATTATGCTGTCCGATGTTATTGGACGCAGAACGCTGGCGGCTTCACTGAACATGACCGAGCGCGTGTTGCGCGCCGAAACCGATCTTCTTAAAGCCCAAGGGCTGATTGAGATTGAGAGTGTGGGCATGAAGGTGAGCAAAGCAGGACTGGATCTGCTGGAACAGCTGGAGCCGATTGCGAACAACTTGTTCGGTCTGTCCCAATTGGAGGATCAGATTCGTCTAGCCTATGGCTTGAGGAAGGTGGTTGTCGTTCCAGGGGATTCGGATGCTTCTCCTTTAACGAAGCAGGAGCTGGGCCGTGCTGGGGCAAAAGCGCTGCTGAGTGTTATGGACGACGAGGATGTGGTCGCCGTAACAGGTGGCACGACGATTGCCGACGTGGCGGACCAACTGACACTACCTGCTAATGGCCCACTTAAGGGCGGATGGTTCGTACCAGCACGTGGGGGTTTGGGAGAAAGCATGGAAATGCAGGCGAACACAATTGCTTCCACCATGGCTCGTAAGGTTGGCTCACAATACCGTCTGCTCCATGTACCGGATTTGCTCAGCAATCATGCTTACAACTCCCTGCTTGAAGATACGAATATTCAGGATATTTTAAGCCTGATTCGCGAGAGTCGGATCATCATTCACGGGATAGGCAACGCTATAGCAATGGCACGTAGACGCAAGCTCGACCCTGAAACCTTTGCCCAGATTAGCAGTGAGGGCGCGGTTGCCGAATCGTTTGGCTATTATTTTAACGAAGACGGCGTCGTTGTTCACAGAATGCTGACGCTTGGACTCCGTTTGGAGGATATCAGGCGTACCGAGACGGTTCTAGGCGTAGCTGGAGGTAAGAGCAAGGCGGCTGCTATTCATGCAGTGCTGCGTTTCGGGCAGGAAGATATTCTTGTCACCGACGAAGGCGCTGCTGCTGAAATTGTAAGCTATTATTTGAATGGTTGAACGGATTTATGAATTGTGTTGTCTTGACGGGCTTTCGGGTCTGTCTTGAATATATAAACTAAACGAACTTTGGGAGGAACTCACTCATGACAGTTAAAGTTGGTATTAACGGTTTCGGACGTATTGGACGCCTTGCTTTCCGCCGGATTCAAAACGTGGAAGGTATTGAAGTAGTAGCAATCAATGATTTGACAGATTCCAAAATGCTGGCACATCTGTTGAAATATGATACAACACAAGGTACTTTCCAAGGAGAAGTAGAAGTACACGATGGCTTCTTCAAAGTTAACGGTAAAGAAGTTAAGGTTTTGGCTAACCGCAACCCTGAAGAACTGCCTTGGGGAGACCTGGGTGTAGATATCGTTCTGGAATGTACAGGTTTCTTCACAACTAAAGAAGCTGCTGAGAAACATTTGAAAGGCGGCGCTAAAAAAGTTGTCATCTCCGCTCCAGCTACTGGCGACATGAAAACTGTCGTTTACAACGTAAACCATGAAATTCTGGACGGTACTGAAACTGTAATCTCCGGTGCTTCTTGCACAACAAACTGCTTGGCTCCTATGGCTAAAACTTTGCAAGACAAATTTGGTATCGTTGAAGGCCTGATGACTACAATTCATGCTTACACTGGCGACCAAAACACGTTGGATGCTCCACATGCTAAAGGCGACTTCCGTCGTGCTCGCGCTGCAGCTGAAAACATCATTCCTAACACAACTGGTGCTGCTAAAGCCATCGGTCTGGTAATTCCTGAACTGAAAGGTAAACTGGATGGCGCGGCTCAACGTGTACCAGTAGCAACTGGCTCCCTGACTGAGCTGGTAACTGTTCTGGAGAAAAACGTAACTGTTGAAGAAATCAACGCTGCGATGAAAGAAGCTTCCGATCCTGAAACTTACGGCTACACTGAAGACGAGATCGTTTCTTCCGACATCAAAGGTATCACTTTCGGTTCTTTGTTTGATGCAACTCAAACTAAAGTCCTGACTGTTGGCGACAAACAACTGGTGAAAACTGTAGCTTGGTATGACAATGAAATGTCCTACACTGCACAATTGATCCGTACGTTGGAATACTTCGCTAAATTGGCTAAATAAGAACAGTCTTATCGCGCAACATCATAGAGCGGAAACAGGTTATTGTTTCCGCTCTTTATATATCAAAATGTGCCTTAAATTCCTGTTTCGTAAAATTAAAAGGGTGCGGAGGAATATGGAGATGAACAAAAAGAGCGTACGTGATATAGAACTGAATGGAAAACGGGTGTTTGTTCGTGTAGATTTTAACGTTCCGGTTGAGGACGGTAAAATTACGGATGACAAGCGTATTCGTGAAACCTTGCCAACGATTAACTACCTGATTGAAAAAGGTGCAAAAGTTATTTTGGCGAGTCACTTTGGACGTCCAAAAGGTCAGGTTGTTGAATCTATGCGTCTGACTCCTGCTGGCGTGCGTTTGTCTGAACTGCTCAAAAAGCCTGTTGTTAAAGTGGATGATGCAGTTGGTGAGGCTGTTAAAGCGAAAGTGGCTGAACTGCAAAACGGCGATGTGCTGTTGCTTGAAAATGTACGTTTCTATCCAGGAGAAGAGAAAAATGATCCTGAACTGGCAAAGCAATTTGCTGAGCTGGCTGACATTTTCGTGAATGATGCATTTGGTGCAGCGCACCGTGCTCATGCTTCTACAGAAGGTATCGCGCATCTTCTTCCGGCTGTTTCCGGCTTGCTGATGGAGAAAGAATTGTCTGTAATCGGTAAAGCTCTTTCAAACCCGGATCGTCCTTTTACAGCCATTATCGGCGGCTCCAAAGTAAAAGACAAAATCGACGTGATTGACAACCTGCTGAACATTGCAGATAACGTAATCATTGGCGGCGGTTTGGCTTATACATTTTTTAAAGCTCAAGGTCATGAAGTGGGCCAATCCCTACTGGATGAATCCAAACTGGATGTAGCACTTGGATTTATCGAAAAAGCGAAGAAGCTCGGCAAAAACTTCTACCTTCCGGTAGATATCGTTATTTCTGACGATTTCAGCGCTACAGCGAACACGAACATTGTGGACATCGATGGTATTCCTGCAGATTGGGAAGGCGTGGATATCGGACCGGAAACACGTAAAATCTATGCAGATGTTATCAAAAACTCCAAATTGGTTGTTTGGAATGGACCAATGGGTGTATTTGAAATGGAGCCTTTTGCTGGCGGTACGCGTGAAGTAGCGGAAGCTTGTGCAACAACAGAAGCATACACCATCATTGGTGGCGGTGATTCTGCGGCTGCGGCCGAGAAATTCCACTTGGCTGACAAAATGGATCATATCTCTACTGGCGGCGGCGCATCCTTGGAATTTATGGAAGGCAAAGCACTTCCGGGTGTTGTTGCACTCAACGATAAGTAATCAAACGTACTGCGTATAATAAATGCTTTAGGGCACCTAATAGTTAGGAGTTGAAACCATTGAGAACACCGATTATCGCGGGTAACTGGAAGATGTTTAAAACCGTACCAGAAGCTAAAACTTTCATCGAAGAGATCAAAGGCAAAGCAGAGGTTGCAGGGGTGGAAAGCGTGATTTGCGCACCATTTACGAATCTTCCTGCTCTGGTTGAAGCAGTAAAAGGTACATCTATCAAAATCGGCGCACAAAACCTGCACTTTGCAGAAGACGGCGCATTTACAGGTGAAATCAGCGGCGGGATGCTGAAAGATCTGGGCGTAGATTACGTTGTGATCGGACACTCCGAGCGTCGTGAATATTTTAACGAAACAGACGAAACGGTGAACAAAAAGGTTCATGCGGCATTCCGCCACGACCTGACTCCGATCGTATGTGTAGGCGAAAAGCTGGAAGACCGTGAAGCCGGTCAAACCAAAGAGGTTGTAAAAGTGCAAACTGTAGCGGCTTTTGCTGGTTTGGCTAAAGATCAGGCTGCACAAGTGGTTGTTGCTTATGAGCCAATTTGGGCAATTGGAACAGGTAAATCCTCCACTTCGCAGGATGCGAATGAAGTTATTTCCTATATCCGTAGTTTGTTGAAAGAACTGTACGATGAAAATACTGCAAATGCTGTACGGATTCAGTATGGTGGCAGCGTGAAACCTGAAAATGTGGCTGAATATCTGGGCCAAAGCGACATCGACGGCGCACTTGTAGGTGGCGCTAGTCTTCAACCAGCGTCTTACATCGCGCTTGTTGAGGGGGCGAAGTAAGATGACAGTACCAAAACCGGTAGCCTTAATTATTATGGATGGATTCGGACTGCGCGAAACTGTGGAAGGCAATGCGGTTGCACAGGCGAACAAGCCGAACTACGACCAATACTTAAGACAATACCCTCATTCAACGCTTACAGCGTCTGGTGAAGCGGTAGGTCTGCCGGAAGGGCAAATGGGTAACTCCGAAGTCGGTCATCTGAACATCGGCGCAGGCCGGATTGTATATCAGAGTTTGACCCGCATTTCGAAGTCCATTCGCGAAGGCGAGTTCTTCCAGAATGAAACTTTACTTAAAGCAGTACAGCATGCCAAAAAGAACAACACGAAGCTTCATCTGTACGGACTTTTGTCTGATGGTGGTGTGCATAGCCATATTAGCCATCTGTTTGCTATGCTGGATCTGGCGAAAAAAGAAGGTTTAACAGAAGTATACATTCATGCATTTATGGATGGACGCGATGTTATGTCTGACAGCGGCGTGGACTTCATGCAGCAGCTGATCGCCAAAATTCAGGAAGTGGGTATTGGTAAAATCGCGACTGTACAAGGACGCTATTATGCCATGGACCGCGACAAACGTTGGGAGCGTGTAGAGAAATCTTACCGTGCAATCGTGTACGGCGAAGGTCCTCAATATACAGATCCAATGGAAGCGTTGAAAGAATCGTATGAAAAATCGGTGTTCGATGAATTTGTGGAGCCGACGGTTATTGTGAAGGCTGACGGAAGCCCTGTAGGGCTGGTCGAAAGCAATGACTCAGTAATCTTCCTAAATTTCCGTCCTGACCGTGCGATTCAATTGTCTCAGGTATTTACGAACAAGGATTTCCGTGGCTTTGATCGCGGGCCGAAATTACCTAAAGATTTGCACTTTGTTTGCCTGACATTGTTCAGTGAAACGGTTGAAGGCTTCGTAGCCTACGAACCGAAAAACCTGGATAACACATTCGGCGAAGTTTTGGTGCAGAACAACAAAAAGCAATTGCGTATTGCCGAGACCGAAAAATATCCGCACGTTACCTTCTTTTTCAGTGGTGGTCGTGATGTAGAACTGCCTGGCGAAACTCGTGTTTTGATTAACTCGCCTAAAGTGGCTACATATGATTTGCAGCCTGAAATGAGCGCTTACGAGGTTGCGGATGCTGCTGTTAAGGAAATCGAAGCCGATAAGCATGATGCGATTATCCTGAACTTTGCCAATCCGGATATGGTTGGACACTCCGGCATGTTGGAGCCAACGATCAAGGCGGTAGAGACGACGGATGAATGTGTTGGACGTGTTGTAGATGCGGTTAAAGCCAAAGGTGGCACTGTTATCATCATTGCCGACCATGGTAACGCGGATATGGAAGTTGACGAGCAGGGACGCCCGTTCACAGCTCACACGACCAATCCGGTTCCGTTCATATTGACTGACGAAAATATCGTTTTGCGTGAGCATGGAATACTGGCTGACGTAGCTCCGACGCTTCTGGATTTGATGCAGCTTCCGCAGCCTGCGGAAATGACAGGAAAATCTATGATTGCATCCCGCAAGTAAGCTTGATTTAATAAGTATAGGCTTGACCAATAAATCATGATCGACAAAGGAGATTAAGTACAAATGACTATTATTTCTGACGTGTACGCTCGCGAAGTCCTCGATTCTCGTGGTAACCCAACTGTTGAAGTGGAAGTATATCTGGAATCCGGTGCTATCGGTAGTGCCATCGTTCCTTCCGGTGCCTCTACTGGCGCTCACGAAGCTGTAGAGCTTCGCGATAACGACAAGTCCCGTTACCTGGGTAAAGGCGTTCTGCAAGCTGTTAAAAACGTAAACGAAATCATCGCTCCTGAAGTGATCGGCCTGGATGCTGTAAACCAAGTGGAAATTGACACATTGATGATCAAACTTGACGGAACACACAACAAAGGTAAACTGGGTGCAAACGCGATTCTGGCTGTATCCATGGCTGTAGCTCGCGCTGCTGCTGAAGCTCTGGGTCTGCCATTGTACACTTACCTGGGCGGATTCAATGCTAAACAATTGCCAGTACCAATGATGAACATCGTTAACGGTGGCGCACATGCCGACAACAACGTTGACGTACAAGAGTTCATGGTTCTGCCTGTAGGAGCTCCTACTTTCAAAGAAGCTCTGCGTGTTGGTGCAGAAATCTTCCACAACCTGAAATCCGTACTGAACTCTAAAGGTTTGAACACAGCTGTTGGCGATGAAGGCGGTTTTGCTCCTAACTTCAAATCCAACGAAGAAGCTCTGTCCACTATTATCGAAGCGATCGAAAAAGCTGGTTACAAACCAGGCGTTGACGTATTCCTCGGTATGGACGTTGCTTCCACTGAGTTCTACAAAGATGGAAAATACACACTGGAAGGCGAAGGGAAATCCTTCACTTCTGCTGAATTCGTTGACCTGCTTGCTTCTTGGGTTGATAAATATCCAATCATCACCATCGAAGATGGTTGCTCCGAAGATGACTGGGAAGGTTGGAAATTGCTCACTGAAAAACTGGGCAACAAAATCCAATTGGTTGGTGACGACCTGTTCGTAACTAACACAGAGCGTCTGGGTAAAGGTATCGAAGAAAACATCGGTAACTCCATCCTGATCAAAGTAAACCAAATCGGTACGCTAACTGAAACATTCGACGCTATCGAGTTGGCTAAACGTGCAGGATACACAGCTGTAATCTCTCACCGTTCCGGTGAATCCGAAGACAGCACAATTGCTGATATCGCTGTTGCAACAAATGCAGGCCAAATTAAAACAGGTGCGCCTTCCCGTACTGACCGTATCGCGAAGTACAACCAATTGCTCCGCATTGAGGACCAACTGGGTGAACTGGCTCAATACCACGGCCTGAAATCTTTCTACAACCTGAAAAAATAATATTACACCAAAATGCTGACGGTGGTCAGGCGGCTGTGATTCAAGAACACGGAGTCTGAGTGCTCGAAGCCTTTTACGTAATTACAAAACAGATCTGTTCGCTAACGTGAGCAGGTCTGTTTTTTTGTTTTTTCTTATGTGATGTCAGTTATACTCTTTTGCAAGACTTAATGAAGTGGCTCGGTATAGCTGGTTGTTATCTACTGGAAGCTGTGGTAGAATAAAAATAGTGTTTTGCGTTAATTTCCGGCTATTCATAACATGATATGATCATGTTTTCATAAAAGAGGCTGTGTTGTTTTGCAAAACGGATGTATTAGCTCAGGAGGTGGGATTTTTCATGGAAATCTTTTTGAAAGTGCTGCTCGTTGTGTTCTCTATTGCTGTTATTGCGGTTGTTTTACTGCAAAAGGGGAAAAGTGCAGGTTTGTCCGGTGCCATCTCTGGCGGTGCTGAGCATCTGTTCGGCAAGACAAAAGCTCGCGGTATGGATTTGATTTTACAGCGCGTGACTGCTGTTTTGGGTGCGGGCTTTATGATCGTTTCCGTTTTGGTTGCATTTTTTGCAAAATAAGCTAAATAATAACCTTAAGCCTTCGTTTCACGGGAAACGGGGGCTTTTTTGGATTTTAGACAGGCAGGGATGCCGTCGATTAAATTCGTGTATACTAGGGTATGAGTATATGAAGAGCCTTGTATCAGGAACAAGGAACATGCGGATTATTACTGAAAATTAAAGGTCACCCGAGGTGGACGATATTATGATAACAGAGCAACAATTACTTGATTTTATGCGCGAGACCGCATACAAACCTATGACTTACCAGGAGCTTGAGCAGCATTTTGAAATTAAGGACGCGGCGGATTTTCGCGAATTTCTTAAGCTTTTGAACGCGCTGGAGGAAGACGGAAAAATTCTGCTGACTCGGACGAACCGCTATGGTGTGCCGGAACGGATGGATTTGCAACGCGGACGTTTGCAGGCTCATGCCAAGGGATTTGCTTTTCTGATCCCGGAAGACCGGGAGCACCCGGATGTGTACATTCATGCTAATGACTTGAAGAGTGCAATGAATGGAGACACGGTACTGGTAAGAGTAACGTCGAAGGGACCTTCGGGTGGCCGTTTGGAAGGCGAAGTCGTGCGGATCGTGAAGCGCGCAGTGCTACAGGTGGTAGGCGTGTTCCAGAGCCACGAAGCATACGGTTTTGTTTTGCCGGATGATAAGCGCATTAACCGGGATATTTTCATTCCAAAAGCCAGCTCCAACGGAGCCGTGAACGGTCAAAAAGTCGTTGTGCGCATTGTGAGCTATCCGGAAGGACGAGCTGCGGCGGAAGGCGAAGTGTTGGAGGTGCTGGGTCACAAGGATGATCCGGGCGTCGATATTTTGTCGGTCATTCGCAAGCATCAACTCCCTGAAGCTTTTCCCGATGAAGTGACAGAGGAAGCGGAAAAGGCCCCCGATGCGATTACCGAAGAGGAAATTGTACGTCAAAGGCGGCGCGATCTGCGCGATAAAACGATTGTTACGATTGATGGCGAGGATGCCAAGGATCTGGATGATGCGGTTAATGTAGAGCGTCTGCCGAACGGCAACTACCGTCTGGGCGTTCATATTGCCGACGTAGGATATTATGTGCGTGAGAGCTCCAAGCTGGATCAGGAGGCGTATAACCGCGGCTGTAGCGTGTACTTGGTGGACCGTGTTATTCCTATGCTTCCGCATCGGCTTTCGAACGGGATTTGTTCTTTGAATCCACAGGTGGATCGGCTGACTTTGTCCTGCGAGATGGAATTCAATGAGCATATGAAGGTTGTAAAACATGATGTCTTCACCAGTGTCATTAAAACGAAGGAACGAATGACATACACCAACGTTCGCAAAATCCTCGAAGAGGAAGATGCTGAACTGATGGAACGGTATAAGGAGCTGGTGGAAGACTTCCGTACGATGAAGGAACTGGCTTTGAAACTGCGAGCTAACCGGATGCGCCGGGGTGCGGTTGATTTTGATTTTGATGAAGCAAAAGTGATTGTGAATGATGAAGGCAAGGCTGTGGATATCGTTAAAAGAGAGCGCACCATTGCCGAGCAGATCATTGAAGAGTTCATGCTGGCAGCCAATGAGACGGTAGCCGAGCATTTTCACTGGCTCAAAGTGCCGTTCCTGTATCGGATTCATGAGGACCCGGACCCAGAAAAGTTGCAAAACTTTATGGCTTTTGCTGCCAATTTTGGACACCAGATCAAAGGTCGGGGGAATTCTATTCACCCGCGTGCGCTACAAACGTTGCTGGAAGACATTCAGGGCACGAAGGAGCAGACGGTGCTTAGCACCATGATGCTACGTTCGATGAAGCAGGCAAAGTACGATGCGGAGTCGACAGGACATTTTGGACTGGCTGCGGAGTATTATTCTCATTTTACATCGCCGATTCGTCGTTATCCTGACTTGGTGATTCATCGTGTCATTCGTGAGGTATTGGAGAATGGCGGGGCTTTAACGGCCGAGCGTCAGGAGTATTTGACTGCACGGATGCCAGATATTGCGCAGCAATCTTCCGAGCGGGAACGTGTGGCTGTGGATGCAGAGCGTGATACGGAGCAAATGAAAAAGGCTGAATACATGCTGGACAAGGTCGGCGAAGAATTCGAGGGGATCATCAGCAGCGTAACCAGCTTTGGTATGTTCATTGAGCTGGACAATACGGTGGAAGGCCTGACACGTCTGAGTGCGCTTACGGACGATTATTATCATTTTGACGAGCAGCATATGGCGTTGCTCGGTGAACGTACCTCCAAGGTGTTCCGCATCGGAGATGAGGTTAAGGTTCGCGTAGCGCGCGTGAATATGGAAGATTACACGATTGATTTTGAACTCGTCGATATGAAGCAGCAGCAACGCCGTGAACGCACGGGTGGTTCAAAGACAGGCGCTGGCTTTGCGCGTGGCGGTGAGGGCCGAGGTAAAGGAAAGCCCCATGAGGGGCGCGACCGTAAGAGCGGCAAGGACAAGGCTGGCAGAGAGCGTAAAGGCGGTCGTGATGCCGCTGTGAAGCCCAAAGAAGCTGGTTCAGGCGTAGGCGGCGGAGGTATTAGTACCGCGGGCCGTACGGGCCGTAGCGGCGGAAACGGAGCAGGAGCGGGCTCAGCCAGCGGTTTCGGTTTTGGCAGCGGCAAGGGCGGTTACAACTCGCCAGCATCAAGTGCGGGTAAACGTAAGAAGAAGACGTCAGCCAGCGGTATTTTTATCGGTGGAGCAGCTACACCAGGCAGTGATGCCAGCCCAAGCGGTGACGGCGCTGCACGTCGTAAGCGGAAGAGCAAAGGCAGTGGTGGTGGCGGTAATAGCACCGCTGGGTTTGTCCGGAAAAAGAAGAAGTAAGTGGCGGTAGCTTGCTTGTTAGATAGATGAATCTCTGGAATCAGTGTATTAAGCTGGTCTTTGGCTTAGATTACGGCGGTTTCTGTCTGATGTTTTGGACGGAGGCCGCTTCGTTTTAAAGACTTGACCTTTCTTGCTTTTACCGTCTGGATTTTGTTACAATATAGTTCTAGGCCGCTCCTTTGCAGTTATGTAGTGAGCGGGCTGGAGTTTTCTTTTTACGGAATAGATTACATTAGGAACAAGGAGTGGTATTCATGGGTAAGAAGGCAGACGGGAAAGTGCTCGCCCAGAACAAAAAAGCTTCCCATGACTATTTTATTGAGGATACCTACGAGGCGGGCATGGTGTTAACGGGAACGGAAATTAAGTCTTTGCGCAATGGTCGCTCTAATATCAGTGATGCATTTGCAACCATTCGTAATGCTGAAATTCACATCCACAACATGCATATTAGTCCTTTTGAACAAGGCAATCGTAATAATCCGACCGATCCGACACGCACACGTAAGCTGCTGCTGCACAAAGAGCAGATTCGCAAGCTTATTGGTCTATCCAAACAGGAAGGCTACACGATTGTGCCGTTAAAGATTTATGTTCGTAACGGCTATGCCAAGCTGTTACTTGGACTCGGTAGAGGTAAAAAGCAGTACGACAAACGAGATGCTGCGGCCAAACGTGATGCACAGCGTGATATCCAACGCGTTTTGCGTGAGAAGCAGAAAATTGCGAGATAATTAGCGTAGCTTGGAGTCGGTAGATGAAGTGAAGCAAGCGTATGATTAGGCTGGAGCTTGTTTTTTAGAAACTGCTTCGTCGTTCATTGAATTATTAGGCATGGTACAAATTACGTGAATAAGCTACTTGTTCCTGTAATGGTGCTATTTTAAAGAGCTTAACTGGCTTATTCCGTTTCGTTATAAAGTGTAATATGGTATACTAATGAAGTAGTAAGTTTTCATGTTTTTGTACTTCTGAGTTTGTTCGACTGCTGAATCTCAGGATTCAGCTTCCGATATAGTATCATGCATGCTTATGCTCCGGTATTTCCGGTTTTATCCGTGGAGCCCTTTTATAATAAGGGGGCGTTTATGGATTCGACGGGGATAGTTCGAGCATGGGTAGCGGGTAGTGGGGACGCGTCCGCTTCATCAACGCTAAAGCCTATTAAACGGCAAACAACAAAACAACTACGCTTTCGCAGCCTAAGAAACTGTGTGCGTGCTTCTACCCAGCATCGTCCATGTGACTGGGATAGGGGCTAACAAATAGTGGAATACGCTGTCTCATCTCCGCCTGCGGTGAGCTGAAGAAGATAATCAGGCTGACCCGAAGGGAATCCGGTGACAGGGAGTTCCTAGGGTGACATCAAAACTGTCACTACACCCGTAGAAGCTTATGTGTCGTTATCTTCGGACAGGGGTTCGACTCCCCTCGCCTCCATTGCTAAAAACCCTGTACGTGATTTCAGCCTTGAAGTGGTTTATATCCCTTGATGGCTGAATAACTACACGGTCGACGTATTCTTGAAGGACTTGCTTTTTTTCGTCTTCATCGACGGAAAGAAGTGAGTCCTTTTTACTTTCCAAGATTTTAAGTATCAAAGATTCATCCAACACAGATGTTTGTTTCATAATCTCAGCTTTTTGCAATTCATACTCAAGGGCTTCCTTCCGCTGTTCGGCCGGCTTGATACTCTCAATCACACTTTTTACACCTGCCCCCAAAGCTTCCATCCAGTTCGATATTTTTATATCCAGTTCTTTTAATTCTTTTTTTATGGGTTCCGCATCATTCTCAGTCTGGCGTTTTTCCTTCTGATATAATTCCTGAACGCTTTTGATAATTTCGCTCATACCATCCGTAGAAAAACACTCTCCTAAAAGTTTATCAATCACAAGATGCTCAATGTCGTCTTTACGCACGTTGGTATTTCCGCATTTACTTTGGCACTTGTAATAGCTGAGAACAGTCTTTTCACTACTCTTATGATTTGTGTATGAATTCCCTGCATACAAAGCGCCACAGTTCCCACAATAAATTTTTCCTGTCAATAAGTAATTCACCTTGGCTTTCATCCTTCCTGGTTTGCGTTTCCTTGCATTCATTTTAAGGTTTACACGGTCCCACTGATCGGGTTGAATAATTGCAGGTATAGCTCCTGGAATAATAATTTGCTGATCCAAAGGTTTCTTATTATTCGTATTACGCTTTCCATCTTCATCTTTAGGGGCCGACACATCAAATACATAGTCGCCTTTATATTTAATGTTTGAGGCCCAGGTAGCGAAGCTGCTTTTAGTAAACTTGCGACCAGCAAGCGTCCTGTATCCCTTATCGTTAAGTATTGAGGCTATCTGTTCGTTTGGTACGTCATTCTCAATGGAATCAAAATAAATCTGTACAGCCTTATAACGGTTCGGGTCAATTTCCAGTTTACGTGTTTCAGGATGTACTCTCAAGCCGTAGGGTGGTAGCCCTCCAGTGTGTTTCCCTTCCTCTGCATTTTCACGCATTCCTTTACGGACCTCGCGTGCCAGATTTAAAGAATAATACTCTGCCATTCCCTCAAGAACAGACTCTAGTACAATGGATTCAGGGGAATTGTCCAGATGCTCCAGAACAGATTCCACCCGTACACCATTGCGCTTTAAAATTCTCTTGTAATGGGCACTATCATAACGATTACGTGCAAAACGATCCAACTTATGTACAATAACCACATCAAAAAGATGTTTGGACGAATCTTGAATCATTCGTTGAAAATTTGGGCGTTTATCCGTAGTGGCTGACTTTTCTTCGTCGGGATACGAATTTACTAATACATAACCTTTCTGTCGGCAGTATTCTTCAATTGCTCGCATTTGCGCGGTAATGGATTCTTCACGTTGGTTGTCCGAACTGTATCGGGGATAGGCAACGGCGCGAATGATTTTAGTATCAGTAATCAATGAGGCCCCTCCTTATATTATATTTTCTTCAAACATCCGCACCACGCCTAAAGGGTCAAAGTAAATAATGTGATGGTTGATGACAGTGAATAACCCATATTTATCTTTATATCTATTCAATGTCGCTTGAAGAAACGGCTCGGTAACACCGAGATAGGTGGCTATTTCGTAGCGATTCTTCATTTTTGCATAGTACGCCTGAATAATAGAAGTAAGGGGGATTAATCTGTTGTATGCCCATTGTCTTGCCAATAGTTCCTGTTTTCGATTTCTGACATCAGTCTGATCAATTATATTACCCACAGTTAGCTCATGATGTCCTATTTCTTCCGCAAGAACACAAGCCTTTTCAGTATTTGTGGTGATACTTTTTTTCACCCAAACAATGTTATCTCTGTATAGCCCCAATAAATTCCCTTTTAAGTCCACCTCATATACTTCAATTGACTTGGCCTCGGCTTCACTAACCAGACTTTCATACACCATTGTGCAGTCACTCCTTGCTGCGTTGCTTTCTCCGAAGTTTGACAAACTCTTTAAATTGTTCTATCTCTTCTAATTCCTCATCAGTCCAATCCTCTCCATCATGGTGAGCCGCTAAGGTTAATTCTTCTTCCTCATGTTCTTCACTATTAAGCTTTTTAGTCTCATTCTTTTCTAAAATCTTTTCTAAATCTTTTAGATAGGATTCGTCAGTGTGTCCGTCCGCGTACATTTCAGGTGTTAGTAGGTCGAAAGTTTCGCCATCGGGAATCGGTTCACCTAATAGGAAATCCACAGTGACCCTAAACATTTGAGCTAACTTAGAAGCGTGATCTGCACTTAGCTTTCTTCGACCTCGTTCAATATTGTAGTAATACTGAGAAGAGATACCTAGATGTTCAGCTACATCGCCGCCCGTTAAATTTCTCAATCTGCGCATTTGTCTAATTCTATTTGGATACATATTAATCAAAATCACCTTTCTAATTAACTTTTTTATTATTTTATCATCTAATAGGATAAAAAACAAACAACGAAATACGAAAAATAGCGGAAAATATAGGAATACAAAGTATCCAAGACGATATACCCGATAAAATCGGTTATTTACTCTATTATGGTTCTTTTTAATCCTATTTGGATACTTTATATCCTAGACAATTATAATCCAAATAGGATACTATGTATTCAGGAGGTGATGGTAATGACTTTCACAAAGGATATCAAGCATGCATTGATCGAGAAGGATATGAATCCCTCTGATCTTGCACGACAATCCGGATACTCACCACAGCATATAAACAATCTGCTAAAGGGCGAGAAACGATGGAATGTTGATTCGATGCAAAAAGTTTGTGAAGTATTGGGGCTAGAGTTGCGAGTAGTGCCCAAAGAGGGAAAGGGGGATAAATCTAATGGCTCAAATTAGCGCAACAGTCAAAACTATCCCCCATCCTGATCCGCAAAGGCTTGTTGACCTGTGGGCCCGGATAGTTTTGAAGGAGCTGCTTCGACGTGAACAAGAAGGAAATCAGCCATGAGTAAAGTTACTGATCTGCAAAGCCAGGAAGTCATAGACTACTGCGCTAATGAGGAATGCGGCGCGGAGATCGTTTTCGGCCAGCAAGCCACGAAGCGGGGAAAGGACCTATATTGCAATTTGGGTTGTTTGTGCCGGGCAATCGGCGCGGCGGTAATCACAGTGAAAGGAGGTGAAAATATCCTATGAAACCAACGATCGGAAGAAACGTCCACTACAAGGACACGGAAGGTAAGACACTTGCCGCAGTAGTCGTCTATGTTAATCCAGACACTATCGGAATGGTGAACTTGGCCGTTTGGAATGAATTTGGCAAGCAATTCAACGCATTAAATGTTCGTCAGGGAGATGGGGCGGAACAATGGAGCTGGCCGCCGCGATTATAAGGAGGTGAATAACTTGCCATTACAAACATCTAGGCACTATGCCAGCGTGTGCGCTTTCTATTTAGACTGTGAAGCACGAGCGCGTCGGAATAGACGTTTCGGTAATATCAAGCACTACCGTAAGCAGTACAAAAAGTACCGTGGTCTTCTGTACAAAGCCGTATACGAAAAGAACCCAACAGGGGTAGGAGCCTGAGGGGTTCAGCGGTAAAAACATCTAATTATATTTATTCTAACATGTTCTTTATCGTTTGAAAACCAATTTCCCTTATAGGAGGACTTATACATGCCTGTTCAAATTAACATTACTGGCGAAGATGCCAACCAAGCTATTAAGGAGTTTTCTGTTTTATCTGCTGCTTTTACAGGTGTTCCGGCTTCAACTGTTGTGCCTACCTCCCAAGAGGATAAGCCTAAGCGCAATCGCACCACAGCGCCAAAACCTGAACCGAAGGAAGATCCATCCCCCGATCAGGTGAGTAAGGAGGTTCAGGAAGACGGCAAAAAAATTGATGGTCTGTCGGATGGTGAACAGGATATTCCTGATGTGGTCGAGCTGCGGGAAGCTGCTGCTGCTGTTGGTTCAACGCCAGAAGCCAAGGCCAAGATCAAGGCGCTGCTGGATCAGTACGAAGCCCGTAACCTGTCCGCTGTTTCTAACGCTCAAAAAGTCGAATTTCTCGCTGCCTTGAAGGCTTTGGCTAATGAGTAGCCAACCACATGCCGAACGTGCCCATGCTTTACTGGGCGCGTCCAAGGCTAGTCAGTGGATCAATTGTCCTCCAAGTGCAAGACTTCAAGAGAGTGTGCCAGACAAATGTAGCGCATATGCCGATGAAGGTACAGCAGCCCACGAGCTATCCGAAATAAAGCTGCGCCGCCGAATACTTCCTTGTGATTCCAAGGAACGCACCCGGTTAGGGAAAGAGTTACAGAAGATCCATACGGGTCAATACTACGGACCTGAAATGGAAGACGCTACAAACGATTACGTTGATGTGGTTGAGGAACGTTTCATGGCTGCAAAAGCCCGTTCTGCTGATGCGTTGGTGCTGTTGGAAGAACGGCTGGATTATACCGCTTGGGTGCCTGATGGTTTCGGTACGGGTGATGTGGTGTTAATTGCAGACGGTGTGATGGAGATTATTGACCTTAAATACGGCAAGGGTGTCCCGGTGAGCGCTATTGGCAACCCACAAATGCGGATCTATGCCCTTGGTGCCTATGACGCTTACAGCTACCTGTACGACATTCACGAGATTCATATGACTATCGTACAGCCGCGCCTTGATAGTGTCAGTACAGACAGTATTCAGGTGGATGAGCTATTGGAGTGGGCCGAGACAGTGGTCAAGCCTTCTGCTGCGCTTGCTGATGCTGGTGAGGGTGATTTTAAAGCAGGTGATCATTGCCGCTGGTGCAAAGTCAAGGGGAACTGTCGTGCTCGTGCCGATGCCAATATGGCTGCCTTGGCTCACGAGTTCAAGGACCCGGCACTTTTAAGCCTGGATGAAGTCAGTTCCATTCTGTTCATTGCGGATCAGCTTTCCACCTGGGCAAAAGATGTGAAGGACTATGCTTTTGATCGGGCGAAGAACGGCCAGGCTATTCCGGCGTGGAAGCTGGTTGAAGGGCGAAGCAATCGGGCCATCACAGACAAGGAAGCTGTAAAAGCTGCCATGGTAGCGGCTGAAATAGACGCGGACAAGTACCTCAAGCCGCAGGAGCTGCTTGGTATTGGCGATCTGGAAAAACGGATCGGCAAGAAGGAGCTAACTACCTTAATCGGGGGCTTGATCATTAAGCCTGCTGGTAAACCTGTGCTTGTACCGGAGACGGATAAGCGTCCAGGGCTTAACAGTGTAGACGCTGATTTCGCGGACGAGGATTTTGAAGCTAATGCCTAGTGAATGGGGTATCTGGAGTACAGTGTCAAAGCAATTCGTTTTCGGTATTACGGAAACCTCTGCCGGACAAGCCCGAAAACAACTATTTAAGAAAATCGGCAACGATGCCCGTAAGTGGCGTTTCGAGGCCCGAAAAATACAACCAACTCAAAGGAGACATGTTCAAATGGCAATCGACAATCAAACAACCAAAGTAGTTACAGGAAAGGTGCGCCTTTCATATTGCAACATTTTTGTGCCGCAAGCCAATGATCAAGGCGTTGATAAATACGGTACGGCTATCCTGATTCCTAAATCGGACAAGGACACGCTGCGGAAGATTAAAGCGGCTGTAGACGCTGCCGTAGAGCTCGGTAAAAGCAAATGGGGCGGTAAGATTCCGGCTAACCTTAAAAAACCGCTGCGGGATGGTGACGAAGAACGCCCGGATGATGAAGCTTACGCAGGACATTATTTCTTAAATGCTTCTTCTAATAACAAACCTGGTATCGCTAAGCCAACAGGTAAGGATGCGAACGGTAAAACCAAATTTGCGGAAATTACGGACTCTACAGAGGTGTACAGTGGCTGCTTTGCCAAGGCATCCATTAACTTCTATCCGTATGATGCGAAAGGAAACCGGGGGGTTGCTGCCGGGTTGAATAACATTGTCAAAGTCCAGGATGGTGATTTCTTGGGCGGTCGTTCCAGTGTTAACGACGACTTCGCAGGCGAGGATTTTGATGACATTGTGGACATTAGTGACGATGACGACTTTTTGAGCTAAGTAACAGGGTGCGTAAGGGGGATTTCTAGTGCCCCCTTTTTCTTTACCAAAAAATCGGGAGGAATCGCGATGAATATACAGGATTTGGTTAAAAAGACACATGAAAATGCGGTAAACAAAGGCTGGTATGAAGAACCCCGCAGCTTTGGTGATGTAATTGCTTTGGCCCATGCGGAGCTGTCAGAAGCACTGGAAGACTACCGGGATGGGCGAGGCTTGAGAGAAATTTACTTTGAAGGATCGAAACCCTGTGGCATTCCAGTTGAACTGGCCGACACACTGCTACGTATTTTCGACTTCTGTGGTCATGTTGGCATTGATCTGGAAGGAGCATTGGCGGTCAAGATGGCTTACAACGAATCCCGATCATATAAGCATGGCGGCAAGGTCATATGACGGTTCTGCAAATCGACATTGAGACTTATTCCAGTATTGACCTTAAAGCGTGTGGTGTACACCGCTATGTGGAAGCCCCCGACTTTGAAATTCTGCTTTTTGCTTTTGCTTTTGACAATGATCCGGTTACTGTCGTTGATCTGACAGAATTTGAGGAATTACCCAATGATGTTCTGGATGCACTGCGCATGGACGTCATAAAAACGGCCTGGAATGCGGGGTTTGAGCGTGCAGCAATTGCCAGACACTTTGGTACAGCGTGTGACCCCCGTTGGTGGCGTTGCTCTATGGTGCATGCCTATACCCTAGGCCTACCCGGTGCGCTTGATAAAGCGGCTAAGGTGCTTAAATTGGAGCAAAAGAAGGATGCACGAGGCAAGAACCTGATCAAATATTTCAGCGCTCCATGTAAGCCAACAAAAGTTAACGGCGGACGGACGCGAAACTATCCACACCATGACCCGGAACGTTGGCAGCAATACGTAGAGTATAACCGACAGGACGTAGTGGTTGAGCGCGATGTTCGGCAGCGGCTTGAAAAGTACCCTGTACCCGACCGTGAGTGGGAGATTTGGGCACTAGACCAAGAAATTAATGATCGGGGCATACGCATGGATACAGGGCTTATTCATCATGCCATTGCTTGTTCTGAAAATTACACGAATCATTTATTGTCTGCATCTCAGGAGCTTACCGGGGTTGATAACCCGAACAGTCTGCCACAGCTCAAAGCATGGTTTGCTGACCAAGGCATGATTATTGATAGCTTGGGTAAAGATTTGATGCCTTCATTATTGGAGGCTGCGCCGAATGAGGCCACCAAACGAATGCTTGAGCTGCGGCAAGAGATGGGAAAGACCTCTGTCAATAAATATGATGCTATGCAGCTTGGTACCTGTGAGGATTCACGGGTTCGTGGAATTTTGCAGTTTTGTGGTGCAAGCCGCACGTGGCGCTGGGCCGGACGCCGCGTTCAAATGCACAATTTACCCCAAAACCACTTGCAGGATTTAGAGAGGGCCAGAGAGACATTAGCATCTGGCGATTACGATTGGCTTGAAATGCTGTACGGCTCCCCACCGTTTGTCCTATCTGAGCTGATCCGTACAGCATTGATTCCGTCTGAAGGTAATCGCTTCAAGGTGGCCGACTTTGCAGCCATTGAGGCCAGGGTTATTGCCTGGCTAGCGGATGAACACTGGGTACTGGATGTTTTCAAGGGCCATGGCAAGATTTATGAAGCAACAGCAGCCCGTATGTTTGGTGTTCCCTTCGAGACAATTGCCAAAGGGCACGAAAATTACAAATACCGTGCTCCGGGGAAGGTGGCAACTCTTGCATGTGGCTTCGGTGGGGGCAAGGCTGCTCTTGAAAATATGGATAAGAAGAAGGAAATCCATCCCGATCAGTATGATCCTTTGGTGAAGCAGTGGAGAGAAGCTAACCCGAATATCCGAAAGCTTTGGTATCGAGCTGAAGAAGCGGCCATGGAGGCTGTGCGATGCAAGACTACGGTAAAGCTAGCTCATGGGGTACGGTACCGATATTTTGGTGGCATTTTGTTCGCTGATCTACCAAGTGGGCACAGTCTTGCATATCCTTCTCCAGCCATTAAACCAGACCCGAAATTTAATAAAGATAGCCTGACTTTTAAGGCTCCTGACAAAAAAGGTGACATGATTACCCAGCGAACTTGGGGCGGCACTCTTGTTGAAAATTTGGTACAGGCCATTGCAAGAGACTGCCTGGCAGAAAGTCTAATGCGTTTAGATAGAGCTAGTTATATGACTGTTTTGCATGTTCATGACGAAGTGGTGGCTGATTGCCCTGATGAGTTTGGCTCTATTGAAGAAATGACTGAGATTATGAGTCAGGCTATAGATTGGGCTCCTGGGTTGCCTTTGGCGGCGGCTGGATTTGAATGCGACTTTTATCAAAAGGACTGATATAGATGATTGGTTGTTTTCTGATTATTTACAACAACGGATATGACGCGGAAAGGGAGGATTAATAAATGATCACACCAGAAGAAAGAGTCGAACGCATCCGTAATCGGAAAGCTAAGGCAGCTTTGAATAAACTTAACGCGTTACCCGGTATGGGTGGACTTAAATCCCAAATCGAACAGATGGTTCAGTTTGCGAAGGTGTCCAAGCTGCGGGAGGAAATGGGCTTGAAAACGGAATCGCATACTCTGCACATGGTCTTTACTGGTAATCCTGGTACTGGAAAAACAACGGCTGCGCGCCTTATTGGGGAGGCGTTTGTCTACACAGGTTTGCTCAAAACCACTAAGGACGAAATTCCATTCATCGAAGTACACCAATCCGATATTACTGAGGCTCTTGTAGGGGCCTCAGAGAAGAAAATTTCAGCAAAATTCGATGCAGCTAGAGGTGGTGTCCTTTTCATAGATGAGGCTTACTCTTTTTTAGGTAAGTCTGAACATAAATCTGACGAGAAGGTTGTTGCTGTTATTGTTCAAAAAATGGAGGATATGCGCGATGGGGTTATGGTAATTGCTGCTGGATACCCGAAGGAAATGGAAGACTTTTTAAACTTCAATCCAGGGTTACGCTCCCGCTTCCCCAACAAGATTCACTTTCCAGACTATGCAGTAGCCGATTTAATGGCAATTGCTGAGGTCATGTGTGCAGATCGCGAATATGAAATGGCGCCTGAGTTTACGGAGAAGCTTTCACAACGACTGAACCAGGAACGTGCATTACCTGGCTTTGGTAATGCACGTACAGTACGGAATATCATAGAACAATCTATTCGTCGGCAATCATTGCGAGTTTCAGCGTTGGTTCGCCCTGATCGGGACGCGTTGGTTACATTGCTTGGCGATGATGTTGCTTTGATGAGTGTTCAGCAGCCCTTTGTATCTGAGAAGGATCGTTTGCTTGATTCCATAGGTAAAGCTAAAAAGCGGCTGTTTGAACTGGAAATGGAAGAAATGTTGTCATGATCAGGGACCCCTATTTTGATGATATTCCATGGGAGTTCGTGGTCGACGATTCCGGTACCGTGATCGGTACCGTATATACGTTACTTTCAAATCCTGATCCAAGGAGGGTTAAACCGACATGGGACACTGGTTCTACATTACACCGGGCGAATACGCGGAAGCTGCAAAAATCGGAATAAAGCCGGTTATGTTGGATCGTCGCGTAAGGGAGCAGGGCTGGTCGAAAGAGCGAGCAATGACCACACCACCTAGAAAGCTTACGGATCGGCGGCGCTGGAAGGCTGAGGCTGAACGAAATGGGATTAGCTACGACACTTTCATGTCCCGTGTGAACCGGGGCTGGTCAATGGAGAAAGCAGCTACACAACCGCTTCAATCGCCAGAAGAGAGAAAGCAACAGGCGTTACATGCGTCTGATCAAATTCGTGTATATCCCAAAACATACGTCCAACTTGCAGAGAAGAACGGCATTCCTTACCCTACGTTTTTTAATAGGGTTAAACACTGTGGATGGGATATGGACCGGGCTGCAACGGAGCCGTTATGGACGCGGGAGCAAATAGGCAGGCTTGGCGCTCAGCGATTACGTGAGCGTGAAGGTGATTGGGCCTCACAGATTTTTGGACAACAACAAACGAGCATAAAGGGTTGACTGCGACGGAAGCAGCCATATTAATAGTCCTCCTTTTTTATGAGATATAAAAAGGAGGACGAGAACTGAAAGCTTCGAACTTTTAGAAGATTGTTCTGGGTGTCTGGCAAATCGCTATGATTTGAAGCCTATGACTATAATGAGTCACTTAAATTTATTTTTGTCTGAGATCATTTATTTCCTTGACGATCTGAATAATTCTGGGGTCGTCATCATCGAGTACATTGGCAAGATTGTCTTCTCCTATTTCCAATAATTCTAGGAGATTTTTGAGGCTCCCTTTTTTAGCGAACCTTGTGATTCTGTCTAACTCGAGTGTGAATTGAACAAATGCTGTATCGTTAAATCTCCCTTTTGATTTGTTTAGAAGTTCATCCATTCTTCTGACCATATCATCAGTGGCCGAAAGGTAAATGATTTCTTGGTTAACGTTCATAAGTACAAGTACTCCTTCTTTTGAAGGAACGTGTTTGGAGAGTTCATTTCTAGGAATCATCTGACTCCAATTAATAGATTCAATTGCATCTAGTTCACTTTTAAGCATAATTCTGAATTGTGTTTTAGACATGTAAACCACTGTAATCATCTCCTTTATGGTTGTGCAGTTTTTTTGAACAGTTACTTTGACTACAAAAGTAATATTACAATTATGCACTTCTATTTAAGGAGTGCCAGTTATTTTTTGTAAAATATTGAGCAGCTTATTTTTAGGAAGGTGTTGGCCGAATTGACTGAACTAGAACTGGATATAAGCTTCGGGAAGCATCGGGCGGACACAAGCTGGAAGCCGGAGTACCTAACCTGGGATGAGTTCATAGCCCGGCTGCAAAAGGTGCGTCGGACGGCAGAGACAATGAGCCAATACGATGCTATGTCTACGGCAGCAAGGGGCAAAGTCAAGGATGGACCTGCTTTTGTTGGTGGGATGATCCGGGGCGGCCGCCGGAAAAAGGAGAACGTAGACACTCGCAGTCTGATTACTTTGGATATTGATAGCGGTGACGACGATTTTATTTTCATGTGTGATCTAGTGCTTGGGGGGACGGCTTATGTCGTCTACTCCACGCACAGCCACCGTCCACACAAGCCTAAATACCGTTTGATCATCCCTGTTGATCGGGCTATGAGCCCGGACGAGTACGCGGCAGTCAGCAGGAAGCTGGCAGAGCAAATTGGCATGACCTACTTTGACCGGACAACCTTTGATGTGCATCGGCTCATGTATATGCCAAGCTGCTCCAAAGATGCTGAACCCGTTTTTGAGGTATTCGAGGGTGAAGCCTTGGCTGTGGATGATGTGCTGAGCCAATACGCCAACTGGCAAGACGTTATGGCCTGGCCTCGTCATAAGGACGATAAGGGTGGACCTGTACTGTTTGGTAAGAGGGCACAGGACCCACGGGAGAAGTTCGGAGTGATCGGTTTATTCTGTCGCTCCTTCTCTATTGAAGAAGGGATAGATACGTTTTTGTCTGATATTTATACGCCTGGAACGATGGAAAACAGGTATACCTATATCCCCGGTACATCCGCCAATGGTCTGGAAGTTTACCCGGATCAGGACCTTGCCTTTTCGCACCAAGACAGCGATCCGGTGGCTGATGGTCGTACTTATAATGTGTTTGACCTGCTGCGGGTGCATAAGTTTGGGCACCTTGACGAGCGGGTGAAAGACCATACGCCGGATGCTAAGAAACCGAGCCATTTGGCTATGGAACAGTGGGCGGCGACGCGGCCGGAGGTAAAAAAGCTCAGTACCGCCGAGCGGATGGCTGATTTTGCAGAAATGGCCGAAGGCTTGGAGCCTGATAGTGATGATGAAGACCCGGAGGACGACGAGTGGGAAACGAAGCTGGAGCTACATCACAAGACGGGGGCATTGTTGCCTACAGCCGGGAATGTGGAGCTAATCCTAACACATGATATCTGGCGGGGCATTCTCGCCTTTGATGCGTTTGGCAATACAGAGGTTATTAAAAAGCCGCTACCTTGGCGGCATAGGGATCGGGAGAACCGGGACTATGAACCCTGGTTGGGGGCTGATGATAAACGGCTGCAACACTGGTTTGCCAAAGCACACAGTATTAATTCCGCCAAGACCATCCAGAACGCCTTTACGGAGGTCGTCCACCGGAACACGTTCCATCCTATTAAAGCGTATCTGGAAGCTACACCGTGGGACGGTGTGCCGCGTGCAGAGCGGATTTTCGTGGATTATTTGGGGGCACCGGACACGCATTACACCCGGCAGGCTACCCGGAAGATGCTACTTGCTGCGGTTATGCGGCTCTATCGTCCCGGTTGCAAGTTTGATCAGATGCTTGTCCTAGTGGGGCCCCAGGGGGCAGGTAAGAGTAGCCTGCTGGCGAAGCTTGGCCGTGAGTGGTTCAGTGATTCCCTGAGAACGTTTGAAAATAAGGAAGCCGGGGAGCATTTGCAATCAGGCTGGATCTTCGAGATCGGGGAGCTGTCGGCGCTTAAAAAGACTGAAGTGGATGAGGTAAAAGCCTTCTTGTCTAAAACGGAAGATCGGTACCGTGTGGCTTACGATCGGCAAGTTACGGAATTTCCACGTAAATGCGTGTTCTTCGGGACAACCAATACCCGAGACTTTCTACGGGACACCACAGGAAATCGGCGCTTTTGGCCTGTGGAGATTTTCCCGGATAACGCGGAGTTTAGTCATTGGGACGATATGGACGATGATGTGGTACGTCAGATATGGGCAGAGGTCATCCGCTGGTTCAAGGCGGGGGAAACCTTGGAGCTGGACCGGGAAGCACGCGTGGCGGCAGAGCAGCAGCAAGCATCACACATGGAATCTGATCCGCGTGACGGACTTATTCAGGAATGGCTTGATCAGCCCATTGAAGATGAAATGGGTCGGCCTACCGAGGATTTTCGGGATCGGGTGTGTGCGTCTCAAATATGGACGGAGTGCCTGGGTAACAAGAAGGGTTCTATGCGTCCGTGGGAAGCTAAAGAGATTGTGGACATTATGCGTAACGTTCCTGGTTGGGAAGAACGCAAGGGAAAAGCACGCGTTCCAGGTTACGGCGTTCAGCAGGTTTTTGAAAGATTAGGTGGTGTTGCAGAGGGTGTTGCAGCGGCGTTGCATTAATCCTGTGGCTGCAACACATACCGTTGCCGTTGTTGCAGTAATGTTGCCGTAAAAAGGTGTCCCACTGCAACACAAAAAAGCGTGACATACCAAGGGTTTATGGGTTCCTGTTGCCGTTGTTGCAGTGAAATCCCTATAAATAATAATAATAATAATTAAGTATACGTGGGGGCTACTTAAACGCATATATATGCTGTACGTGCGTATGAGAAGCAACACGGCAACAGTCAAAAAGGAGGACACATGAGAGAATCTACGCTGGAACGAAAGCTGGTGGATGCCGTCAAGCGGATTGGTGGTATGGCGCCGAAATGGACAAGCCCTGGTAATCGTGGTGTACCTGATAGGCTGGTTATCCTTCCTAATGGCCTGACGGTGTACGTTGAGATGAAAGCTCCAGGTAAACCGTTGCAGCCGCTTCAAGTTCATTGGGCCAAGAAGCTGACCAAGCTAGGCCACCGAGTTTATAAAATTGATTCAGCCGCCGCCATAGATCAATTCATCAAAGAGGTGAGCGGCGTTGAGATATAAAGCACATCAATATCAGGATTATGCCACAGAGCGTATTTTGGATACGCCTTATATTGCCTTGTTGCTTGAAATGGGACTTGGTAAAACAGTATCTACGCTGACTGCCATTGATCTGCTGCTGAACGAATACTTTGAAGCTGGTCGTGTCCTGGTGATTGCGCCGTTGCGGGTAGCGGAAGACACTTGGGCACGAGAGGTTGAGAAGTGGGATCATCTGAAGCATTTGCGTATTTCTAAAGTGTTGGGCAGTGCCGCTGTCCGGCGAAAGGCATTGAAGGCAGATGCCGATCTGTATGTGATTAATCGGGAGAATGTGGAATGGTTAGTCAGTGAGTACGGCACCAAGTGGCCGTTTGATACGGTAGTGATCGACGAGCTGTCCAGCTTCAAGAATCACCAGTCAAAGCGGTTCCGGGCTCTTCGCCGGATCCGACCTATGGTGAAACGGCTGATCGGCCTGACCGGAACACCAGCCCCAAATGGCTTGATGGATTTATGGGCGCCAGTTTATCTGCTGGATCAGGGTGATCGGCTTGGTAAAACCGTGACCAGCTTCCGTGATCGTTACTTTGTCCCTGGTGAGCGTGACGGACACGTTGTTTATAAATGGCATGAGAAGAAAGAGGCGCAGGAGCGGATTTATGAAGCCATATCAGATATAGCCGTGAGTATGAAGGCCGAAGACTGGTTGGAGCTGCCTGAACGAATTGACAGAATCGTTGATATCCGGCTATCTTCTAAAGCCCAGGAGTTGTATGAAAAGCTGGAAGAGGATCTACTTATCACTTTTCGCGATGCGGATGTAGTTGCCAGTACAGCAGCCGTGTTGAGTAATAAGCTGCTGCAAATGGCTTCCGGTGCTGTGTATGACGAGGACAAGGGTGTGAAGCTGATTCATGATGCCAAGCTGGATGCCTTGGAAGATATCATTGAGGCGGCGAATGGTAAGCCTGTCATGGTGTTTTATAACTTTAAACATTCTCTGGCCCGGATTCAGCAGCGGTTTCAGCAAGCCCGGATCTTGCGGAAGGGCAAAGACGGTGCTGAGGATATTCGCACTTGGAACAATGATGAGATACCGCTTCTGCTGCTGCATCCAAAGTCTGCCGGACACGGCCTAAACTTGCAGGACTCAAGCTGCCAAACCGTTGTATGGTTTGACCAAATTTGGAGTCTGGAAGAGAATCAGCAGGCGAATGCCAGGGTTCACCGTCAAGGCCAGACCCGCCGTATTGTAGTCATGCGCTTGGTGGCAGCAGGCACAATGGACGAGGACGCGGTAGCCGCACTAGAACGTAAAGCTTCCGGTCAGGACGCGTTAATGGATGCTGTGAAAGCAAGAATAAGTAAAATAAAAGGGTGATTAATATGACTCAACTGAAGGACATGGTAAATTCGCCAGAACATTATACGGCTGGTGGGATTGAAACGATAGATTTTATTCAGGCCAAGCTAGGTGTGGAAGGTTTCCGGGACTATTGTGTGGGGAACGTCATCAAGTATTGCAGCCGCTACAAGCACAAAGGCGGCAAAGAGGATTTGCAAAAAGCACGGTGGTATCTGGACCGCATGATTCAGGATGGTGAGCAGAATGAATGAACAATTGACAGTCAACCAGCTTCAAGAATATAAACGTCTGCTTGCACGTATTAAGGTTTTGGAGACGTATTCCATCACAGGAGGACTTTTGCTGAGTACCCTTGCCGGTGATGATCGGTTGCAGGAGCTGCATAAGAAATTACGGGGTATAAAGTCTTACATGTACCTGAACCGCCATGAACTGGAGCTGGAGCAGACCGCACACGCCTATCTGACTAGATACCCGACAGGAACACGGGCGCAACTGGCAGAGGTCAGACAGTGTGTTGGGGCTGACTCGGATGATGATAAGCTGCTGCGAGAGCTGGAGCAGAAGATTCAGAAAGTCATTAAAGCGCGCGGTGGGGAAGTTGACGGGTACGGATTTGAGGATATTTTAGACCGCATTAGCCAGTTGCAGGATCTGGAGAGCCAGAAGAGGTATTTTCTACTTACACTGGATACCCTGACCGGATATAATCCGAAGTATGGACGCATCTTGTATTTGCAATACGTGGAATTTAAAGAGCCGGGAGACATTGCGGACGAGATGGGGATTTCTTTACCAACCCTGTACAAATGGCGTAGACTGGCGATCAGGGAATATGCCGGGCTTATTGACGGCGTACTACCGATAAAATTGTGATAAAAAAGCGATAAAATATTGATAGTAAATCGAGACGACAACCCCGTTTTGACCGTGCTAAAATGGTATTGTGCCAAAGTTGTAAGAGGGTGTCTGTCTATGCTGTAGTGGTGTACGAACAGCACCTTTTCTAAAAGTATATTTGCAGAAGAAAGCGACGGGAAACCGTTGCTTTTTTGCATTTTAAAAAAGGAGGAAAAGACATGAGTTATGCATATTTGGACAAAGAGGGCATCTTGCATTTGCATCCAGAAAAACGTATTGCTGCGCAAAACGGCAAGTATGTTGAAACCAACCTGGAGTATGACGAGAGCGGCTATCCGGTAGTGGACGGCGAAGGCGTTGTTTACTATACCGACGAGGACAAAGCTTACATCAAGGGCAACAAGTCTGACGGTAAACTCATTGCTACGCCGCCAGTGCTCAAGCAGCTCGCAGCGGAACTTTTGTAATGCTTTCCCGACTCCGGTCGGGTTTGTGACGTAAACAGGGATCAGCGGTTCAACTCCGCAATACGTCAAAAAAAGGCGCCCACTACGGACGCCTCAATCATTAGTTTTTACTATCTAACTAATTAGTTAGAATTTTTGTTTAATTCCCAAAGCATCTTTCATAGAGCTTTGAAGGAGCTGGGAAAAGTTCAACCCGGCATCCCGCCCGGCATCCCGCAAGTATTGAGGTACAGTGCAGTTAACTGTGACAGATTTATTTGCTTCGGAATCCCGATAAGGCGGCAGGAACACTTCAACGTATACAATCCGGTCACTGGCATCGTTTAATTCAATGCTGGCCGGATCAGATGGTACAGGAATGTCCGTTTTTGTGTCTTCTAATTCCAATATACGATCAATCAGCATGTTCTTAGCATCAACAACAGCCGTTTGTATATCGGGTGCAAGAACGGCCGTACCGGGAATATCCGGGAAATACAGTCCTAAACCATCATCTGCCTTTTCAACAACAGCAGGGTAAATATAGGTGTTTTTCAATTTATCTCGCTCCTTTTATTTTTGAGACATATGTCTCAATTATAGCCTAAATTTTTTTGAAGCATATGCTTCAAAAATTGGGGTATAGAATTCCCCAGCTTATGAGCCATACTGGAGGTAAGCTTTTGGGGAGAAGCAGAGGGGTTAAAACTTAACCCCTGTAGTCTTCTCGATGCTTTTGAGTGTTCCAATCGGTATGGTGGCTCCTTCGTTGTGGAAACTGATGTCCGCATATCTTGTTGGATCATCTTTATGTTTCCACCGCTTATGACTGCTGCCACCAGAGTGAGTGGGAGAAGGCCCAAACCCTTCTTTTCTCAGCCGCTTGGTTAACTCTCTAACTGTTATTTGTTTCGGCATCGCTTACCTCCTTTCTATACTCTTATTATAACACGCATTATCATGCGTGTCAACTAATTATGCGTGTTATTATGCGTGTTTCTTTGAAGGGTCGCCAATGGCGGTTTTTTTTATTCCACTGAAAGGAGCTGATCTGTGTGGCATTGACAGCCAAGCAGAAATTATTTGTAAAGGAGTACCTGGTTGATCTCAATGCCACACAGGCGGCGATCAGGGCAGGATATAGCGAGCGTACAGCTAGGAAGATAGGTAATGAGAACCTTACAAAACCAGACATTCAGGCAGCAATTGACAAAGCAATCAATAAGCGAGCTGCTAAAGTCGAGATTACAGCCGATATGGTGTTACAGCGCTGGTGGGATATCGCCACTGCCGACCCTAACGACATCATCCATTTGCGCCGCACATGCTGCCGTTATTGCTTTGGTAAGGATCATCAGTACCAGTGGAAAGACGAGTACGAGTACGAACGAGCTGTAAGTCGTGCAGAGGACGAGGCCCAGCGTCAGAGTGAAGAGAAGGGCAAAGAGATTCAGCCGCTTATCCCATCTGACGCTGGCGGTTATGGCTTCGACGAGCTGGAACGGCCACACCCTAAGTGTCCTAATTGTTTGGGTGAAGGCAGGGCAGACGTGCATATCGAAGACACGCGACACTTAAACGATAAGGCCAAGCTATTGTATGCCGGACTTAAGACCACAACCACAGGCATTGAAATTAAGATGCAGGATCAGGGTAAAGCGCTTGAAAATGTGGCGAGACACTTGGGGATGTTCAAGGATAAGGTGGAGCTGACTGGCAATGAAGGCGGCCCCCTGCAAGTCATCTTTGATAAGGGGATGCACAATGAGTAATACCGTTATTATTCCTTACAAGCCTCAGCCTCGGCAGCAAGTATACCATCAGACCAATGACATCGACGAGTTGCTTTACGGCGGTGCGGCAGGTGGAGGTAAATCGGAGGCTACCATATGGGATGCGCTCAAGTACGCTATGCAGTATCCCGGCAGCCGGCAGATCATCTTCCGACGCACTTTCCCCGACTTGCAACGGTCGATCATAGCAAGGACAATTGAGGTTTACCCTAAAAAGTTGGGCAAGTACAATCAGAGCAAGCACGAGTGGGCCTTTGTCAACGGCTCCATCATCGAGCTTGCTTATTTTGATAGCGACGCGCACAAGACCAATTACCAGGGCGCTGAGTATGATGTTATCCGGTGGGAGGAGTTGACTCAGTTTGAAGAAGGCTGGTACACGTATATGTTATCCCGGCTGCGCGGCTCAAAGCCCTTCCCACGTTACGTTAAGAGCACGACTAACCCTGGTAATGTTGGTCATGCTTGGGTTAAAAAGCGGTTTATTAATATTGGGCCGTGGGAGCAGATGCATGAGGTGCAAGAGACGGACGACACTGGTACGCCGCTTGTGCATCCAGATACAGGCGAGCCGATTATATCCCGGCGTATCTTCATCCCGGCTAAGGTTCAGGATAACCCGGCGCTGCTGGAGGCCGATCCTAACTACATTGTCCGGCTGATGCATCTTTCTGAGCAAGAGCGCAAGCAATTGCTGGATGGGGATTGGGACACATTTGCGGGGCAGTATTTTAGTGAGTTTTCTCGGGTTCTGCATGTGGTTGAGCCATTCGATATCCCTCGCGATTGGAAGAGATATCGGGCACTTGATGAGGGCTACACAGATCCATTTGTTTGCCTGTGGATTGCGTTAGCTCCTGATGGCACAGCGTACCTTTACCGTGAGTTGGCTCAGACTAGGTTGCTTACATCGGAGCAAGTAGAGGTTGTGCGGCTTAATAGCCCAGTGTCAGAGCGTTATGAATACAGCGTGGCTGATACGTCATTTTGGAATAGGGCCAAGACGGAAAATATCACACCCGCAGAGATATTTGCGCAAAAGTCCGTTCCACTCATCCAGGCTAAAAAGGAACGTGTAAACGGATGGAAGCGACTGCGCGAGTGGCTGCATCCCTATGACGCTATAGATCATGTGACGGGCAATACCTACAAGGCAACTAGGCTCAAGATATTCGATACTTGTATCAAGGCTATAGAGGCAATACCGGCCATGGTTCATGACGGCAAGAAGGTGGAGGACGCTGCGGCGCACCCACTGGATCACATACCCGATGCCCTACGGTATTGGGTTATGAGTCAGCCGACCCCTGCCAAGGGCGAGAAGCCTTGGGGGGCGAATGCGGAGTCTATTCCTGACAGGCCATCTGGTGACGATGACGAAGAAGACGATATGCCAGAGGTTGAAGGTTTTTGGTAATTATACAGACTGGAGGATGAAAAATGGGAATTGCATATATGGCGGTGAGCGTGCTGTTCATCGTCTTTTTGTATTTGCGGATACGTGACCAGGACAGGCTGATCAAAGACCTCATGGACAGGCTGGCTGCCCGTAATCATGCCGAATACGTAGCTTCCAAAGGCTTTACTGAACGCCCCCCAGACGATAAGCCAGCAAAGCGTCTGAGTTGGTATGATGACCCAATGGAGGACGAACAATGAAGCTACTTGAGAAGGTAAAGGGGATATTTAGCGGCGAGGATGTTACAGATTCGACCAATCCGAATACGTCCGAACAGCAGATAATCTGGGACACGGTTCATGAGGATTATCAGATATTCAAAGCGGCGCGGCAGCCAATAGAGGAACACTGGCGCGAAGAACAGCGTTTTTACATGGGCGATCATTGGTATGGCTTGCGTACTGAGGCAACGTCCAAACGTAGACCGAATGCGGTAGATAATATCGTGTTTTCGCAGATTGAGTCCATTGTCGGTAAGCTGGCAGGTTGGATGCCTTACCCTGATTTTTCTGCCCCTGAGCCGAGCGACGAGACCAAAGCGCGGGATCTAAACGACTTTATGCCCTATGAGCTGCGTAAAATCCAGTTCAAGCAGAAACATATGCGCGCGGTGAGGCGTATGGTCATCCACGGGCCGCTGATTTATAAAACCATCTTTGATCCGACTGTAGAGGGCGGCAGAGGAATGAATCGCTATACTGGCCGCAATGATATCCTGCCTGTTGACTTGGCTACGTTTTTTCCAGACCCCCGCATCAATGATTTCATCTATCTGCAACAGATGTCGGCTGCCATAATTCATACTCGCCAGCCATTGGAATACTTCCGGAAGCGCTGGCCGGGGCAAGGGGCTAAGGTACAGCCGGATAACGGATCTGCTGACGTAGACATTTTTGTGGAGACGCCGGAGAACCGCATCCATACCACGGATAAGACGTCTGGCCTAATCGAGTATTGGTATCGCGGTCTGCCTAAGCTGGTCACGGATGAGGATAAGGAGCTATTTTCGGAGCTTGCCGAAGAGATGCTTGCCCGTGATGCTGATCCGTCCGAGATGGTAGCCAAGGCAGCAGGCCAGATGGAGGGTGTGCACTGTATCTACATTTCCACCAGCGGGGTCATGCTAGAACATAAGTCGTATGTGTATGATCATGGACAGTACCCGTTCACAGCTCGTACACTTTACCCCGAAGAGGGAAGTGTGTGGGGTAAGGGGTTTGCTCGTGACATGATTAAGCCGCAGATCATCAAGAACAAGTATGCGGAGATCGCCGTCGAGACATCGGCTAAGATGGGCGGTTCAGCGATTGCATATGAGGAAGGGGCAATTTCCAAGCCTCGAACATGGCAGGAGCAGCGCGGGCTTCCTGGTGCGATGCTGCCTGTGGCTCCTGGGCGCTTAAATGATGTGAAGGAGTTGCAAGGAGTAAATGCTCCAGCGACCGTATTCAATGCGCTCAACTACTACGACGAGATGTTGCAAAAGATTCCAGGCCAGTTTGACAGCTCCAATGGTCAGGCCAGCAGCAAAGTGACCAGTGGGGAGCAGGCCAAGGCACTTATGGCCGCCGCTGGCACACGACTTAACACGGCGTCTGACATGATCCAGGAGGCACTGGAAGAAGTGTTCGCGCAGTACGTGGAGCTAATTGCTCAGTTTTATACCACAGAGCGAATTGCTCGTGTGACTGGTCGCAATGTGTCGATCAGTCGTGAAGCGATCGTGTCCCATGTGCCATCTGAGTTCCAGACGGGGAACATGGTTGGCGATCCTGAAACGGGGCAGGAGCAGCCGGAAGTGCTTCCGGTACAGGAAGAGTTCGTGCCGGAATTTGATATCTTAGTCAACATTAGCGTAGACAAGCCGCAAGACCGCGAATACTGGCTCCAGCTTGTTTTTAACCTCATGAACATGCGCGACCCGATCACGCAGTTGCCGATGGTGGATGCCGAGGCTGTGCGATTCGTCATCCAGACAGGTCGTATGGAGTCAATGGATGTCATTAAACGCCGGATCGAAGAATCAGCAGGGACGCAACAACAGTTTGCTCAGGCTCAGCAGCAAGCACAGGAAGCGCAAGCCCAAGTACAGCAGTTGAGCCAGCAGAATCAGGCTATGGGTCAACAGCTTCAGCAGTTTGGTGGAGATCAAGCGCAGCGCGAACAGCGTGATAGGGAGTTTGAGCAGGGGATGAAACAACAGAAGATGAATCTGGATGCTGCCAAGGTTGCCCATCAACTGATGCAGCCACAACGATCAGGCCAAGGGTGAGAATCCTTTGGCCTATTTATATTTCCGCCAGCCATAGCGGACAAGGAGGAACAACGACATGACTAACCCTAACGCCAGCCAAAGCGAAGAGGTTCAGCAACAGCAACAGGAACAGATGAGCAATGATGATGAGGTTCGTGAGTATTACAAAGCCTTCGGCATTGATTTTCCTGAGAGTGGAGATCCCGAAGGAGACCCGGACTTGAGCCTGGAAGAGCAGGATGATCCCGCCATAGATGATCCAGCAACCGAACCAGAGCATAAAGGTATTCCGGTCAAGTACAACGGACAGGAAGCGGTAGTACCGGATGACCAGGTCAGAGGCTATGTCGAAAAAGGCATGAACTATGACAAGATCAAAGACCGTAGCCAGCAGTATGAAGTGGCTCTGAATCGTCTTGCACGCCAGCAAGGATTCAAGGATCACGCCGAGCTGCTGGATAACTTGGATCGTATTGAGCAGGAGGCGGCACAACAGAAGCTTAACGACTTCGAGCAGGTCAGGGCTTCGTTACGCGAGGATGCCGAAAATGCAGGCATTGACCCTGATTTGCTGGATAGGTATCTGGACAACCATCCGTTGCTACAGCAAGCGCAGGAAGCTGTACAACGCAGCCAGCAGGAGCAGGAGTACCGGAAGCAGGAAGAGCTTAATCAGCGTCAGCTTGCAGGTTGGCAGATGCTGTTTGACAAGTATCCCACGTTAGCTGACCAGGTAGACGCGGACACGGGTACCGCCGCTTGGATGACCCCTGAAATGCACGTACGCCTGGAGCGAGGGTATGACCCTGTAGATGCCTATGAGCTTGTACACCGTGACGCGCTAGCTGCCCAGACACGGAAGCAGGCTGAGCAGACTGTCATTAAGGCGCAGCGGCTTAATAAGAGAGCTCAAGTGGAGACGAATCCAACTGGCAGCCTGGAGCCGCAAGCACCAGAAGAGTTGACGGCTGCATTTTCCCTATTCGGGATTGACCCGAAAAACGCGCAGAAATACGCGAAGAACTTCAAATAGGAGGTAAGTACGATATGGCACAAGGATTTCGATATGTTTACAACGATTATGGTAAAGACCCGACTCGTATTACAAGTTTGCTGATGACGGATGCTGAGGCTGGTCTGGCGGGGGAGGCTATCAAGATTGTAGCGGGTAGGGTTACGAAAGCAGGCCCTACGGATGCGATTGCAGGTTTTCTTACCACTAATGTTACCGCAGGCACCAATCAGTCGGTGGAATTTGTTCTAGCTCGTGAGGGTGACTGGTATGACGGTCCGTACACAGGGACAGCGGCTGCCGGATTCGTGGCGGGAGCTAACGAAGTTGCTCTAGCTGCTAACGGGCTTTCTGCTGACGCGGTAACCGTAACCGGTGGCGCACTTGTCGTATTTGATGTAAACACAAACAAAAAGACAGCACGGTTCAAAGTACGCAACCGTCAACTGTCCTAGGATTGAGAGGGAGGAATTAACCTATGCAGACAGCATTGAGATGGGACCCACGTGTCCTGGAACCGATTTTCAAAGAACTGTACAAGATGGAGATGTCAAACAAGAAGGATTTTATTCCGCTACTCTATAACGTGACTAACTCCACAAAAGCGATGGAGTCGTATAACGGAGTCGGTGGCGAAGGTCTCATGGAAGAATGGGGCCACTCGAACAACCAAGTCTACTATGAGGACGTAGACCAGCTCTGGCAGAAGATAATCAAAAACCGTAAGTTTTCGGATGGCCGTATTATTGATCGGGATTTCATCGACGATTTGCAACTTACGGAGATTAAACGCCGGATCACTTCCTTGGCTGATGCAGTGTACAAGACCAGACAGCTTCAGGGTGTGGAGTTCCTGAATAACGGCTTCGACGCACAAGGGGCGAACTGGCGTGGCCGCACAGAAAGCTATCTTGGTCCTGATGGTAAGCCGCTGTTTGCCGCAGATCATCCGTACAGCCCGACGAACAACACGGATGTGCAGGGGAATCTGGGTAATAGCCCTCTGACTATTGACGCATGGGATGATACAGCTGTAGCCATGCAAGAGTGGAGAGACGATAAAGGCAATCCGATGGCGGTGATCCCTGATACGTTGATCGTGGCACCGTATAATGCGCGTGCAGCCTTCAAGATTGCCGGATTGCCAGATGCGGATTTGCCGAAGTACGAACCGGGATCGAATAACTTTGATGCCAACATGTATATGGGGAACATCAAAGTTATCGTCAATCCGTTTATTCATCCGTCCAAGCGTAAAAACTGGTATGCTGCCGACTCTGCTCGCCTGCGCCAGTTCAATATGTGGCAAGAACGTCGGAAGGTTGAAAATGGCACAATGACGGACTTCGACACAGAAGCTGCAAAGTACAAAGCGATTGGTCGTTGGGCTTACGGCTTTGTTAATTACTCGTTCATTTACGGTCATAAGGTAGACTAGGGGCTTCGGCCCTTTTTGCTTGGGAGGTGTAATTTATGTACAGAGATGAATTGGATGCGCTGAACGCCATCCACCAAGAGCAGCAACGCACCAATGAGTTACTGGAGCGGCTGCTGGAGCAGAGACAACCTGTCCAAAAGCAGACAAGCCGCAAGCCAGAGAAGGTGAGTCGCGATGAAGGTAAGTGACGTAGTGGAGGAAATTATCGAGAAGTCACCGCATACGCTGTCTCCTGCGTCCATCTTGCGGAAGATCACACAGGTGCGAGATCGTCTGCTGCGGAATCTTGGTTCCGCGCAACAGCAGTCAGAGACGGTTTGTACGGCTATCGACTTGGTTAAGGGTCAGGTATCCTATACGCTGCCTTGTCCGCAGAGTGCTGTTACTGAGGTAACAATGCTGTACAGTGAGCAGTACATCCGGCTTCCGCTGCGCCAGTTTCACAACGCATCCATTAAGCCATATCACTATTTTCAGGCGGGGCAGATCGGTATCGTACCGACGCCGCAGGAAGATGTGCCGTATGGCATTAAGGTGTTTCACGCGCCGGTGCTGTACCCTTTGCAATTGCAGGACATGGACAAGGATACCGGCTTTGATCCAGATTACGACATGTTGTTGGTGTACGGCGTGTTGCGTGAGATTACCAGCGGTGCCGAGGCTCAGGAATATAGCGCCAAATACGATCAGTTGTATATTGAGTACCAATCAGCCAGTAATGGCTATGAACGGTATTCTGTAGATGAGAGGTGGTAGCAATGAGCAGATACCCGTGGAGGGATACAAGCAGCGATATAGCAGGCGGACAACCGCCACAGTGGGAAACGCCGGGAGGCGCACAGGCGAAGGCTGACAAGGCGGAGGAAGAGTCCAAGAAGTATACGGATGAAAAGAACGCGGACTTTACGGCTCACGTCCAGAACGCAACTATCCACGTTATGCAGTCTGACAAGGATAACTGGAACAGTAAGGCTTCTGGCGTTCACACGCATGCCAATGCGACTCCTACAATGCCGGGTTTTGAATCTGCTGCGGATAAAACCAAACTGGATGGAATTGAGGAAGGGGCAAACAATTACGTGCACCCGGCTACGCATCCACCGTCTATTATTGTTCAAGATACATCTAATCGCTTCGTGACAGATGCAGAGAAAGCTGCGTGGAATGCCAAAGCGGAAACGACAACAGCATCACCAGCAGCTAAAGGGCTTATGTCTTCTGCGGATAAAACGAAGCTAGACGGTGTTGAGTCAGGCGCCGAAGTCAATCAGAATGCTTTTGCTATGATTAAAGCGCCGGGTCAAGGTGATGTAATTGCTGGTTCCAAACAGGAGACGATTAACTTTGCAGGTGGAACGGGCATTACTGTTACGACTGATCCGGCAGGCAAAAAGGTTATGATTACAGCTACCGGGGAAGCTACACCAGGACCACACGCATCGTCTCATATCACAGGAGGCACAGACATTATTCCTGATGCTGTGGTAGGCGGCGCTTCTGGGCTTATGAGTGGTGCTGATGCAGACTTTGTACGTAATACTGGTGAAACCAAGACAGGGGCACAGGCTAAAGCGGATGCTGCTAAGACAGAGGCAGTAGCTGAGGCTAATACGTATGTTAATGATGTGATATATCAACGCTTTGGGATTGCGAGAAACATTCCCATCACATTGCAGCCAGGAGTACAGATTGTCAAAGCAGATCGTCAGGCTGTATTTAGTTTAACAGGATTGACAGGTAAAACGGTAATCGACTATGACGGTCAAAAAGGCGTGTTCGGTGTCCGTAACCCCTACGCTATTCGCTACGGGGAGAATTTATTGCCGAGCTTCTATGAATGGACTGTGCATAGTAATGCTAAAGTAACAAGTCCAAATGCACTAAGTCTTGTTACTGCACAAAGTACTCAGGAGCTTTCGTATTATGACTGTAGGGCTGTAATTGTCGGACAAAAATATACAGTTTCTTTTCAAGGGACAGGCAAGGCGATTATATCTTTTGTGGATGCGACGAATTCAGCACCTACAAGGGTTATCGTTTCATCCGCAACGCCTGTCACTTTTACAGTGCCTAATGGAACGGTATATATCCGTGTGTATGTGGGCAATCTCATAAGTTACACCGATGAAAACAATCCCTCCACATACACATATGCTGCGGGAACATATACGTTTAGTAATATGATGCTCAACATCGGCAGTGTAGCCAAACCATTCAAGCTACGAGAAGACTCCATGCTTGCTCTACAAACAGATCTGTACGCTGATCCGGTTACAGGTGCAAATGCAGATACGGTGTTCGAGCGGGACGGGCAGTATTTCAAATCGAAGAAATGGCACAGGGTGATATTAGATGGGACGATAACACAATCCTTCTTCGGATCTGGTGCAGGCTTTAAGGCTGTTAATGGACTTTTGCCTGTTGCACCTGCCCTAGATGGATCAGGCTTATTGACAAAATACCAAGGGAGATTCATTAAAGAAACAGACTACGCCACCGTAAGTAGTGGAGCGGATCAGCTGAATATAGGTTCTTCAGGTGCTAATGGGGTATTTGATAATTTTCAAATTTCTATTTCTAGCGCAGACAGTGGATGGGGGGATAACTACACACCGTCAACGGAAGAGATTAAGGCGTATTTTATGGGTTGGAAGATGTACGATACCAGCGTAGGGAGTACAGTAGCACCGTATAATCGTACAGATGGACAGTCCAAGGGATGGGTCCGACGTAGATTATCGGACGGCGCATTTGTTGATGGCTCTGGAACATTGCCGACAACGCAGGCAGCAGAGTACACGCCTTATAAACTCGTATACCAACTTGCAACGCCTACAGTCGAGCCTATTGTTTCTGAGGGGCAACTAACCTTTATCGAGGGAGAAAATCAGGTTGAAGTAGGTACGGGGATTGTGTTGCGTGAATCAGTCAAACCACACCTAGATACTAACTCCAAGACCTACAGCGTGAATGCGGAAGGGTATCCTAGTCCGCTTAAATACAAGTCTAAAGGATTTTTTGCTAATTACGAATCAGGGTATCAATTCTTTGGGTGGAACGTTAATACGGCTGTATTACAGGGTAACGGGCCTTGGTTACAGGCGGTACAAGATGGGTTTGATGCCTCGGGATCGTATAGCACGACGTACTTTATGCGGGACTTGTCGCCTGTCGTAGCCTTTACGGGCAACTACGCAGCTAATGAAAAGACGCTGCTGATGGACTTGGTAGACAGCGTACAACAGAACACGGCGCGTGTGAGCGTGTTGGAAAACAAGAAGGCCGATAAGGATAGTCCGTCGTGGATTGCTCCGGCTGGACTTCGAAACGGATGGATTAAATATACATTGTCATCTGGAAGCATATTAGATGTCGGCTACTATCGGGATAGCGCGAGTGTGGTCTATTTACGCGGAGCGGTAAAAAATGGGTTGACAAGCGTGGGGAATGATATTTTTGTGCTTCCCGAGGGTTACCGTCCCAAGTTTAATCGGAACTTTTCCGTTATTTCGGGGGCGGAATCTGGTCCGGTTATAGCACGGATAGAGGTTAGGCCAAATGGTGTCGTCGCCTTTATATATGGTGGAAACAGCCTTTTATCCTTTGATGGAATTGCATTCTTGGCCGAACAATAAAGGAGGGGGAGTATATGGATAAAGCAGTATGTAGAGTAGATACGTCCGGCTTAGTAGTGGACGAGGTTCTGGTGGACGATGCCTTTAGTGGTGTCGTCCCTTTTTATTCGGACAACTTAGAACAAGAGTCTGAGAAAACCGAGCAAGACGCTGTAGACGCGCCGCAGGAACCAGTAATAGCAGGATACATCGTTGGGGTGCCGTTTCCTGAAGGATTCGGCGCATACGTGACAGAGGATAAGGCGTTTCGCTTTAACTTGGAAACTTTGCTTTGGGAAGAAGGTCTTACAGTCGAAGAGATGTCAGAATTGACCAAACCCACGGATCAAGTTCAAGATGCATCGGAGGTTGTAGGTCAGGAGCTTGCACAGTTGAAGCTTCAAGCCATGCAGCAGAACCAGCTACTAACCAGTATGGGTGCGGAGCTAGCGGCAACTAAACTGGAGCTTATAAACCTGAAAGGGGCTGAAAGCAAATGACATTTTGGAGCCTTGCTTTTAAGTGGAAGTGGGTAACAGCTGAGCAGTTGAGAGGTGCTGTACTCACGGAAAATAATCGCTTTGGAGAAATCACAACGGACGAATACAAGACCATCACAGGAATTGATTTCACATGAATCTAACGCAGATTATAGCCGAAGCGGATCTTCTTGTTCCCAACGAGGTTCCGCAATCAGATAAGGTTGTTTGGCTGAATGCAGTCAATCAAGACTTTTTCAATGTGGTAAAGATTCCAAAGGTAGCGCGTTTTACCTGTGTTGCTGCTCAAACGGATTACGTTTTCCCCACTGACGTACGCCAGAAGAACATTGATTCGGTGCTGATCGGCATGTTTCAGTATAAAAGCTTTGACCGTGAAGACGTGGCACCAGCACAAAACGCCTACTACTTCACGGACGATACCCATACATTGTCTCTCTACCCTGCCCCCTATTCGGACTTGCAGGGATTTTTGCGTTATCGCCGAATTGCAACCAGCGCATTTAGCGTTGGAAATTTAGGAGTCCAACCAGACGCACCGGAAGAATACCATTGGACATACATTCCGGCGCTGGCTGCGTATATCGCCAACAGCCAGGACGACAGCGTTAAAGCTGCTAACTATGAGGGGCAGTATAAGGCGGCGTGGAATGTAGCTGCTCAGAACCATCAGGTAGGTGTTGTAAAGTGAAACCTATTCAATATGGCAGTCCAAATTATCAGCCTTTGCCGGGTATCCTTTCACCTGTTTCCATCCGAGAGTTTCGCGGCCTGAACACTTATGATCCACTGTCCATTGATGACCGGTTCTTAACGGACATGCAAAACATGACAACCAGTGATTATCCGGCTGTGACGACAAGATCTGGATATAGTGTACTGGGACAGGCTGGTAGTCGTGTGCTGGGCATGGGGGTATGGGAAGGTCGAGAGCTTCACGTTGTGTTCAATAATGGCACCTGGCAGCGTTGGAACGGGTCAGATTGGGCTACACTTGCAAGTGGTCTGAATACATCAGCGGAATGGTCGTTCACCAATTTCCAAGGCAACCTCGATCGCGTGAACCTGATTGGTTGCAATGGGGTAGATGCCATGCGTCGATACGATGGTGGCAGCATACAGGGCCTTGGCGGTTCGTCTCCTGCCAGTGGGAAATACATTACTACCTACCAGAATCGTTTATGGTGTGCAGTAGGCAAGGAATTGTGGGCTTCCAAGCTGGACAACCCTACAGTATGGGATAGTTTCCTAACCGAAGAGGGGAGCTACCGCAGACAAATGGAGTCTTCACGCGGGGAACAAATCAGTATGCTTACGGGCAGCCTGACCAAGCTCACTATCGGAATGCCGAACAGCCTGCACGAGTTGTATGGTGGATTGCCTTCCGACTTCAATACGAAGTTGATCACGGAGGATATGGGGCCAGTAGCCAATAAAGCTACAGTGACTCAGGAGGGATTCCTTCGCTTCATGCATAAGACAGGCATATACGACTATGGCGGTGGAACGCTGCCAAGTAAAAGCTTCTCAGATATCATCGGTACTTACTTGGACGGTGTAACCGATCAGAGCGCGGCGGGGACAGACGGCACACGGATGCTTTTTAATATACCGGGAGACAAGTTGCTGGTGTACGATCCGCGTCCAGGCATTCAGGCATGGAGTTTATGGCGTGGCATTCAAGCTGTCCATTTGATCCAGATGGGCAACAAGCTTTACGTGGGCGATGCGCAAGGCCGCGTATTGCGTTTAGAGGGTCAAACAGATGCTGGGAACGCTATTGCTTGGAGTGCGACAACAAAGCCATTTAATGGTGATACAATCGCTCAGAAACAACGATGGTACAAGCTATGGGTGGTTGTGGAGTTGTCTGGCAATATGAATATTCATGTTTCCCCTTCGATCACCGGAGAGGATTGGACGCTGGTCAACTCAATCAGCGGCAGTGGATCACCACAGGTAAGGCGGGTTATTATCCCTGTGGCGAAGTTTACGCGGGAAAATTGGATTCGTGTTCGCTTTTCAGGAACCGGATGGGCACGGATACATGAGTTCACAAGACAAGTGCGGCAGTTGCCGCTTTATTAGGAGGTTTATCATGGCACAATGGAGTGACAGCCCACGCTTGAGTGGGCCACCGGATACACAGGACTTGGGCCAGTTGCTGATATACGTCAAAGACCTTGCCAACACCGTAGCGAAAATGGCGAAGGATTTGGAGTTCATCATTAACGGCAACTTGGATGCCAACAACATCCGGGCAAATAGCATACAGGCCAAGAACTTTCAAGCCGGATCAGTATCCGCAGATAAGATTCAGGCCGGGGCAATTAGCGCTGACAAGATTCAAGCAGGCGCAATCACCTCAGAAAAGATTCAAGCTAATTCGGTAACGGCAGACAAGATCCAAGTGAGTCAGCTTTCCGCTATTTCAGCCAACTTGGGACATATCACGGCTGGTTTAGTAGAGGCTGTGGAGATATATGGCTCTTATATTGCTACAAGGTATAATGACTATCCGCGTGCTGAAATGAGCTGGAACAATGATTTATTTGGCGCTTATTTCGACAGCAGAAATTTTATAAGAATCATTGCGAATTACGGCGGGGCTCCTGCACTTGAGTTTTTCACAAACGGGGCGGTTAAAGCTCGGTTGCAAACGTTATTTGGATATATGTCGTTGGAGTCCTACGGACCGTTAGCTATAGAAGCTACAAATGGCGGAAATATAGCGCTTAACACATCAGGAGATGTTACGGTAAGAGATTTTAGTAATTTTAGGGATAACAACTCAGGTCGCAGCCTTAATCAGGAACTGGCTGGTAAAGCTGATGCAAACATTTCAACTGGCGGATCTGGGAGTCATAACCACGGCATACCTGATGGGGCGAAGTTCGAAGCGGTGGACGGGACAATTTATACTTGGCGGACTGCTGGCAACCATACTCATGCACAAATAAGTCAAGGGAACTAGATTTATATGGTATAATGGTGCCAAAAATAACATTGAGGTGCCATTATGAAAAACATTAAAACTATTTCTACTCTTTTGGTTGGTATTGTTATTGGCTTAGGTATTTCGTTTTCCCCTCAAATTCAAGCGGCTGCCGATAAACTGGTTGGTCAAAAAGTGACCAAAACGATGGACGTTAAATTGAACGATAAGTCTATTGGTCAAGCGGCTGTAATAGAAGGGACTAGCTACTTGCCTGTGCGCGCGCTGTCCGAAAATTTAGGTGTTACCGTAGGCGTAAATAACACAGAAATCAAACTACGGCAAGAGGGGAGTGGTTCTGTGAGTGAGGTTAAAGCACAAGATTCTGTTGTCTCACAAGAGGATGAGGATTACGCTAAATCCAAGAAAATAGAAACTCTAAAAAACACTATTGATAATACTGAAAAGAGATCAAAGGAACTTCAGGTAAGAGTGGATCATTTTGAAAAGAATTTAACGGAAGAGCAGAAGGAAAGTGATCCTTTTTTTAAATCATATAAGCAAGAAATAGAAAATAATTCCAAATTAATAAAAGAGGCACAACAAGAACTAGAAAAACTACAAAAATAAATAATCTTCAAGGACTCTCAATCGGGAGTCCTTTTTTCATGCTCAGAAACGGAGGTGCGCAATGGCAATCACCAATAATTACGGTGTCCGGCAGGCGCTTAATAGCAAAGGAGTGAATAACAGCCGGATTGGATATAGCAATGGATATGTAACGGTAGATGGCAAGAATTTTCTTAAAGCTGGTTCTGTCAACAATGGATCGGCTATGACCACACAGCAAGGCTTTAATAATGCGTGGAGTAGCTTGAAGCCTACCAGTGCTCCTGTGAGTGTTCCTAATCAACCCAAGTCTTCTTCAAGCCCAATGGTTCAGGCTGCTACCAGTTTTCAAAGTTCGCCACAGGCCACGTATACTCCTGTACAGCGGCAGACGGAACAAACGTTGCAGCGTATGAACGATATGATTAACAATCAGCCATCGTTCCAGTATAAGGCTCCTGATCCGTGGAGTTACAATCCGCAGGATGATCCATCGTATACATCGAGTCTCGCAGAGGCTAAGCGGAACATCGAAACGGAACAGGCTGATACGAATGCGCGGTTACGTGCCAACGGGCAGGGCAAGTCTTCCTACTCTGAATTGGTATCAAATCAGGTTGCAGACAACACCATGTCGAGTCTTGCTAATACACTTGTACCGCAGCTCATGCAGCAGTCCTATTCGCGCTATGCAGATAATGCAAACCGTGACATGCAACTCCAGCAACTGAACTATGGTGTGCAGCGGGATAAGATGGGCGACCTTACTAATTTGTACGGTCTGCAAAATCAGGAGTATTTCCAGAATCCGATTACGGAGGGACAACTCACGGGGAATTATCTGCCAGCAGAAGGACGACAAGCAATTGATCAATTGTTGTCTCTCAAGCAACAGGCCGAGGTTAAAGGCGTTACAGCGGAGCAACGCGCCAGCCTGACGCAACAAGCAGATGGTATCCGCGCCCAGCTTTCGGCGTTGGGGATTGATCCGAGTAAGTATGGAGCTAACGTGAATTACAATTCAGCACGTACTGCAAGCCCAGGTATTCGAACGCTTCAAGGGCAACAAATGGACTTGCAAAACCGTCAAGCGAATCAACAAGCCGCTAATGCTGTTAGTGAGTTGAGCGGAAAACTGGTTACACCGCAGAGCGACTGGCAGGGACTCTACCGACAGGCTTCTAATCCGAATGCACCACAGACGTTCCAGGCACAGCAGTTTGCGTATCAGAAGGCCCGTGACGCGATTACGGATCAGCAATGGCGTTTGAAATTTGATCAAGACGTTCAACAGTTCGGCATGAGTTATGCGTTACAAAATCTTCAAGAGCAGAATAACACAGCCTTCCGCCAGGCTAGTCTTGCAATAGACCAAGACCAAAACACTCGTTCATGGCTTGAGTACGGGGACGGCGTTAATGGCGCTGGATCTAATTCTAAGTACACCGGGTTCACTACGAATCAAGCGTCCGATATGGCGTTTAATAGATTCGCTGATCCGAAGACCAAGAAACTGCCTACTGATTCCACGTCCAAGGACGCGATGTATCAGTACGTCATGGGTTTACAGCTTAACGATGGTGATGATGCCCGTGTACTTGGATCGCTTGGTCTGACTTCTAAAGAAATAGCGAATTTGGATAAAAAGTATGGGGTTATATCGGGAAACTGACTAGCCCCGGTGGATCCGGGGCCTACAAAAACTATTACAAAGCTACTAAGGATGCTAAAGCTAACCCGAGAAATTATGCGGTTGCATCTAGTACAGCATCAGATTT
>NZ_JBITPH010000045.1:0-214968 GCF_050467685.1 Paenibacillus sp. NRS-1782
TGCTGGTATACGCTCAATTTTAATTTCGGCTTCTTGCAAATGTTCCTTAACCATCTGATCCCGCTCCTTCAAATGATAATGATAAGGAGAGAACACTTCAACATGAATCGCTAACGGAATAGGTCTCGGGTCTCTTTGATATGCAGCCGGGGTTGCCTTAAAAGCTTTTACAAATGCTCGTGTAAAAGCTTCCTGTGAAGAAAACCCATACTTTATGGCAACGTCGAGGATACGGGCATTGCTATCCCGGAGTTCAAGGGCTGCACGGCTAATCCTGCGCATCCACACATAATCCCTTAACGTCATTCCTGTAAGAGAATGAAACTGTTTGGTGCAGTAATAAGGGGAGTAGCCTAGCTGATTGGACATTCTCAACAACGATGGTGCTGAAGTATGGTTATCATCAATCCAATCAATCATGAGCTGGACCATTTCGTTCCATTCGTACACGATGGTTCCCTCCTTTCAATTCCATCTTAACAAGCGGAATGCAGGAATATTTGACTTGAGTTGCATGGCACCCTACAGCCAATCAGATGGGCCATGCTTCTTCAGGCACCCCGTTTTGTGCGAAAATATAATCTCTGGACTCATTGGCTAACTTGCGCAAGCGTTGGATGTCTACATGCAGCATTTTTCCGTTCCGTTTGACAGCTTTCCCAGCCACAAACACTGAATCGACGTTGCTCGTGTTTGCGCATTGCACAACAGCACCGATGGGATGATTTACCGGGAACATATTCAGGTCGTTGGTTCGGATCATAATCAGATCGGCTTCTTTTCCCGGGGTTAACGTACCGATCTTATGATCCAGTCCCAATGCTCGGGCGCCATCAATCGTCGCGAATTCTAAAATGTCCCGTGCTGAAATGGTGAATTCCACCGGCATTTCTCCTGTGGATAAAGTCTTTCCATTGATTCTGGAGCGTTCTGCTTGCAAAGCGAACTTCATTTGTGCAAACATGTCCCCACCAGTCGATACTACGACATCGACTCCTAATGAGGGTCTTCCTCCGTTCTCCATAAATAGCCCTGTAGCCGGATAGCCATGTCCCATCATCATTTCGATTTCCGGTGTAACGGAAATGGAGGCGCCCGAATCTGCGATTAGCTTGTACTCCTCATAGCTGAGTGTATTGGCATGGGCAAAGTTAAGATCCGATCCGAGCAGTCCAGCCTTATGCATTTTTTCAATCGAACGATCCACCGAACCCCATGTCCCGAACCCTAAATGCATGGTACACAGCACACCAAGCTCCCGAGCGAATCGAATCTCATCGACTGCTGTTTCCCAGGCGCTAAATTCTGGTCCTCTTATGGCTAGCCCCATGGTAAGCAGCTGGTCCTCTGATGAGAAATACTGCTTCTTCACCCGTCTGCTGTCATCGGATTGTCGTATCTGGCTTTCTCTGGACCAATATTCGCCATCACCAGGAACTCCGTGGGCAAAGACCGCTCGTGTTCCCGATTCTTGCAAGCCCCGGATCAGCTCATCCGTATGCTCGGGTGAATTAATCATCGACCAATCCAGTAGCGTGGTAACCCCTGCATCCAACGCTTCCAGCGCGCCCAGCAGATTGGCTATATACCCATCCTGCGGACGTAATTTAGCTCCAATATTCCCATAGTACATACGCCCCAGGTACTTTTCGAGCGACCAATCGGCACCTACATTACGAACGACAGATTCCCAGGTGTGGCGATGTGTATCCACAAATCCCGGCATAACGATCATGTTTGTAGCGTCAACAACTTCACAATCGGATGCTTCCAGCTCCGGTTGAACAGCGACAATTTTTTTTCCCTCAATGAGAATATCCGCTTTCTTAAAATCACCCATTGTCTTATCGAGCGTAAGTACACAGCCGTTTTGGATTAATAAACGATGGTTCATCTTTTTATCTCCTTTGCATGTTGTTAGATGACTTAATTCTATGACCTCTCTTAGATCGATGTTTAATCTATATATGTATATTGTAAGCCTAATGATATAAATCACAGTATTTTTTTTCGTGCAGATAAGCTCCTTTACATGGAATCGAAAAAGTGGTCAGACCCGCTCTATGATCTTATTTCTTGCAACCAGCATCTCCTTTGTATAGACTAACAGGATTAGCTAAAATAGAAATAAGATTCATTATGTACATGTATACGTAAATACCTTACATAGAAATTCGATTAAAGGAGAATTGCTGATGTCACCCAGAAACGGAGTGAAGCTGCAAGATATTTTACAGGCTGCCGAGGACATTGCCAATGAACGGGGGATGGGCGATGTCACGCTCACCACGCTGGCGCAGAAGTTGCACATTCGCCCCCCGTCTTTGTATAACCACGTGGACGGGTTGAACGGACTGCGCCAAGTGCTGGCTCTACACAGCTTGGGACAGTTGGAGGAAGCTTTGGTGAGCGCGGCGGTTGGCAGAGCGGGTGACGATGCACTGACCGCTATGGGGAAAGCCTATATGCGATATGCCCGCGAGCGACCTGGTTTGTATGAAGCGATGCTGTATGCAACTGATCGAAATAATCCCGAAATGAGGCAGGCTGCGGATCGTGTGGCGGAGCTTGTTATTTCTGTTCTGTCCAGCGGTTACGGATTTAAGGAAGAGGATTGTGTTCATGCGACGAGGGGGTTTCGCAGTCTGCTTCATGGTTTTGCCTCGCTCGAACAGAAGGGCGGCTTTGGTTTACCCGTAGAAGTGGATCGGAGTATTGAAGTCATGCTGAACACTTTTTTGGCAGGTTTGCGTGTGCAGCAGGAATGAGTATAATATGAGGTTTAAACTCTGTGAGGTTTCCTGTTAATGGCTTCTATAAAATAAAATGTATAATTATCTGTTCTGTGTGGCTAAAAATTGATATACTCAAAAAATACTGTTAAACGGCCGAATATGGAACCGGTTCTACAGCGGGAATGAACTAAGGGATATTGGGGGATTGTGGATGCAACAGCTTTTACAGGATGTGATCGGTGTCATTAACGACTTTTTCTGGTCCAAGTTGTTAATTGTCATGCTGATCGCATTGGGACTATTTTTTACGTTCCGCACTAAGGGTCTGCAAGTACGAATGATCGGAGACATGTTCCGCGTTCTGAAAGAGTCGAAGCGCGGCTCCAAGGGCAGCATTTCACCTTTTCAGGCATTTTGTATCAGCATGGCGGCGCGTGTAGGTACGGGTAACATTACAGGGATTGCGCTTGCCATTGCGCTGGGTGGGCCGGGTGCGGTGTTCTGGATGTGGATCATTGCGATTATCGGATCAGCCTCCAGCTTCGTCGAAAGCACATTAGCCCAAGTATATAAAGTGAAGGACAAAGATGGATTCCGCGGTGGTCCCGCGTATTACATGGAGATCGGCTTGAAGAAGCGGTGGATGGGTATTGTTTTTGCGATACTGATTACACTAAGCTTTGGTTTGGTCTTTAACGCGGTGCAGTCCAATACAATCACACTGGCTTTCGAAAATGCCTTTGGCACCAATCGACTGGTTGTGGGTTTGCTGATGGCGGCTGTGTTTGCGGTCATTATTTTTGGAGGAATCAAGCGGATTGCCAAAATGTCCGAGTATATCGTCATCGTACTGGCGGTGCTGTATATCGGAATTGCACTGTTTATTGTGATCATTAATATTCAGCAATTGCCGCAGGTGCTGTCCCTGATCGTACGCAGTGCGTTCGGTTTCGAGCAGGTTGCGGGCGGCTCCATCGGGGCAGCCTTGATGCACGGCATCAAGCGTGGTTTATTTTCCAATGAAGCAGGAATGGGGAGCGCACCGAATGCGGCAGCTACCGCAAACACGAGCCATCCGGTCAAGCAAGGCTTGATTCAGGCTTTTGGAGTGTTAACGGATACGCTTATTATTTGTACAAGCACAGCCATGATTATTTTGTTATCCGGGGCGTATACGAAGCCAGGGCTTAGCGGAATTGAGCTGACCCAGGCGGCTTTGAGTGTGCACATCGGCCCGTGGGCATCCGGTTTCCTTGCCATTATGGTATTCCTGTTCGCCTTTAGCACATTAATCGGTAACTACTATTATGGCGAAACGAACATCGAGTTTATGAAATCGAAGAAAATCTGGGTATGGCTTTATCGGGTTGCCGTGATTGGTATGGTTATTTTCGGAGCAGTGGCCAAGGTGCAACTGGTGTGGGATATGGCCGATTTATTCATGGGGATGATGGTTGTCGTCAATCTGATTGCTATTGCCCTTTTATCCCGAGTCGCTTTTGCAGCCTTAAAGGATTATTCACGGCAGAAAAAGGCGGGTCAGGACCCTGTCTTCTATAAAGATAGCATTCCGGGGCTAGAGCAAGTGGAGTGCTGGGAGCGGGGAACCAAGCTTTAAGGCAACGCTTGATCACAAACTACAGGCGATGATCCTTCTGTCAGCACCATTTCCCGTGAGGATGTAGCCGCAGTGGTAGTAGCGGCACTGGATGAACGGCAGACGTATCACCGTGCCATTAATCTGGCGTCAGGTAGCACGCCCATTGCTGAGGCTATCCAGCAGGGGTGATGGATTTAGGAGCATTCACATCATAGTTGGAGAGAGGCAGACCAGGGATGTTATTCCGGGTCTGCCTTTTTGCTGCGGAATATCTGCGAAAAGATTTGATTAAAACTAATGATATTATTTATTATACTAATGTAATTAGTTTTAACAAGATGAGGAGATGAGATGGATGCGTGTTGTTCAGGTGCAGCATATAGTTCAATTGACGTTTCTGCCGAGACTGTTCCCGGTGAACTGCTATTTGGTGCAGGAAAAGAAGGGACTGACATTGATAGATGCCGGACTTCCTTATTGTGCAGATGGGATCGAGGAGGCTGCTGCGCGGATGGGGTAGCCAATCCAGCGAATTGTACTTACTCATGCCCATGAGGATCATGTAGGTGCACTGGATAAGTTGAAGGAACGGCATCCTGATGTGCAAGTATTCATTTCCAGACGGGATGCGCGGCTGTTACAGGGCGATGTATCGCTGGATGCGGGTGAACCGAATACTCCGATTCGGGGCAGTGTGCCCAAAAACATCCGTACACAGCCTGACGTTCTGCTGCAAGAAGGGGATTATGTGGGTCCGTTGCTGGTGATCAGCGCACCGGGACATACGCCGGGCTCGATGGCATTTCTGGACACTCGTACCCGTGCATTGATTGCAGGTGATGCCTTCCAGATCCGAGGCGGCGTTGCGGTGTCAGGGAGGCTCAAGCCGCTATTTCCATTTCCCGCACTGGCCACCTGGAACAAGGAAATTTCACTGGAAAGCGCCAAAAAGCTGGCGCGATTCAAACCATCTCTGCTGGCTGTCGGACATGGCAACTTGCTGGAACATCCACAGGATGCACTCGAACGGGCCATTCAAGAGATGGGAGGAAGCTGTAAAGCATAGTGAGGCATCGTGTTCACATCAGGCTCCGGTGGCAAAACAGAGGCGGACATAGTCAGCTTATTGACCTGGATAGAAGGACAGACCAAGATTATTATGCTGGTCTGCTTTTTTGATTATAAATAATCCCTCTATTAAGGGAATACTACTAAAGAATTCTACACACACAATGAAAAAAATATATAAATATATCTAGGATTTTACTATTTTTTTAAACACGTACGGTATTCTTAAGTTACCTAAAGGAGAAGCTGTTTCTAGGGTTAATCAAATTTTAGAGTGTAAATGGGGGATTTGAATGGAATTAACTATGGATCATGTTAATAAAACCTATGGCTCTAAGCAAGCACTAAGAGATATGTCTCTACATTTAAAGCCAGGAGTGTTGGGATTACTTGGCCCTAATGGAGCAGGCAAATCGACACTTATGCGTATATTAGCTACTATTGAGAAGCCTACAAAGGGAACTGTTAGTTGGAATAACATAGACATCGCTAAGAATCCTGATGAATTAAGGAGTGAGTTAGGGTACTTACCTCAGGACTTTGGTGTATATCCCAATATGAATCCTGTTGAATTCTTAGAATATATAGCAGCTATGAAAGGCTTGACTATGAAGTCGGCTAGGAAACGGATTGACGAACTTTTGGAGGCACTCAACCTTTCTCATGCACGAAAGCGCTTGTTGGGTGGATTTTCAGGTGGGATGAAACAGCGAGTAGGCATTGCACAATCGTTGTTGAATGATCCCTCCCTTTTGATTGTCGATGAACCAACCGTTGGCTTGGACCCTGAGGAACGGATAAATTTCAGAAATCTATTATCCTCTCAATCCTCAAATCGTATTGTAATTTTATCCACTCATATTGTGACGGATATCGAATCAATTGCTCCAAATATTGCGGTTATGTCCGAGGGACGTCTCATTACCTATACAACACCGGAACAATTTATTCAAACGGTCGATCACAAGGTGTGGGATTACGTAATTCCCTCAACTAGCTTGCAGGAGGTACAGGCGAAATATGCAATCAGCAGTGCAATTCATCGGCGCGATGGAGTGCACGTCCGCATCGTTTCGGACGTTCGTCCCGGCGAGAATGCAGTACCATTGCAACCTTCACTAGAGGATGCTTATTTGTATTCTGTAGCCGCTTTAGGAGTGACATCATGAGAAGTAACTACTTGTATTTACTCAAAGGAAATGTAACCCAAGAAATGAGAAGGTACACGTTTCTGTTGATTATGGGTATCACCTTGTTCCTCGGATATGCTTTGATTCCTGCGGCATCGGACGGTTATGAGGTCTTCTATATCAAGGGTGTACGGGGTATTTATAATTCACACTGGCTAGGGGCAATGGTTGCAATGCTATCTACCATGCTGTTATGGCTGTTTGGATTTTATATGCTAAGAAGTAAAATTTCTGAAGATCAGCGCCTGAAGATGGGTCAAATTATTGCATCTACACCTATTCGTAATCTTCGGTATATATCCAGCAGAGCGTTATCAAATTTCTGTGTGCTTATGATCATTGAACTGGTACTAGTAGTAGCCTTTATGGGAATGCAGTTGCTTCGGGGAGAGGATTTGCACATCAACCTTGCAGCATACTTTCTTCCGTTGTTATTTGTAAGTATCCCCTCTTTGTTACTTTTATCAGCCTTTACAGTGCTGTTTGACGTTTTTCCTGGGTTAAAGGGTGTGTTAGGGAATGTATTGTTTTTCGCCATTTGGATTTTTCTTAGTGTGATGTCTATTTCAAACTCCAGCAGTCTATGGGATGTTTTTGGAATAAATGCAATCCAGACGGGAATGACAAAAGAGGCGGCGGCTCATTTTGACTTTATTTCCGCAAATGAAATAGGAGGAAGTATCGGCTACTATCCCATTGAAGGGAGAACTCCTACTTTTGAGTGGGGTGGGGTGGATTGGACTGGTCACTTGCTAACTTCGCGTTTGATTTGGGTACTCGCGGCAATGTTTATCATTCTACTTTCTTCTCAGTTGTTTAATCGATTTGCAGTAGTTAAAACAGCTTTTTCTGTTAGGCTTCCTGCTCATGACACGAAGAATAAAGTGGTAGAACGTGAGGACCGCAAATCTTATCATTTATCGCCTGTGAAAAGAGATAAGAAAGTTCGCTTGTCCCGTTTAGTTAGAGCTGAGTTTCGCATTATGCTAAAGGGAATGTCTATCTGGTGGTATTTGCTGGTGTTAGGTTCGATGGTGGCGAGTTTGTTGGTACCATTAGATCAGATCAAAAGCTGGCTACCTGTCCTTTTGCTATGGCCTCTTGCAATATGGTCGCAGATGGGAAACAGAGAGTTTTTTTATTCCACGAACGAGATAATATTATCCAGTTGCCCACGTCTGTATAAGTTTTTCTCTGTCTGGATCGCGGGTATTTTAGTGACACTGCTCATTTCCTCGGGCGCTCTCATCCACTTTTTCTTGGAAGGGGAGCTTACGTATATCTATTCATGGGTAGTGGGTCTTATTTTCGTTCCGACTTTAGCTTTAACGCTGGGGACAATGACCCGATCGAGAAAGCTTTTCGAGGTATTGTATATGCTGTTGTGGTATCTGGGCCCTGTAAATGATCTTCCGTATTTAAACTTTTTAGGAGTTCCAACAGGATACGCAGCTTTATATTTGATATTGACGTTTGTGCTTTTAGTGGTGGGCATTATGATACAACATGTTCAGGAAGAAACGTTATTGGCTGGTTTTCGGAAGAATACCAAAATAAATCGGCCTACCAAAGGAGAATATCATGAGAAAATGGAGAAATAAAGGGGTAACCCTGTTGTGTGTCAGTATGCTGATAGTGATTGTGGCAGGTTGTAATTCAGACTCTGATGCGAAGAGTGAAGTGAAGACGTTCAATAGTGACAATATAAAGGAAATTTATGTTCAAACAGATAGCCAGAATATTGAGCTAAGCCAGTCGAGTAATGGACAGATTGAAGTTAGATCAACGGATAAGGGTGTAACAGCAGTGGAAGAGGGAGGGGCACTTAAGGTGAATGCCCCAGGATCTTCAAGCATATTTAATCCTAAAACGACTACTGTATACGTAGCTTTACCTAATCAGCTCTATGATAAGGTGAATTTAACTACAAAGTCCGGAAAAATCACAGGAAAAGATAGTAAATCAAAAGAACTGAATGTATCTGGAGATTCCGGCTCTATTGATATTAATGGGTTTGAAGGAGAAAAAATTGTAAGTCATATGTCCGCAGGGGATATTAATTTGGTAGGGATAAATGGCGGGATGGAGGTAAGTGCAGATACCGGTAGCATTAATATTTCTCATCAAGGAGAGATCGGACAGGATAGCAGTGTCCGAAGCAATAGTGGGAAGATTGAGGTCGAGCTTGATCCTGTCCCATCGTCACTAAGGATTAATGCCGTTACGAACTCTGGTCAAATTGAGTCTTCGTTGAAGTCTTCTTTTGATCCATCCAGCTCTGATAAAGAATTACATGCCCAAATTGGTAAGGTAACAGATGAAAGTCCTGTACTTTCTCTTGAAACTTCTTCTGGAACCATTGTGATTAAATAATAGCTTAAAAAAGACCACACATACTAACAAGCGCTGATTTCTAATCAGCGCTTGTTTCATTGATATAAGGTAGAGTGATATAAACTATAGTACCTTTTGAGAGCTCGCTATCCATGCTAATCGAGCCATTATGGGCAATAATGAGCTGTTTTGCAATGGCCATGCCGAGTCCGGTACCAAATTCGGGTGCATGCGTAGTAGATCCGCGATAATATTTTGTGAATATATTTTTGAGCGTTTCTGGCTGCATACCTACCCCGTTGTCAACGATCATTAGTTCTATCGTTGAATCATTTTTACAGGCTAATGTTAGTTGGATCTTAGTACCCGTCGGATTATGAATTACTGCATTCATTAGTAGATTTTGTAAAGCCCTATACAGTAGACGTTCATCGTAGCTTGCCATAATAGTCTTTTCTTCAGTGTGAAAGCTTATCATATACTCTGCAGAATTCGGATTATTGCGTATATCAGTAATTAGGTTTTCTATGAAAGATGTCAGGTTGCCGCTTTTGGGATGAATGGGGATCTGAAATGTTGCATTTTCAATTTGCAAAGAGAGATTAAGATCCTGAATTAACCTCTCCAGGTGTAGGCTTTTATTATGAACTTCAAGTAAAAAGGATTGTTGCTCTTCTACACTCCAAATATATTCATCATTCATCAGCAAAGTAGTGTAGCCAGTAATGTAGGTAAGCGGAGTTTTGAGGTCATGTGATATCCCGGCAATCCAGTCCCGCTTGGATTCTTCCATATTTTTTCTTTCCAATTCTGCTTGTTGAAGACTATCGGCTAGAATGTGTATATTATCAATGACTTCTTTATACAAACGATAAGGCCGTCTGAGCTTGTGTTTCTTGGTGTATACTTTATTCTTTCTAGTAAGCGGAGCTTCGTATTCTCCTTTTGTTAAATTATCAATCCATGACATGATAAACCATAGCGGGCCCCCGAAATACCAACTGAAAACTACGCTGCACATCATGATATTAATCACAAAGGTTAGTAATACAAATAAATCATAGTTTGTGTTATCAGGTGTGATTCCTACAACAGGTAAAATTATTTCTGTTGTTATGATGGTCATGAACGCCATGCTCGATAGCCAAGCCAGAAAACCTAAAATAAAGTGAATACCATAACGAAGCTTAACTTTCATTTTCGGTCCCTTCATTGTGGGGGGATGAACTTGTACCCAATTCCCTTAAGATTAATAATAATTTCGGGTGATTTCGGATTGATTTCAAGTTTTTTTCTTATTTTTGAAATATGCATGGCCACTGTCTTTTCTTCCCCATAATGAGGTGCCCCTCCCCATACCAATTCATAAATCTGTGAAGTGGAGTAAATCCGATTTGGGTTTCTTAAAAAGAAACGAAGGAGATCCAATTCCTTAGCCGTACATTCGATTTTTTGATCGTCAAATATTAGCATGGCATCCGACGGCTTAAGCATAAGCCGCCCTACCCGTATTTCCTGATTTTCCTGTGTAGCGTAGGACGGAGTTTGGTATATTTTTTGTCTCCTGAACAGAGCCTCAATCCGAGCTACGACCTCTAATGGATTGAATGGTTTTGTAATATAGTCATCCCCGCCCACGCTTAACCCTGTTAATTTATCGAAATCACTCGAACTTGCCGAGATGAATATAATCGGAGCATTGGTATGGCTTCTTACCATACTACATAGCTCAAAACCATTCATGTCAGGTAGCATAACATCCAGTATGATTAGATCGTAATTATTTTTCCGAACCATTTCCAACGTTTGTTTTGCATTTGTACAGCGGTTTATATGCGTATAGCGCTCCTTTTTCAAGGTCACTTCCAATAAAGTCAGAATACCTATTTCATCATCCACTAAAAGTATTTTTTCGTTTTTTAGCAAGGGAGGAATTCCTTTCCACAAGATTATGCATTTCGAATCGGACGAAACATTAACATCATCATGATACAAAATACGCATACAATGACTCCAAAGGAAACTAGTATTTGAGAGATCTGCAGACCTTTATTAAGAAAAATAGAAATCAGGGCTTGTGATAGAGGTACGAGTCCTGTCGTTGCTGTAGTAACAAGGCTTAAAACCCTCCCAATTTTATCCTGAGGGGTTCTTTCCTGAAGCAGAGTGACAAAAAAAGTATTACTAAAAGAGATAACGAACCCGATTATGCCTAATAATAATAGAGTTTGCAAAAAGTTCACGCTAATCCCTAAAAATAAAATAGCAAGCCCGCATAGTGCAAGACTTAGAAGAGAGATCAATGCTCTTCGTTTTTGGATCTTGGACACTACGATCAGGACTCCACCAGCAATCATACCTACAGTTACAGACATTTCTAGGTAACTGAGTGTTAATGCGCTTCCATGTAAAACTGAATTTACAATTAACGGAATAGCCATAGATAATGGGCCTGTGAGAAAGAAACCAGCTACGATTAAGACAATAATAATGGCTTTGATGAACGCATCCTCTTTTATGAAATGGATTCCTTCCTTCCATTCCTTAACAAGATGTAAAGATTCAGAAGAGGAGTGCTGGGCTTTATGCATGTATTTACTGACAAATAGTGAAGAAAACGCTCCAAGAATTAAAATTGCCGAAATACTGCCAAACAAATGATGATAAGAACCATAGGTAAGAATAACCCCCCCAATCAAAGGCCCCGCCAAACTGAAAAATTGCTGAATGATTTGAGATAATGAGTTAGCTTGAGCCAGATGATTCTCTGAGACGATCACAGGAATGAGTGAGGATGAAGCCGGCCAATAAAAGGCTTCTAAAATCCCGAATAATATAGCAAAGGTGACGACTGCGGAGAAGCTTAAGATATTCGATAGAAAACAAAACACCATAACGATTAACAGCAGACCCCGAAATATATCGGATAGAAACATAATATATGTTTTTTTGTAGCGGTCTGCCAGAATTCCTGTAAAGGGCATTAGTACTAGACGTGGGATGGCTGTAGCCATCAGTACAATACCTAGGCTATTACCCGATGTTAGGTGATTTACGACATACCATGATTCTGCTAAAAGGTAAATTGAAATCCCAGAACTGTTGAATGTGATTGAAAGCAGGACAAAAAGAAATGAGACATTTTTGAACAATGAAGATTTGTTTTCTTGTGGTTGCTTGGACATTTCCGCATAAGTTCCCATGTAATATCCCCTTAAGCTTATTTATTGTCAGCAGTGTGGATGATACTTTTTAGTCGAATTAGATACTCATGTGAGTGAGGATTTAAAAAGTTTAAAATTTTAAATAGACACGATAGTCGTTGGATTCTCCTCCCTTACTCCGTAGTATTAAATCCTCTTACCCTAATTGCATATTCTTGAGGTTTGTGTTGAAATAAGCATAAGTTGACGTAATACAATGTAACAGAGTGGATATAATTACTCAATTTACTTTTATACTGGAATAACATAGAAAATTATATCTTAAAAACAAAAGATATTACATATACAAATTATTAAAATGTGGGTTGACAAAATACATCTTCAAGAGTAAGTTGTTAATGTAATTATACAGAATATTGAATTTATAGATTTATAGACATTTTTCGACAAATTTTTCGATTCTCATTACTCGTAAAAGAGGGGGATTTTGTGGATAATTTGACTCAACGTTCGCTAAGAGCGAATGGGGCTACTGATGTTTATAAGCGATATATGGGTGGATTTGATCATTATGTAGAAATTCCGAATCAGAAAATGGAAATTATGATTGAGAATAAAAATACAAAGGAATTTATGGTTGAGCTTCTTCCGGAGGAAACGAAGGAACTGGTTAAGCAGGGTGCAGAAACAGCAAACACGTTGGCGACTCTTTTATATACGATTTGGGGAATTATTCTACAAAAGTATACGAATACAGAGGATATTGCTTTTGAAAGAAGGATACATCAGGAAGGAGAGGTTGAAACCCGAAGAATATTTCCTTTCCGAATGCGTAGTAAAGAAAACGAAACGATCTTGCAGTTATTGGAGCGTATAAATGTAAATGAAAGGAAACTGACACAGTTATTCTTTTTAACAGATACTGTGTTTGACCAGGCAGTTGCGCCCCATTTTTTTATCTTTGAGCAGAGTGAATTCATTCAAGAGTACAAAGATAATTTTCACATGATGCATAAAAAGGACTTAGGTGTATACGCCTTCTTGGGGCAGAATCTAAAGTTAAGGTTTGTGTTCAATCCAAATGTCTATACAGAAGAATTTGTACAGAGTATAGCTTTGCAGTATAAGCGGATTTTATTTATAACAATATCCAGTCCTGAGACGCTTGTGAGTGATGTGAGCACGATTAGTCCAGAAGAGAAAAATTATTTACTGGGAGTAAACGAAAATCGTATGGATTTTCCTCGAAATCAAAGCATCATTGATTTCTTCAGAGAACAGGTACAACGAATTCCTTATAACACGGCGCTTATCTTTGAGAGAGGAACCCTCAACTATCAAGAACTTGATTCCAAATCAGATGCAGTAGCGCACTATTTATGCAATCAAAGTATTGGACCAGGGGATCGTATAGCATTAATGAACGATAGAACTCCTTATATGATTATAAGCATTTTAGGAGTGTTGAAATCAGGTGCTACCTATGTACCTATTGATCCAGCCTATCCTGAGGAGCGGGTAGCTTATATGCTTTCAGATAGCCAGGCTGCGTTCATGTTGGTAGAGGAACAATATGAAAGTATAACCGTAAATTATGATGTAACCGTAACCATTATTAATAAAATCCTTCAAAACGACGACACCGTCTACTCGAGTGAACTTCCACCACAAGATCCGCATCATGAGGCATACATTATCTATACTTCTGGTTCAACAGGCAAGCCTAAAGGGATACTGACGACGCACACCAATATTATTAAAACAGTTGTAAATTGTGGCTACATAGAATTAACTGCGGAAGATAAGCTGTTACAACTGTCCAATTATGTATTTGATGGTTCGACATTCGATATTTTTGGTGCGCTCTTGAATGGAGCTCAACTGGTACTTGTTCCCAAAGAAACTCTTTTAGATCCTACTCAACTCTCAGCTCTCATTCAAAGGGAGCAGATCACTGTAACCTTTATGACAACCGCATTATTCAATTTGTTAGTGGATATTGATATACATTGCCTAAAGTCTCTGCGAAAAATTTTATTTGGTGGAGAGCTGTCCTCGGTAAGACATGTACAACGAGCTTTTGAGGTACTTGGAGCAGATCGGATTATTCATGTTTACGGGCCTACGGAAACAACTGTGTTTGCAACGTATTATCCTATAACCTCGGATATTATGAAGCTGGATTTTGTTCCGATTGGACGGCCTATTTACAATACGAGTGTGTATGTCCTGAACAAAGATAATCAGTTTCAGCCGATCGGGGTTCCGGGAGAATTGTATATAGGCGGTGAGGGGCTGGCTAGAGGATATTTGAATAGGCAAGAACTCACAGAGGCTGTATTTGTGAAGCATCCTTTTATTGATGGGGAACGCGTGTACAAATCTGGTGATTTGGTCCGCTGGACTAGAGATGGACAACTGGAATTTTTGGGGCGACTGGACAATCAGGTCAAAATTAGAGGGCACCGTATTGAGCTAGAAGAGATTGAGAAATCTATAGCTCAGCATCCCCAAATTAGTCAGGTAATTGTATTGCCGCTCACAGATAATGAAGGGCATTATACAGATTTGTGTGCCTATTATATCTCTCAAAACAGAGAGGAAATCACGAACCTCAAAGAGTATCTTTCATTTGAGCTTCCTGCTTATATGGTTCCATCCCAATATATTGCTATGAAAGAATTTCCATTAACCCCCAATGGGAAAATTGATAAAAAGTCATTTCCTTTACCCGTGCCCTCAGTGCGGACAAATTATGAGGTTCCATCCAGTGAAACAGAAGCTAAGCTGGTAAAAATGTGGAGCGGGATTTTTCAAAATGTGAGCATCGGGATTCATGATAACTTTTTTGATCTGGGTGGGCAGTCTCTTAATGCAATGATGCTTATTTCACAAGTAAAGAAGGAGTGGGGGATTTCAGTATCCATACGGAATTTTTTTGAACATCCTACGATTCAACAACTGGCTCAGTATATCCAGGCTGCTCACCAAGATCATTCGCAGGTGCAGATTAGTCTGGAACCTTGTGAAGAAAGAAAGTATTATCCGGTATCAGCAGCTCAAAGGGCTATTTATACCATACAACAATTGGATGAGCAGGGTTGCGGGTATAACATCACTTCCGTCCACTATATTCAAGGAAAGGTAGATCATCAACGTTTGGAGGAAGTTATTAATTCCTTGATTCAAAGACATGAAAGTCTTCGTACCACTTTTCATTATGTGGATGGGCAGCTCGTTCAAAAAGTCAATCCTGAAGCAAGAATCCGCCTGGAAACATGTAGTGTTCATCATCTGGAGGAAATTCCTGATTGTATTCAATCTTATATCCAACCCTTTAATTTGGAAAAGGCTCCATTATTTCGTGCCTCTCTGCTAGAGAGCGGGCCTGAGCAATATATATTCATTATGGATACACATCATATTGTTATGGATGGTATATCGATGAATGTTTTCTATAAAGAACTGTCTGAATTGTATCAGGGGGGAGTACTACCACTCAATATCTATCAATTCAAAGATTATTCTGTATGGGAAGATCGAGTGCTCCAAACAACGGAGTATGATGTTAAAGCTGAATTTTGGCAACAGAAATTTTCAGATGAGCTTCCAGTATTAAATTTACCGACGGATTACTCACGACCTCCAAAGCAAGATTTTGAGGGAAGTCGAAGTTATTTTGAGATGGATCAAGACTTGATAATTGATCTTAAAAAAATAACAGATCAGAGCGGTGCGACTACATTTATGGTTTTATTAGCAGCTTATCATGTACTCTTGTCAAAATGGAGCGGACAAGATGATATTATTGTTGGAACAGCTGTCGCGAACCGTAATCATGTTGAATTAAATAATGCCGTAGGTATGTTTGTAAACACGGTGGCTCTTCGAAATACATCTAATGGGCAGCAGACCTTCTTAGAGTTACTGTTAACTATAAAAAAGAGAACACTACAGGCATTTGAACATGCTGATTATCCATTCGAAAAAGTAGTTCAGAATTTAAAGCAGAACCGGGACGCCAGTCGGAATCCACTATTTGATACCATGCTCATTATGCAAAATATGGATCAACACGAATTGATTATAGATGGTGCAGTCGTTGAACCGCTAAATGTGGCCGGTAACCAATCGAGATTTGATCTGTCCTGGGAATTTTATGGAAAACAACATTTAAGCTTTGCAATTGAGTACAGCACTGCTTTGTTTCAGAGTGAAAGCATTAGCAGAATGGCAGAGCAGTTTATTTTTATACTGAGACAAATTACTAGCTTGCCTGAGATTCAACTGCTGGATTTAGAGGTACTGCCAGCGAGCCAGAAACAGCTTGTACTAGGTGATTTTAATAATACCTTTCAGCCTTATCCTGAGTATAAGGTTGCTCATCAATTGTTCGAGGAAATAGTAGCATCCAGGCATAATCATACTGCGATCGTTTGTGGTGAACAGCACGTCTCTTATCTGGAGCTTAATCATTGGGCGAACTCACTGGCTCGGACATTGCGTTTTGAACTTGGAGTAAAAAGCGAACAATTTGTAGGTATTATGATGGATAGGTCTATTGAGATGGTCGTTGCAGTGTTGGCCGTACTTAAGGCAGGTGGGGCTTATATGCCGATTGATCCTACCTATCCTGCCGAGCGGATACAATATATGTTGAAAGATAGTAGAGCCCATTGGCTATTAACTCATTTGGACGTTCAGGTACCTACTGACTATCCGGGGGAAGTTCTGAAAGTGGAGCTGTCAGATTACAAAACAGAAGCTACCTCGGATAACCTGCTGAATATAAATACAGCTCATGACTTGGCTTATATGATCTATACATCCGGATCGACTGGAAATCCGAAAGGGGTCATGATCGAGCATCAGGGATTAAGTAACTTTTTATTGACAGCCCCAACATTGGGTATTCATGAAGATTCAAGAGTTTTACAATTTGCCCCTTTTAGTTTTGATGGATCAGTCGCAGAAATCTTTCAGACCCTCCTCTCCGGTGCTACATTATATGTGGAGAAGAAGGAGAACATTATTTCGGATCTTTTGCACATGCTTCGGGAAAAGAAAATTACAGCAGCTATTCTTCCACCCAGCATGCTGAGAGCGGTAGAATACAAAAGCTTACCTCATTTGAAAACAATAACAACAGTAGGCGAAGCTTGTAGTAAGGAGCTTGTAGAGATATGGGGAGAAGGCAGAGATTTCATTAATGGATACGGGCCAACGGAAGCGACGATCGGATCTACTCTGGGGGTTATCACCAAGCATACAGACAAAATTATAATAGGAAAGCCTATACCCAATAAAAAAATATATATTGTGAATTCTAATATGCAGCTACAACCGATCGGGGTGTCTGGAGAGATTTATATTGGTGGGGCAGGAATTGCAAGGGGCTATTGGAATAAGCCGGACCTTACCAAAGAGAAATTTGTTAATAATCCGTTTGGAGAAGGTCGAATCTATAGATCGGGAGATTTAGGGCGGTGGTTGCCAGATGGTACTATTGAATTTATGGGTCGAATAGATCATCAGGTTAAAATTAATGGTCACCGTATCGAAATGGAAGAGATTACAGAGACGCTTTTAAAGCATCCAAGTGTCTTGGAAGCCATTGTTATTGATCGTCAGGAAGAGCAGCATACTAAATTAGCTGCTTATGTAGTACTGAAAGATGACAGTATCCGTGAAGAGTTATGGACATATTTAAGTGCCCGGCTGCCTCAATATATGATCCCTAACTATATTGTTACACTATCTTCATTGCCTTTGACTCCTAATCTGAAGATAGACAGAAAAGCTTTGCTGGATCCTTACCTTGGCGTTTCCGAGGCTTCAGCTTACGTTGAACCCTCTAATGAAATAGAAGCTCTTTTGGTATCCATTTGGCAAGAGACTCTTAAAGTTGATCGTATAGGTGTGCTGGATCATTTTATTAAATTGGGCGGAGATTCAATCAAGGGTATTCAAATTGCGGCTCAGTTAAGCAAACACCACTATAAATTGGATTTAAAAAGGCTTTATGAGTATCCGAGTATTATAGAATTAGCCCCGTATGTGGTTCCTATCCGTAAGGAGTCGGAACAACAAGCTATTATAGGACAGGTGCCACTAACACCGATACAAAGTTGGTTTTATGAACAGGAATTTCCTGAAGAGCAGCACTGGAATCAGTCTATCCTTCTTCCGGCGGATACGATATGGGATGACAAACGAGTCGAAAAGTCCTTGATGAAGCTGATTGAGCACCATGATGCGCTGCGTATGAAATTTATTAAGGAACAAAATCAAGTTATTCAAATGAACCAGGGATTGGATCATAAGAGTTTTGAATTTCATGTCTTCCATTGGCAAACGGAGATGGACTGGGAAGAGAGCATTAAGAAGGAAACGATTAGACTGCAAAAAAGTATGAATCTTTCTGAGGGTATCTTAATGCAAGCGGGACTTTTTAAAACACCTGAACAAGAATACCTGTTTATAGCCGTTCATCATCTGGTGATTGATGGGGTTTCATGGCGTATTCTTCTGGAGGATTTTAACCAAGTATATACACAGCTTGAACATAATTCTGAGATAGTCCTTCCTCCAAAAACGGATTCGTTTAAGGAGTGGAGCCATGCATTACAGGAATATGCGAGCACACAACAATTCCGAAATGAACTCGGTTTTTGGGAAAATCAAGATGAGTTTATGCGGCAACAGCTCCCTAACAACCGGGAAAGTGCCCGTAGATGCACAATGCAGGATAGCAAGGTAATTTCAATCATATTTCCGAAACGAACAACACAGGATCTATTGACTCAGGTTCACCGTGCATTCAACACAGAAGTTAACGATATTTTGCTGAGTGCTCTTGTATGGACCGTGACTCAATGCACAGGGAATCCAATGATATCCGTTGCCTTAGAAGGCCATGGAAGAGAATATATCCACAGAGAAATTAACATCAATAGAACACTGGGATGGTTTACATCCATCTTTCCAGTCATCTTCACATTGGACAATCTTGAGATAGGGGAAGTCATTAAAACGGTCAAAAATACACTGCGGAGCATCCCTAATAAAGGCATAGGCTATGGAATTATGAAGTATATATGTGCGGACAAATTGGCCCATTCACCGAGTCTATCCACGGGAATCAGCTTTAACTATTTAGGTGTATTTGATACGGGAGCTTTATTACAGGGATTGGGCCAATCCTCCATTTCTATTGGAGACTCAATAAGTCCACTTACATCGATGACGACTGATTTGGAAATTAATGGAGCGGTTAATCGGGAAAATTTACTGTTGGAATTCCGATATGATCCGAACCTATATGCTAATCAGGCGATGAATAGGCTCGTCGAGACATTTCAAGCAAGTTTGTACGGTATTATTCAGTATTGCATGGAGAAAAAGGAGCAGGTACTAACATCAAGCGATTTTAGTGCCAAAGGAATCAATCAAGAGGATCTGGATTTATTCCTGAATTCCTTAAACTAAAACAGGTATTGAGGTGCTGGCAATGATAGATAAAAAGAATATTAAAGATATGTATGAGCTATCTCCTCTACAGAAAGGTATTCTGTATCACTATTTACAAGATTCCAAATCAAGTGCCTATTTTGAGCAAATGGTTTTATCTATTACTGGCACAGTTGATATTCCTGTCTTGGAAAAGAGTATAAATGCATTGATTCAGAAGTATGACATTCTAAGAACAACCTTTATACACAGTTCCTTCAACACGCCTATTCAGCTTGTTTTGAAGGAACGCTCTACCACATTAATCTTTAAGGATTTATCACAAATGGATGAATCAGAGCAACAGTTTTATATGGAAAGATTCAAACTCGAAGATCGAGAAATCGGTTTTGATCTTCAGTCGGATGTTCTGATTCGTTTTGCCCTATTCCAATTAAACGAACTCGAATACCAGCTTATCTGGAGTCATCATCATATTTTAATGGATGGATGGTGTATTGAGCTTGTACTAAAAGACTTGCTGCGTTTTTATCATGAATCGTTGAGTGGTAATACGATATATGTCGATCATGCATTTCCATACAGTAGTTATATTAAGTGGCTACAACAACAGGATAGCGAACAGCCCCTGGCATACTGGGAAAACTACTTGCGGGATTATGATGAATATGTTTCTCTGCCAGGTGATAAACCGACAATTTCGACGGAGTATCAGGCTGGAACGAGTATATTTGAGCTTAGTGAGCAAGCAACAATTCTATTGTCGGAGACTGCAAAACAGAATCAGGTCACACTGAGTACAGCATTTCAAACACTATGGGGAATTCTGTTGCAAAAGTACAATAATACAGACGATGTCGTATTCGGAACAGTTGTTTCGGGCAGATCTGCGGACGTCGAGCATATCGAAAGTATCGTAGGTTTGTTTATTAATACAGTTCCAGTACGAATAAGTAGCCAGCCGGGGCAAAGTATTGCAGATATGATGCGGAATGTGCAGCAACATGCTGTACATTCCGAGAAGTACAGCTATGTATCTTTGTCAGAGCTTGCGGAGCATTCGGGACACCGAAGCAATATGATTGACCATGTGATTGTTTTTGAGAACTACCCGTTGGATATGAAATCATTAAATATGGAAGCCGGCCTACCCTTTGAAATTACAAATATGGAGGCTTTCGAACAGACTAATTATAATCTGGATGTTACGGTCTATCCGGGCGAACGCATGAAGGTTGTTATTACGTATAATATCTATTTGTATAGTGAACCCTTTATCAACAGAATCAGTACCCATTTTCAAAATATGATTTTTCAACTTGCTCAAGATCCAGGTATGAACGCGAGTCAGTTGGATATCATTTCAGATGCTGAACGGAAGAGAATTTTAGAGCAGTTTAATAACACACGTCAGAATTTTGTGAAACATAAAACCATTCAAGAGCTGTTCGAGGAGCAGGTAGTACACTATCCGCACACGGAAGCAGTTGTATATGAAAATACCTCAGTATCGTATTACGAATTAAATATCAAGGTAAACCAGGTTGCTGAGCGTTTACGGGAGTTAGGGGTTCGGCGTAATGAATTTGTCGCCGTCATGACAGACCGCTCTATAGAGATGATCATAGCCATTTTGGGCGTTATCAAGGCAGGTGCTGCCTATCTACCGATCGACCATTCCTATCCAGAAGAACGAATAGAACATATGCTGAGAGATAGCGGGGCAGCATATTTAATTTGTGACAGAAATACATCTGTCTATTCCCATTTTGGGGGGCACACCCTATGGATTGATGATCCTTTGATGTTCAAGCGGAATGGGGAGAACATTGAGAACGTAAATCAGGCGGAAGATCTGGTGTATATGATTTACACATCGGGATCTACAGGTAAGCCTAAGGGGGTAATGGTTGACCATCAGGCCCTGCATAATTATAGCCTTGTCGCTGATATTTATCATATCAAGCATGGGGAGCGTGTTCTACAAACGGCTTCTCTTAGTTTTGATGCGTCAGTCGGGGAGATTTTTTTAACGCTACTGAATGGGGCAACCTTAATTGTTGTAAATAAAGATTTTATGCTATCAGGCGAACCATTCATGCATTACTTACGCGATCAAAAAGTTTCTTCCATACAGTTTGTACCATCTATGCTGAAGATACTACCCTATATGGAATTACCAGATTTAAAACTAATCTCCACAGGAGGAGAACAGGTGGAGTCGAGCGTTGTCGAGAAGTGGGGCAAAGGTAGGGTCTTTTTGAACGCTTACGGCCCCACGGAGACGACCGTTGATGCGACACATGCTGTATTCGAGGGTCCTACCGAAAATATCCATATTGGTAAGCCTATTTACAATAAGCTGGCTTATATCGTGAATAAAGATGGAAAGCTACAGCCCGTTGGAATAGCAGGGGAGCTGTGCATTGGCGGAGAGGGACTTGCTAAAGGTTATTGGGGACAAGAAGAACTCACCGCAGAGAAATTCACGCCCAATCCGTTCAGACCGGGGGGGAAAATGTATCGAACCGGTGACTTGGCCCGTTTTTTGGAGGATGGAAATATTCAATATTTAGGTCGAATGGACAAGCAGGCCAAAATAAGAGGCTACCGAATTGAGTTAGGTGAAATTGAGGCTGTATTACGCGAGCAGTCCTCTATAAAAGAAGCTGTGGTTATCATTTACGGTAAAGAGATGGGACAGGAGGAGTTATGTGCCTATATCGTAACAAATCAGCGGGATATCCAGCAAGATGAGCTTAGAGCAGCTTTGAAAAGGAAATTACCAGAGTATATGATACCTTCCCGTTTTACAGTTATTCAGTCCATCCCGCTGACACTAAGTGGAAAAGTGGATAGGAAGCAGTTACCTGATCCTGCAACAATGGATGCGTACTCGGAAGAGATTACGATTAACTCTACGGAGGAGGCGCTGCTTCAAATATGGAAGGAAGTTTTGGGCAAAACAAATGTTAGTGTGACCGACCATTTTTTTTCGATAGGAGGGCATTCTTTAAAAGCCCTGATGCTGCTGTCGCGAATCCAGAAGTCACTAAAAATCAAGATCTCTCTACAAACGATTATGACCCATCCCACAATTCGGGAACTGGCTAAATATTTAATGAAGGAAAAAATAACCGCAGCTTACCCCTCTATAATTCAAGTGCCGAAAGCGGAGTATTATGCGGTATCTTCAGCCCAAAAAAGACTGTACTCAGTTCAGCAATTAGATGGCATAGGGACGAGCTATCACATTCCTTTTATTTTTGAGCTGAGAGGGAAATTAGACGTAGCCCGATTAAAAGAGGTCATTGAGAGCCTGGTAGATCGGCATGAGACCTTACGCACATCGTTTCATTTAATCGGAAGTGAGCTTAAACAAAAGGTTCATGAAAAGATGGACTTTCGAGTTGAGTATATAGAGTTGGCCACGGAAGAAGCGACCTTATGGATGCAGCAATTTATGAAGCCATTCAAGCTGGATGAAGCGCCTCTAATTCGAGTCAAGCTTATCAAGCTGAATACGCAACGTCATTTTTTACTAATGGATATTAATCATATTGTTTTCGATGGATTATCTGCCGATATTCTGCTTGATGAGATGATGAAATTATATCGGGGTGAAAGTCTTCCTGAACTGCATATTCAATATAAAGATTATGCGGTATGGCAGCAGCAACTGGCAGAGCATGATGAAATGAAAAAACAAGAGAAGTATTGGTTAGACCAAATGCAAGGGGATTTACCTACCCTTGATATTCCTACAGATTATCCGCGTCCCTCTGTACAGCAATTTGAAGGGAATATTTATGACATTCAAGTAACACCGCATATAACGGAAAAATTAAATGGATTTGCGAAACAGCAGAATGTCTCTGTATATACGGTTCTTCTCTCTGCATATAACGTACTTTTGGCTAAATATACGGGGACAGAGGATATTGTTGTAGGGACCAATACTGCAGGCCGTTCCCATTTTGATGTAGAACCTGTGGTCGGTATGTTTGCAAGCACGTTAGCGATTCGGAGTTTCCCTGAACCGTCGATTACCTTCAAGCAATTCTTAATGAATGTGAAGCAAACGGTTTTTGCAGCGATGGAAAATCAGGATTATCCGCTGGAAAAGCTGCTGGAACGACTTAATATCCGCCGGGATATAAGTAGAAATCCATTGTTCGATACGATGTTCGTATTTGAGAACCCGGATACTCAGATCAGCCAAGATGCAGATATCCATTTTTCAGCACTTCCTATGAAATGGAATCATTCCAAGCTGGACTTGACTTGGTATATTCGCGAGATGAACTCTACAGATATACAGATTTTTGTTGAATATAGTACGCAACTGTTTGAAAAATATACTATTGAGCGCATGTCAACTCACTTTATGCATCTTTTAGACCAACTTTTAGACCATCCCGATGATATGTTGGGCGATATAGAAGTGATTACGAAAGCAGAGAAGCATAAGATATTAACAGAGTTTAATGACACGGCGGTTGTATATCCTTCGTTTAGGCCAGTACACCGTATATTCGAGGAACAGGCTGAAAAAAAACCGAATAGCACGGCTTTAATTTATGATGGTCAGTATATGAGTTACGCAGATCTGAACGAACGTGCTAATCAACTGGCAAGACATTTACAACAAAACGGAGTTACCCGAAACAGTATAGTCGGCATCATGACAGAGCGTTCCTTTGAGATGATGATTGGCATCATGGGCATCCTCAAATCAGGTGCTGCTTATATGCCTATTTCGCAGGATTTTCCTAGTCAGCGCATAAAATACATGGTTGAAAACAGCGGGACGAGCCTGTTACTGACAACGCAGTCTCTAGAAGACCACCTGGAAAGTATAGATGTTAAGCGTGTAAATCTTGATAATCCCGAAATATACCGCGGTGATATAAGCAATTTGCTTTCTGTAAATGAAGAGCATGACCTAGCCTATATTATTTATACTTCAGGCTCAACAGGCCAACCGAAGGGGGTCATGATTGAACACGGTACATTATTAAACCGTATTACTTGGATGGTCAAAGAATATAACATTCAGGAACACGATGTATTTTTGCAAAAAACCCCGTATGTATTTGATGTATCTGTGTGGGAGCTGTTGATGTGGTTCTTTACGGGTGCTCATTTATGTATTCTAAAACCGGAAGAAGAAAAATCACCACAAAGCATGATAGATGTTATCCAGCAATATGGTGTTACAAGCATTCACTTTGTTCCTTCCATGTTTAATAGCTTTTTGGATTTTGTAGAGATTCCTTCCTATGCTCAACAGATTTTAAGTCTTAAAAGAATATTCACAAGCGGTGAAGCTCTATTACCCAATCATGTGTCCAGATTTCAGAGGTTAGGTCTTTCCACGGGCTTATACAATTTATACGGACCTACGGAAGCCACGGTCGATGTTTCTTTTTATAATTGTTCTCCACAGGATGAGATTAGAACTGTTCTAATTGGCAAACCAATTGACAACGTTATGCTATATATCATCAATCAGAAGAATCAGCTCCAACCCATTGGTGTCCCAGGGGAACTATGCATTTCAGGTACGTGTCTAGCCAGAGGATATATTAATCGTGACGACCTAACTGCGCAAAAATTCGTAGAAAACCCGTTTTTATCTAATCAAAAGATGTACAAAACAGGGGATCTTGCCCGTTGGTTACCTGATGGGAATATTGAGTATCTTGGCAGAATAGATAATCAGGTTAAGATCAGGGGCTATCGTATTGAACTAGATGAGATTACAGGTAAATTGTTGGATTACAGTCTGGTTAAAGAGGGAGCCGTTGTTACCAAGTATGATCATATGAATATGCCTTACTTGAGTGCTTATTACGTATCGGAAATTCCGTTGGATAAAGCGGACATCAAAATGTTTTTAGCAGAACAACTCCCGGATTATATGATTCCGTCTCATTTTGTACAATTGGAAAAGCTTCCTTTGAATCATAACGGGAAATTAAATGCCAAGGCTTTGCCTGAGCCCAATATATCTGTTGCGAGCACCTACCTTGCTCCAGAAAGTGAACAGGAAATGCTGTTGGCCAGTATATGGTCTGATGTTCTACAGGTGGAGCGAATTGGAGTAACAGATAACTTTTTTGAACTGGGCGGGGATTCCATTAAGGCCATTACGTTTGTGGCTAATCTTAGCAAGCATAACTTGCAGGTCGAGGTATCTACGTTTTTAAAACATCCATCTATACAGGAAATTACGCCTTATCTTCAGGAGAAAACGATCAGAATCAGCCAGCAGCCTGTAGTAGGAGAGGCGAGCCTAACACCAATCCAGCATTGGTTCTTTGAGCAGAAGCTGTCTGATATAAGTCACTGGAATCAATCTGCGCTTCTGTATCGTCCAGAGGGTTGGAACAGTGATGAAATTAGCATGGCAATGGACCATATAGTCCAACACCATGACTCGCTTCGAATCATTTTTGCTGCAAATTCTGAAGGGTACTATCAGATGAACCGCACCATGGCGCCTGGAATTTACGAGCTTGATACTTTTGAGATACATGATGATACTGAGGTGGAAACGGTTATCCAGCAACAAGCAGAGATCCTTCACCGAGCGCTCCATATTGAAAAGGGACCACTAGTTCGACTGGGACAATTTAAGACGGGGCACGGGGACTATCTTATATTTGTTGTGCATCATTTGCTAATAGATGGAGTATCCTGGCGAATCTTATTCGAGGATTTCTCGACAGCATATGAGCAAGCAGTGAGTGGAATAGCAATAGTATTGCCAGAGAAGACAACTTCCTATCTGGAGTGGAGCCGACAGTTGATTCATTACGCACAAAGCCATACACTTCTTCAGGAAATTCCGTATTGGACAAGAATACAGCAGTCGCCAGTCGTTTTAATTCCGGATAAGCAATCCTCCTCACTGGATAGTGAGACGATTGGTGAAATCACGATTAAGCTGGATAAAAAAGTATCGGAACAATTAATTACTACGGTTCATAGGGCCTATCGGACCGAAATGAACGATATTTTATTGGCCGCACTGGCTCTAACCATTAGAAGATGGTCAGGTCACTCAGATGTTGTCGTCAGTCTGGAGGGTCATGGACGTGAAGAAATTATGGACCACCTGGATATATCCAGAACGATAGGCTGGTTTACCAGTATGTATCCAGTGCTATTTCAGCTTCCGAAAAATGATGTATCTGATGCAATTAAAACCGTCAAAGAGACGTTGAGGAAGGTTCCTAAAAAGGGGATCGGCTACGGTATATTGAAGTACCTCACCCCGGATTCATTAAAGAATGGTTTTATTCCTGTACCTAAGCCTCAAATTTTGTTTAATTATCTTGGTCAAATTGATACTCATGCAACCCAAGAGTTTACGATGTCCAATTTTGCAACAGGCAAGGCATATAGTGAACCGGTGGATGGAGCTCGGGATATAGAAATAAACGGAATGTTTTTTGAAGGACAGATGAAGTTTATTTTAAGTTATCAAACGGATGTATTCTCACATTCCACTATGGAGGCATTCAGCCAAGAATTCCTTCACAATCTTAAGGATATCGTACGACATTGCTCGGAACAGGAGATCGTTGAATATACGCCTAGTGATTTTACGGTTGAGGATTTAAGTATGGAGGAACTTGGCGATATCTTCGATGCTCTGAAATAAAACTTGCATAACTGAGGAGGCATACGGATGGATAAAAATAATATTCAAGATATGTATGAATTGACACCTACGCAAAAAGGGATTTTATACCACTCCATGAAGGACAGCCAGCAGAATTCTTATTATGTACAAGGTTATGCCCAAGTAGAAGGGAATATTAATCCTCTTTTTTTGGAGGAAAGTTTTAATTTTGTCATTCAAAAGCATGATGTATTGCGGACTGCCTTTGTACAAGAAAAGCTTAAACAACCTATACAAATTGTATTAAAGCATCGGGAAGCGAAGCTGGAAGTGCAGGATATTACTCATCTGAATGAAGCTGATCAAGAGTTGTTCATAACGAGATATAAAGAGGAAGACCGAGCAAAGCCGTACCAACTGGCAAAGGATGTTCTGATTCGTTTACATCTAATAAAGACATCCTATCGTAAGTATATTCTACTTTGGAATTTTCATCATATTGTTATGGACGGATGGTGCTGGAGCCTGGTATTTGAAGAGATTCTTAGGGTATATGGAAATCTCATTCATAGTCAACCTACTCCCCATCAAACAACTACAAAATATAGCGAGTATATTCAGTGGCTAAAAAATCAGGATACCGAGGCGGCGGAACATTACTGGCAAACTTATCTGCAAGATTATGAGGAAACAGTCACTATTCCACAGCAGCACAAAGGAAACGGGGTGGCATATCATACGGAGGAATTCGCGTGTTTATTAAGTGAGGCCACTACGGAGCAATTGACGTCACTGTCACAAATGCAGCATACAACTTTGAATCATGTGATACAAACAGCCTGGGGGATATTACTGCAAAAATATAACCGTACCCATGATGTCGTGTTTGGCACGGTTGTGTCCGGTCGTCCTCCTGAGGTTCCGAATATCGAACGCATTGTAGGTTTATTTATTAATACTATTCCGGTTCGTATGGCCCAAAAGTCAGGAGATAGCTTCCGTAGCCTACTAGCTAAAATGCATGACGGAATGATTCAATCCAAGCCCTTTGAATATAGCTCGCTTGCGGATATACAAGCTAAATCAGACTGTGGGGGACAACTGTTTGATCATATCTGTGTGTTTGAAAACTATGCCTCTTCACTGGATGCTCTGCGTGAATTACAAGATCATTTGGGCTTCGCCATTCATGGAGGCGGCGGAGTTGAACAGAATAATTACAATTTAAGCATTGTGTTTTTACCTGGAAAGCAGATGGAAGTCAGCTTTGTTTTCAATCGGGAGGTATACACGCGATCTTTTATAGAAAAATTGGCTAATCATTTTCAAAATATTATAGATTGTGTACTACGCAATCCTGATATCGAAGTAGATCAAATAAAACTAATTACACCGGCGGAAGAGCAAAGTCTATTAGCACTTAGTCACCGGAATCAGGCTGATTATCCTGATGATGAGACCGTCACAAGCCTATTTCAGAAACAGGTGGTGAAGACCCCTGATGCAGTTGCTTTATCCTACAATCAACAGACACTTACTTACAGGCAACTAGATGAGACGTCTAATCAATTGGCAAGATATCTTATACAAAAAGGTATCGCATCTGAGACCATTGTGGCTATTTCCGTCGAGCGCTCTTTGGAGATGGTGATTGGAATACTAGCCATTATCAAAGCAGGCGCTACCTATGTGCCTATAGATCCGCATTACCCTGTAGAGCGTATGGAGTACACTTTGGAAGATAGCGAGGCTTCCTTCATATTGGTTGACGATCCTTGCCGTATAGCGGCTAATTATATAGGCCAAGTGATTGCTCTTCATGATGATCAATGGACTCAGGAGTCGGGACAAGCGCTGGCAGAGCTAAATACCCCGTGCTCGAGAGCATATATTATCTATACTTCAGGCTCTACTGGGAAGCCCAAGGGAGTCATGGTTGAACATAGGAATGTAGTCCAACTCCTATTCAACAGTACAAATTTGTTTGATTTTGATCATCAGGATGTATGGACTATGTTCCACTCGATGTGCTTTGATTTTTCGGTATGGGAGATGTATGGATCGCTTCTCCAAGGAGGAAGGCTTGTTATTGTACCCAGAGAGACAGCTCAGGACGCTACTCAGTTTAGACAATTGCTTCTGGAAGAAAAGGTTACCGTCCTGAATCAGACCCCTTCAGCGTTTAATATGCTGTCCGCTTTGGAAGAATCCGATTCGAGTCCACTTCATATCCGTAAGGTTATTTTTGGTGGAGAAGAGCTATCTCCTGTCCAACTTAAGAAGTGGAACCACAAATACCCTCATACAGAACTGGTTAATATGTATGGAATTACGGAAACTACTGTTCATGTAACCTATAAGAAGATTACGCAAGAAGAGATAGATAGCAATAGGAGTAACATTGGAACTACGATGGCGACCTTAAACGCTTATATTTTAGACGATAAGCAACATCTTATGCCTATTGGGGTTCCTGGGGAATTGTACGTTACGGGAGGGGGGGTTACCAGAGGTTATTTGAATCGAGCAGAGTTGACTGAGGAACGGTTTATAAATAACCCTTTTAAATCAGGAGAAAAAATGTATAAGTCCGGAGATCTCGCCAGATGGCTACCCAACGGTGATATGGAGTATTTGGGTAGAATAGATCACCAGGTGAAAATCAGAGGTCACCGTATTGAACTCAATGAGGTGTCTACTCAGTTGCTGATCTATCCGGGTGTTAAGGAGGGTACTGTACTAGCCAAGCAAGATAAAGAAGGCTATAGCTATTTGTGCGCATACCTGGTTCCAGACGAACATTACATTTTGGAAGACTTGCGTCAACATATGGGAAATAGTCTCCCGGATTATATGGTACCTTCTTTTTATGTGGAATTGGAACAGTTGCCTATGAATTCAAACGGCAAAATCCAACGTAGCGGACTACCCGAACCGGCAGACATAAAGAAACAGGATCTTCATGTAATAGAGCCTGTTAATGAGCTGGAATTCAAACTTCTGAATATTTATCAGGATGTGCTAGGTTTTCAACATTTAAGTACAACGGATCACTTTCTAAAACTTGGCGGACATTCGCTTAAAGCCGCTATGCTGGTATCCCGAATACATAAAGCTCTGGAAACCCAAGTTTCGATCCGTGATATATTGTTGAATCCAACGGTTCGCGAAATGGCGAAATTGATTAATTACAGAGACCATTCGGAGCAGGTATTTTGGATTCAAGCACATGAACATCGTGATGTGTACCCGGTCACTTCCCAGCAAAAGAGACTGTATTCTATTCAGCAATTGGATCCAGCGGGGATAAGCTATAATGTACCCTTCGCTGTTGAAATAATCGGGAGCATTGATAAAGAAAAATGGCAGGTAGCAGTACAAAAACTGGTTGAAAGGCACGAGCCGTTAAGAACATCCTTTCATCTGGAGCACGGCCAACTTATTCAACGAGTTCATGATCAGGTTTCTTGCCCCATAGTATATATGAAAACCAATGAGGAAGAACTGGAATCCCATGCGTCAGCCTTTATTCAGACGTTTGAATTGGACCAGGCTCCGCTGGTACGGACAGTTCTGTTGGAATTAAGTATTACCAAGCATATTTTCATTATGGATATTCATCATATTATTTGTGACGGATTGTCTCTGAATATATTAATACAGGATGTACTACAGATATATCAAGAGAATGCTCTCCCGCTCATTCAGGTTCAATATAAAGACTATGCAGTATGGCAAGAGGAATGGCTACATTCTTCGACGTTTAAGCAGCAAGAACATTTTTGGATGGAGCGTTTTTCCGGGGAGTTGCCTACTCTCAATATCCCAACTGATTATCGTCGACCGCCTCAGCAAACGTTTGAAGGAGAGCAACTAGATTTTGAGTTGGACGCCACAACGACAGCCAAACTCAAGGAATTAGCCGTGTCTGAGCAGGTCACATCATATATGTCATTGTTCTCTGCTTACACTATACTTCTGGCCAAGTACAGTGGACAGAAAGATATTATTGTAGGTTCTCCACTTTCAGGAAGAAGAACGGGACAGTTGGATCATACCGTGGGCATGTTCGCCAATGTTGTTCCCATGCGTAATAAGCTTGAATACGAGCAAACCTATGTGGACTTTTTACAGCAGGTGAAGACAGAAATGCTGTTGACTTATGAGAATGGAGATTATCCATTAGAACAGTTATTAGAGCAGTTGCCTTTACAACGTGACCTCAGTCGCAATCCTTTGTTTGATACCGTGTTTACCTTGGAAGATATCGAAGAACTGGATATTCAGATGTCAGATATCGAGCTTAAAGAGTATAAAATAGGTACCCAAAGCGCTAAATTTGATCTGACATGGGAAATCCGTTTGGGAGAAACGATTGAAATCCATCTGGTTTACAATAAAAGCTTGTTTGCCGAAGCAACTATGGAGCGTCTTATCGGCCATTTTCAGCAAATCATCCTACAGATTGTTGATCATCCGGGCGTCCTGATAAGAGATATTCAACTTCTAACAGATAGGGAGCATCATGAGATTCTCCACCAATTTAATCTTCCTGGAAATCTATCTGATCATAGTCAATCGACTGTTATTGAGCTGTGGGAAGAACGTGTTGCCCAAACTCCAGATGCTATTGCATTGGAATGGCGGGAAGAAAAGTTAACCTATCGACAAGTGAATGAGCAAGCTAATCAAATAGCAAGAGCATTACGGAGCCGAAATATTAGTAGAGATCAGGTTGTTGGTATTATGTTGTTTCCATCTTGCCTGAGAGTAGTAAGCGTCATGGGCGTATTAAAGGCGGGAGCTGCCTATTTACCTATAGACCCTTCTTATCCAACTGAACGTATATCCTATTTCATGGAGGACAGCCAAGCTCAATTGTTGATTACAGAGCGGGATTTGCTTGGTAATATAACTGTCAACTTAGGAGCTGCCGATCAGATTCTATTCATTGATGATCGACAGGCTATAGATGAGCATGATACTTCCAATCTTAAAAGCGTAACTCGACCTGAAGATATGGCCTATGTCATTTATACCTCTGGTTCAACTGGAAAGCCTAAGGGGGTCATGATTGAGCATCATAGCCTATGCAATTTTTCTAATTTAGCTACTACATTTAATATAAAGGAAGGAAGCAGGGTATTACAGTTTTTTTCCTTTAGCTTTGATGCTTCCGTGCTTGAAACTTTTCTGGCGCTTTTATCCGGAGCGACGCTGGTCATTGAGGATCGCAATGAACTGTTGGAATATGGAGTTGGACGGTGGTTAAGAGAGCACACGATCCATGCAACGATATTACCGCCTTCTCTTTTAAGAACTCTTCCCTATGAGCCGATCCCTAGCTTGCATACCCTTATAGCTGGTGGAGAAGCGTGTACCATGGATATTATTGAAAAATGGAGTGAGGGTCGTACCTTTGTGAATGCATATGGACCGACAGAGGGCACTGTATGTTCTACGGCGGCTATATTAGATCAAGACTCCTCCCGTATTACAATTGGTCGACCGGTTGTAAACACCGAGATTTATATCGTGGACGAACATCATCATATGCAACCCATAGGAGTTCCAGGAGAATTATGCATCAGCGGGCCGGGATTAGCTAGAGGTTACCTGCACCGACCTGAGTTAAGCAGGGAAAGGTTTATACCTAACTCGTTCAGAGAGCACCAGCGTATGTATAAGACCGGCGATTTGGCTCGTTGGCTGCCTAACGGGGAAATTGAGTATTTGGGCAGAATTGATGATCAGGTAAAAGTAAGAGGATACAGGGTTGAGCTTGGGGAAATAACGCAGGGGCTATTAAAACATGAAGCAATCCCTGAGGCATGTATTCTCCCGGTTACGAGCGTAAACGATGTCGTATCTCTGGTCGCATACTATGTATCGGAAGAATGCTTTACGAATGCTATGCTGCGTAAATTTTTGAGCAAGGAACTGCCTGACTATATGATCCCGGCTCATTTTGTCCATTTGTCGGCCATGCCGCTAACTGCAAACGGAAAAATAGATACTAAGGCGCTACCACAGCCCAAAAAGTCCTCCGAAACTAAAGTGGCACCTGGAAATGAGCTGGAACAGTTGTTGGTGGACATATGGAGCGAGGTTTTATCCGTATCGAATATAGGCATTGATGATCATTTCTTTGAGCTGGGCGGAGACTCTATTAAAGCCATACAATTAGCTGCTCAACTGGGACAAATGGGCTATGCCGTAAAAATAAAAGGTATTATGCAATTCCAGACGATTAGAGAATTGGTCTCTAATCTGAACTGGGAGAAAACTTTAAGCATTGGCGAACAAATGGTGGTAGGAGAGGTACCTTTAACACCCATTCAAAAATGGGTATTCAACCTGAGTGATAATCCTTTTCATTGGAACCAGGCAGTTATGATGTATAATCCGGAAGGTTGGAATATGCAAGTCATAGTGGAGGCTTTTGAGAGAATTACGAAGCATCATGATGCATTAAGAATGCGTTTTAAACATACAGATGAAGGCTTGGTACAGGAGAATTCGGACGAAGCAGGTCGGCACTTTGATATTGAATTATTCGATTGGACCACGTCTGAAAAAATTGAATTTCAGATCGAACAAGAAGCTAATCAATTACAGGAGAGTATTGATTTATTACAGGGTCCGCTGATTAAACTGGGAGTATTCCGAGCAAATGATGGAGATCACTTGCTAATTATTATTCATCATCTAGTTGTTGATGCAGTTTCCTGGCGCATCATTATGGAGGATTTTGAGTATTTGTACGAGGGTCTTAAAGAGCATCAAGATCTGCAACTGCCTGCAAAGACGACCTCGTTCAAGACTTGGAGTCAGGAATTATCTGCATATGCGAATAGCGCTGACTTTTTGCAGGAAAAGGATTACTGGAAAAATGTATTAAAAGAGAGTGTACCTCAACTTCCGGTTGAATTGGCGGAGGGAGTAGGATCTCATGTATTTAAGGACATGGACTTCATAGATGTTTCACTCACCCAGGAAGAGACGGAAGCATTATTAACTAAAGCTCCTTCCGCTTATAATACTGAAATCAACGATTTGTTGCTGACAGCATTGGTCATGACGATTAAGGAATGGACGTGTAATCCTAACATAGCTGTTGATGTAGAAAGTCATGGAAGGGATGAATTTAGAGAACATCTCAATTTGACACGGACGGTAGGTTGGTTTACTTCTTTTTATCCTGTAGTCTATGATGCCAGTGGGGATTTTCCGGGCGAGCTCATTCAGAGGGTTCAACATACGCATGCCAGAGTGCCCCATAATGGGATTGGCTATGGTATTCTAAAATATCTGTCGGAACCGCAGTATACTGAGGATCTGGAGTTCACTTTATCTCCGGAGATATTATTTAATTACTTGGGACGGTTCGAGGATGGACTGCAGCATGAAGAAATTATTTCTTCCTCTATGCCTATGGGTGAACTTATTCATCAGGATATGCAGTGGCCCTACAACCTAGAAATGAATGCCTTTATCGTAAATGGAATATTTCATTACTCTTTGCGATTTAATCAGCGATTGTTTACCCGTCGTACTTTGGAAGCACTAGCGCTGAAATATCAGCAAAACTTATTGGATATCATTGATCATTGTGTTCATATAGGATTACAAAAAGTCTAAATAAGGTTGATTGAATACAATCCCCTCCAGTAGCACTTCTAAAACCTTATGTTTTCATAAGGAATGAGCGAAATTGGAGGGGTAGTTTGTGAAGAAATGATTCCGTATTCAGCCAAATTTCAGCCAGAACTCACGATGCCCTCAGTTACGACAGGTATACCAGCCATAAACCATTAAGCCAAAGAAGCGGCTTTTTTGTTGCTCTTCATGCCAGAACAACATTTGGATGTGCCTCAATCCATATATTCGTTCAGTTTCTGTACATCGCAAATGGTAATCTCTCGTATACCCTTAATATGAATAATCCCCAGCTGTTCAAATTTTGCGAATTTGCGACTGATGGTTTCGCGTGTGACACCCACATAATTAGCCATTTCTTCGCGTGAAAGGGGGAGATTTATTTTAATGTAGGAGCCGTCCGGTTTTCCGTATTTATGCCCAAGCTCAAGAATCATATAAGCGATACGGATTTCTGGGTCTTTGGTAGCCAGGCTTTGAGCCAGCTTTTCGGTATGTGCCAAGCGTTTAGTAATGGTTTTGAGCAGCTTCAAAGAGATATCGGGATTGTTGTGAATCAACTGCTCCATATCATCCTTGGTGAGCATACAAATATCAGTATCTTTTAAGGCATACGCACTAAAGTTACTCAGCTCATCGCTGTTAAATATGTTCAACTCGCCAAAAAAATCGCCAGTTGTCAGAATGTGCAGAATTTGTTCTTTGCCCTGAGGTGTCATTTTCAGAAGCTTGACATGCCCGCTTTTAATAATGTATAGCGTATCGGATGCTTGTTCCTCGATAATCAAGGCCTCGCCTTTCTGATATTTCCGGTGTCGGATCATGGAGCTGACCTTACACAAATCTTCGCAGGACAAAGAGGAAAAGATAGGCACTTTGCGGGCACAGGGCTCCTTTTCGCACTGGCAGGGGCAGGACATCTCATTCACATTCATTCACTCCATTCATAAGCCGGAAACTAAAGATTATAGCGTATTGTTGTTATTCTGTATCATCTATTGGGGAAAAATGGCTTTGATCCTCACCGCAGACTGGACAAACCCAGTCTTCCGGAAGGTCCTCAAACGCTGTACCGGGCATAACGTCTTCATCGGGGTCACCCATAGCAGGATCATAAATATATCCACAGGGCTGACATACATATTTTTTCATCTTTAGCTCTCCTTGTCACCCAAAATTTTTGTAAGCTCTGGCGCATCCGGTTTGAGTCCCTGAATGATGGCTGTTTTGTATGGAAGTGAAGCGAGGGCATCCCCAAAACCGATCACGCCGCAGATAGAGCCGTTTTGTATGAACATTCGTGTATAAGAAGCTTGATTTTCACTGGTCAGGCTGGTGTCGCATTCCTGTTCATCTACTAGGCCAATGGAAAAGAGAGGGGATTTATAGCTGTTCGATAGAGTTACAGGGATGGGACGCTGGTAGCTGACGGATGCACCCGCCATATTAGCGCCTGCTATTTTTCCTTGCTCTACGGCACTTTCCCATAATCCATCCACTCTATTCTGAAACTCGGCTACATCACCTGCCGCATATATATTGGCGAAGCTGGTTTCCATCTGTGCATTCACCAGAATGCCGTGTCCAATATCAAGTCCGGTTTGGCGAGCAAGCTCAGTATTAGGTACAATTCCGATAGAATACACGACATGCTCGCAGGGAATAACAGAGCCGTCCTGTAGTTCTACACCTTCTACGTGATCTGTGCCTGTAATACGCTTTACGCCTTGTCCAAGGCTTACCTTGGTACCCTGTTCGGTAATTCGATGGGTCAAAATAGAAGCGGCCTTCTCATCCAACTGGCGGGGCATAAGCCGATGCGAGGCTTCCAGAATGGTTACAGCATACCCGGCTTGCTGGAAGGACCAGGCGGTTTCTACCCCTTGAATACCGCCGCCGATGATACATATCCGGTTTCCCTTTTGTAATTTTGTCTTAAGGCTGTCTGCATCTTGTCGAAAACGGATATTGTGAACGTTCCTTAGTGAAGCTCCGTCCAGCGAAAGCTTACGGTTGTGGGCTCCTGTACACAGCAGCAGCTTGTCATAAGCAACGGTTTGTCCGTTTATTGTTTCGATGGTACAGTCCTCTGGATGTATCTCGGTTACCTTGATGTCGGAATAAACATGAATTCGTTGATTAGCAAACCATTTTTCCTTTTTGATTAGGATTTTTTCGCTGTGCAGGTCAGTGAATAGCCCCTTGGAAAGCTTGACTCTGTTATACGGAAGGGATGTTTCTTCCCCGTAAATAGAAATTTCAGCCAGCTCATCATGATCTCTGATCGCTTTCGCCGCGTTGACGGCGGCAACGCTGCCTCCGATAATAACGTAATGTTGGTTACCCATTCAGCATCTCTCCTATTTCGCTATACGCTGCCTTTGTTCAAATGACGCTAAGCAGTAGATCTGAGACAAATTCAGCGGCGTTTTTAATTTTCTTTACTTTTTCATCTTCTGTAGGAGAGAAGCGAATGCGTACCGGGAATTCCACATGCGTCATACCGGTTGACTTGATTACATCAGAAGTGCTTTGGACCTTCATATGGGTACCGATTAAGTAATCCTGTACGACTTCAATGGCTTCCCCGCTCCAGCCGTAGGAACCAAAGGCAGCAGCAAGCTTACCTTCCAGATTCATCTTTTGCATTTTTTGCAGCAGGTCTTCCAGCTTGCCCGTCATGTCCGCATATTTGGTAGAGCTACCGACGAAAACAGCATCCGCTGAGGCAATACTATTCAATAACTCCGTTTCATCCGCCTTATCTACATCCCATAGCTCCACCCTGATTTGGTTCTCCAAAAAGCAGTCTTTCAGGATGTTTGCCATTTTTTTGGTATTATTTTTTAATGTGGCATAGACAATCGCTACTTTTTTATCATCCTTAGTTTCGGTACTCATAGAGGCGTACAAATCAATAAACTTGGCAATGTCATGTCGGATCGCGAAGCCGTGGGAAGGAGCAATCATCTCAATATCCAGGTCAGAAACAGCTTCGATTAATGTACGCACATATCTGCGATGCGGATGAATAATAGCCTGATAGTATCCGATAAAGTCCTCGGTGATATCAAAACCCGCCTCATCGGCAAATAGATGCTCTACAGCCACGTGTGTACTGAAAATATCACAAGGGAACAAGATTTTATCTTCTATGCAGTACGTAATCATGGTTTCTTCCGTATGGAGGTAAGGTGTTTCCTTGAACAGAAGCGTCTTGCCTCCAATATCCAGTTGATCCCCGTCCTTGATCACCAGGAAGTTGCGATGCTGAAGCTTGTACATTTGTTGAATTTCCGGAACAGCAATCTCAGTGCAGACAATCGTAGCGTTCGTTGCTTTGGAAGCAAGTGCCGCCAATCCACCCGAGTGATCTGGTTCCGTGTGATTGACGATGATATATTGAATGTCCAATGGATCGATCAATTCGGTTACAGCTTCTGCAAACTCTCTACCGAACGCCATATCTACGGTATCTACAATGGTTGGTTTTCCGGTTTTTAGTAGATATGCATTATAGGTTGTGCCCTTAGATAGTAGAAGACGATGAAAGGGAACCTCACGATTATCAATTTTTCCTACCCAATAAATATCCTTTGCCAGTTGAAATCCGGGCTTCATAGGAACAACCTCCTGCTTGTTTTTGTTTGTTGTCTAACACCATTCGATTCTAGTTGGATGTGTCGATGAAAAAGAGGATTGAAATCAAATTTTTGAATATTTATAAGTATTTTTCACTTAAATTTAGTTTTGTGATTGCAATCACAAGGCGAGCGTAATAATCAAATACAATAAGACCATACAGATTGAAACCTGAGAACATGCCAGGTATCCAATCCATCATAGGCAAATCCAACTTCAAACAGGAGAGTGAACCTACATGAAAAAATCTAACCTCATTCAGTTTCAGGAATATAAAGAAGCTGCGTTTACAAAACGAATTGTGCATAAGGAAGCCGACAATGTAATTTTTATTCTCAACTTTACTCCTAATGCTGAGTTGCCAACACATAATCATCCAGGAGCAAATGTATATTTGCTTGTTCTTGAGGGTAACGGTACTGTTACTGTGAATGGTGAAGAAACGGAAATTGTCCAAGGGGATATGATCCATGTTACAGGAGATGAGCGCTTTTCCTATCGCGGTGGTGCGGAGGCGAATTCCAGCCTGCATGTGGTGTTGACCCAAACGCCAAGTGAAAGCTACGCGCAAAATATATAAAGAGGGTACATCACCGTAGCTATATAAATTATAAAAATAAAAAATGTTAAATTTTTTTATGCATATACTGATAATGAATATCATTATCAAATTATTGAAAGAGGTGTTTGTGGCCGATGCAGACAGTAGATTACACACAGGTGCCAGGGCACTGGATATTAGCAAGTCTCGGTAAGCGCGTGCTCAGGCCCGGAGGGTTGAAAACGACACGCTGGATGATAGAAGGGCTTGACGTAACCGGGAAGGATGAGGTTATTGAGTTTGCTCCCGGATTGGGCATAACTGCCCAAATGACACTGCAACTGAATCCCCGCCGTTATATTGCGATTGAACAGAATGAGAAGGCGGCTTCTATCGTGAAAACGTATGTAAGCGGAGCAAACCGGGAAGTGCTTATTGCCGATGCTGAACAGGTTCCGTTGCCGGATGCCTCTGCGACGGTGGTATATGGGGAAGCTATGCTGACTATGCAGACAAGGGCCAAGAAGGCACAGATTATTTCGGAAGCCAAGCGACTTCTGAAACCGGGCGGGAAGTATGCTATCCATGAGATGTGCTTTGCTTCAAATCATATTGAGCCTGAGCTCAAAAAGCAGATTAACAAGGATTTGGCTGTAGCCCTGAGAGTTAATGCGACACCGTTGACGGTATCGGAATGGGAACAGCTGCTGAAAGAGGAAGGTTTTAAGGTTCTTAAAATCTATACGGCTCCCATGCATTTACTGCATCTGCCGCGTATCATTCAGGATGAGGGTTGGTTGAGATTTGGCAAAATTGCCTTTAAACTTATGCGAAACCACGCTGCCCGAGCTAGAGTTATGGGTATGCGCAAACAATTTGTAAAGCACGCCGACCATCTGCAAGCGGTCAGTATAATCGCTGAGCGATAGTCTGAAGTCCCGAATAGGAGACTAATGAAGCTTTTTTGGGCAAACAGGAATAAAGGAGACGAAACCCCAACCAGGGATTCGTCTCCTTTTGTGAATTTACTGCTATGTCAGACTAAATTTATTTTTTGAAGATTTTAATTTTGGTTATAGATTCTGTACAGGAATACAGCAGCCTCTGCACGAGTTGTTGGTGCTTTAGGGGCTATTTTGCCATTTGAACCTGTAATGAGTCCTTCTTGAACCAGCACTGCCAGACTCGAAGCAGCATAACCAGCAATATCTGTGCGATCACTGAAGGATTCCAGTGCAGTCGTCGAGGATGTAGCCGCCAGTTTATTTACTTTTTGCAGGGCTTTGTCCGTCAAGACCATCATATCCTGTCTGGATATAGGGGCACTGGGATTAAATTTGTTGTCACCAGAGCCGCCTGCGATACCCAGTTTTTTGGCTATGCCTGCTGCTTCGTAGTAATAGCTTCCTTGCTTAACATCGGCAAAGTTGCTATCGAAGCTTGTGGTCAGTCCCAGTGTTTTTACCAATAGTGTCAGATATTCCGCCCGTGTGATCTTGTCCGCAGGGGAGAATTTAGTATCTGTTGTGCCATTGATGATTCCTTTGGAAGACAGTACCTCAATTTGTTTCTTGGCCCAAGCATATTGACTCAAATCCGGGAAGGATTTTTCGACATAGGCTACAGCATATTGGCTAAAATGATGAGTGGTAAAGCTGACTTGTCCAGTTAGCACATCATATTTTCCTGAAGTCACTGGAGTAGCATGACCTGCTGCATCTACATATTGGATGACAATATGCTCTGGGTTTTTCAACTCGGCTGCTGTAGGTGTATACGGAATAGCTACAGTTACAGCCGCATTGTTATTACTCCAAGGCCATAGCTTACCGTTTGCTTTCAGATTCAGCTCAACGACAGGGCGAGTACCCATATCGGACTTCGCTTGTGCATCCAGCTTGTTTTTGCTGCCGGAGCTTAATTCGAGCGTAATATTTTGTGCTCCTGCTGTTCCAGCCGTTCCAAGCATGTTACCTGGCAGGGTTACAACCGCGATACCCGTTTTGATTTTAATGGCACGGGAAGCATCCGCTGCGGTTACAAAGCTTGCTGGCAGTGTCAGCTCATAGGATTTCGCTTGGGTGGATTCAACCGTGACCTCTACGGTTTTCATTCCTTTGCCATCCGCCTGGGATGTGGCGAAGGCGTTGTTCAGGAAGTCAGAATCCATCGTTATCGTAGCTACACCTGTGCTGGTGTTCAGCTTGGTACTAAATGATTCAATCACGTTCCCTTTGGCATCCAGCACGCGGACAGACGAGGCTGTGCTCGGCGTCCCGGTTGTGGAGCTACCGCTGGAACTGCTACCAGCACCGCTACTAGCAGTTCCACTGCCAGTAGTTCCATTGCCTGTGCTATTACCAGGACTAGAGCCGGTGTCAGTATCCGTGCTGTCGTCGTCATCTTTGCTGCTTGTATTGGAAATGTTGATCATAAACACAGCGTCGTCGCCCTTATCGAATTGCACGGTCAACGGAAGGTTGCCCTTCGGCTGTGTTGCCAGATACTCTTTCTTAATCGTGAGCACATCCTGGTCTACGGTGTAAGCCGCTTCTCTAATGGATGCCCCTTCCAGCTTGATATCTGTAATAGACGTTGCACTGTTCCAAGTGATGGTCGTTTCTACATCTGCCTGATTGCTCGCTTTTTTGTCAAAGCTGGCTGTTTTCGGGCTAATGCTTGCATCTACCTCCACAGGATTTTGGATGGCCCGAATGATCAATACCGCTTTGTCTCCAAAGTCAAAGAGCAACTCAACACTGACGGTGTCGCCTTCTTTCAGATTTAAGCCGGAAAGGAAGCCTTTTTTCAGCGTCAGAGTATTTCCGTTAACGGTATAATCATGACCTTGGATCAGAGCGTCCCTGTCATAAACAGCTTCTGTGACACTTCGGCTAGGACCTTGGTTCACTCCATAGACTGCTTGTGTGACGCTATGGGCTTCGTTCCAGGTAATTTCCGTGGTCACATCTGTTGGATGGCCAAGGTCAAAGTTGTGGGTTGTTGGACTGATCGTGGCCGGAATGGCCGAAATAATCACTTCACCCGACGCCAGCACCTCTATTTGCCGGGTACCTGTTTTGCTTACTCCGGTTTCATCCTTCGTATCTGCATAAACGATATACTTGCCGGCCTGTGGAGTCGGCCACTGGTAGGCATTGCCTGCAGAATAAGTGTCGAGCGTTACAGTCTGCTGTGTACTTTCATTCCACGCCCGGAAGGAGTACGATTTGTTCCCGATCCCGCCAGTAGCCTCAGCACTCAAAGCAATGGTGCCTTCTGAAGCTTCATGATTGGCTTTGAGATGTACGGATAATGGCGTATACACCTTAAATGGAATGGAGTTGCTTCCGGCGTACTCTTCTGCCGCAGAACCCTGCCAACCGTAAAGAGTAAGATTTTGTGTGTCGCTAAAAGCTGCCCAGCCGATGCTGGATACACCCTCACCCAAAACTACCGTTCTGAGGTTAGGAGAACCGACAAAGGCAAACTCTCCAAGTGTGGTATTACTGTCCAAAATGGCAACGGACTTCAAATGTTCGGAGAAGGCAAAGGCCCAGTCGTTAATTTTTGTTAGGTTACTCCCCAACACAATTGTTTCCATGCCTGTATCAGAAAAGGCGAAGCTTCCGATTTCCGTCAAGCTGTCAGGCAGTTTAACAGATTTCAGATTGCTGGTTCTGCTAAAGGCAGAAGTACCAATGGTCAGCAATCCCTCAGGAAATTGGATGTCTGTAAGGAACTGTGCCCTTTGGAAAGCATAATTACTGATTTCCTTTACGGTCGCCGGAATTTGATAAGAAGCATCCGGCTTAGCCGCAGGGTATAAAATCAAATTGGTTTTGGCTTTATCCAGCAGCACACCATCTTCACTGGCATAAAAATCATTATCTTGTGCAACATTGACACTCTTGATCATCAGTGAGCTGGCAAAAGGATTACCGCCGATGGAGGTCACGCCTTTTCCAATATTCACAATGGACAGCCGCTCGGAGTTGCCCAGTACATTGCTGCCCAGGGACTGCACTTGATCCGGGAAGGTGATTTCCACCAGACTGCTGTTATATTGGAAGGCATAGTCGCCAATTTTTTTGACTCCTTTGCCAAGATCGATACTGGTCAGCTTGAAGTTATAAGCGAATGCATACGCACCCAGCTCTTCTACCCCATCTCCCAATTTCACTTTTTCCAGCTTGTCGGAGTGGGTAAATGCCGCTTTCCTGATCGTTTTGACGCTGTCGGGAATCGTCAGGGAAAGCAAGCTGACGCTGGAATCAAAAGCCTGTTGTCCAATGCTCTGCAGGCCATCCGTAAGCGTGATGGAGCTCAAATGGGCTGCAACATGGAAGGCATAATCTTCGATTTGGGTCACGCTGTCAGGAACCGTATAGGCATCCCGGCCGTGTCCGGCGGGATAGCGGACCAAGGTCGTTTTGTCCTTGTTGAAAAGCACCCCGTCCTGACTTGAGAAGGCTGTATTGCCCACAGACACTTCGATATTTTTTAGGCTTGAGCTTTCTGTACTGTCGAATACTTGCGGGCCCATTTCTGTCAGGCCCTTCCCGATGGTAACGCTGCTCAATTTCCCATTCTCAGCAAATGCACTGTAAGCCAAGGTGGTCACGTTGTCCGGGATGACGATAGAAGAGATCAGCGTTTCCGCAAAGCCCCTTTGCCCAATAGTGAGCAGCCCGCTGCCCAATTTGACGGAAGCGATACGACTTCCCCAGAAGGCTTCGTCCCCGATGGAAGTGACGGAGTCCGGTATTTCGACGGATCTGATCCCCGAGGAAGAGAAGGCTGCACGGCCAATGTCGTTCAGGTTACCTGGCAGCTTGATTTCTTTCAGACTGGTTGTAAGGTAAAACGCATGGTCGCCAATTTCCGTTACATTGTTCGGAATATTAATGGAAACGAGATTATTGGTTTCCCGGAAGGCTCCCTGTTTAATTCGGGTTAAACCATCCGGCAGATGCATCGCTTTCAGAGCTGTGTCACGGGCAAAGGCATTATCGCCGATTTCCGTCACCGTGCTTGGCAGCGTAATTTGTTCAAGCTTGGCGAGATCGGAAAAACTGCTTTCCCCGATCACTTCCAGTCCCTCCGATAAGGTGACAACTTTAAGCTCCTTGTTATAGGCAAATGCCGCCCTGCCGATTTTTTTCACCGAGTCCGGAATTTTCACGGACAAAATATCTTCATGATAGGCAAAGGCTTCTTCGCCGATTTCCGTCACATGATCCGGAATGACAATGTGGCCGCCGGAGCCGTTATAGCTCGTCAAAACTCCACTCACGATAGTGAATTCAGAGTTGGAGGCTCCCTCTACCGTAATTCGGCTGGTGGCGGATTTCCCCGAGGCTGTTGCTGTAATGGTTGCCGTGCCGGCCGCTTTTGCCTTCACCATTCCATTCTGATCCACACTGGCAACGGACTCATTGGAGCTGGTCCAGGTGATCGGACCGGAAACCACTTCGGGATTGGTTGTGGCTTTCAATGGCTTGTTCGAGCCAACGGTCAGCTTCAACGCAGCCCGGTTCAGTACAATTCCCTGGCTTCCGATCGGTGTGACCGTAATCTGGCTGGAAGCGGACTTTCCATTAGTTGTGGCGGTAATCCTGGCCGTTCCCGCACTTACGCCTGTAACGGCTCCCTCTGTATCTACAGTGGCTATGGCCGGATCAGAGCTTGCCCAGGTAACCGTTTTGTACGTAGCGTTAACTGGCGTAATATTCGCTGTCAGATCCTCGGTTGTACCGACGGTTAAGGATAGAGCTTCCTTATCCAGTGTGAGCCCCTCCGTACCGACTGCTTCAAGAACAATGGTTGAACTGCTGGTATTGAAGGCATAGTCGAACATATCGACTTGAATTTTGTCGGTAGGCAGTCCATATTTGGTCAGTTTGTCATGCAAATCGGAAATATCCATCGTCACGGTATTGACGGATTGTCCATCAGCCAATTTTTCATCAGCATCTCTGATTGGAACCAGATTGGACAGAGCACCGCCGCCATCTGCTGTGGCTAATTGCAGCCCGCTGGTATAATGGTTATCCTTGATGGACATCTTCAGATACGTTTTACCGTTTTCCTTATAAATGCTGTAATCGGCTAGCTTGGGGCCTGTTTTGTCATAGGCAAAATCAAAGGTCCAGGAATCGGTTCCCTGCCCGTTTGTACCTGCGACTACCCCGGTAATCTTAAAGGTATATATTCCTTCTGGTACTTCGTCATTATTCTGGTCCAGTCCGTCAAAGAAAGGCTGGTCGCCCAGAAGAGCCTCCGCCCAACTGATTGCACCAGAGCCTGGATAGTAGATGGATTTGGGGACGTGCGAATAATTAAACTCTTTGACCATGTTTCCGGCTTGGTCCGTAATGGTATACTTCAAGCTCTCTGCATTCCGCAGCATGCCCGTTGAGATACCCAAAATTTTTGAGCTGTTTCCCAAGCTGTTCGGGGAGATTGCGAATTTCTCTGGCATGACACCCCACTCCTGACCAAGCGCAATGGCTACTTGGTTTTGTCCCAGAAGATATTGCGCACCGGGATACAAGTTATAAACTGTGCTGCCTAGCATAGAGTAGCCTTCCTTGCCATATTCCGTACCATCGAAAATGCGAGGTTGTCCCCAATCCCCATAGAAGCCGACGAACGGCATGGAGAGGTTCACGCCTTTTTCCGCATTCAGCATCACGAACCCGTCAATAAAGGTTCCGTTTTTAGTAGCCTGATCGAACTGTGCTTTGAGTGCATCTGACAGCGTGATTTTCACGGTAACGCTTGCTGTGCCGCGTGCAGGTACAGTTACTTTGCCGTTCGTTGCACCGCTGTATTGTACTTGGATGCCCTTTTCCGCATAGTCTGTAGACTTCTGCGCAAAGAGGCTCTTGCCATCCTTCGTCACTATTTTTTCTGATAGAGCCGCTGTATTCAGGGCATAGGTCAATGCCTCATCCGATATGCTGTGAATATCAAAGGTGAAGGAATAGGCTCCTGTTTTGTTGTAGCCTAGCTCGGCTTTAGGCCGTTCATTGCCTTTTACAGTCAAATAAGCTCCTGTCGTAACTGCTTCGTGCACATTCGCCAAGCCTGCGCCTTGCTTACGTGGGGAGTAGTATTGTTGATCCTCATCCTTGGCAGGGTGTGCAGTGTTCATCAGCAGGGTGTGCACCAGCTTTTCTCGTTCGACCGCATCTGCAATATTCAATTTGTTGATGACATATTGTTTCACTACAGCTTCGGCTCCGGCAATATGAGGAGAAGCCATAGAGGTACCGCTCATCGACTCATATTGATTGCCGGGAACAGTAGAGTAAATATTTTCTCCGGGTGCAGTGATTTCGGGTTTCAGCTTTAAATCCGGTGATACGCCCCATGAAGAAAACTCCGACATCTTGTATCCATCTGGATTAGGCGCATTCGTTCTGAATTTTTCGTCCACTGCCAGCTTTTTATTATCCAGGTTCACAAGGAACTCTCCGTCTTCCTTTGTAATGGAAACGGCTGGAATGTAATAGGAGCTGATATCCATATTGGCTTTGCCTGCTTCATTGTTATAAATAACAGCAGCTACCGCGCCAGCAGCATAGGCAGCCCCGACCTTTTCTTGGAAGCTTATTTGGCCACCACGGGACAACAAGGCGATTTTCCCTTTTAAATCTCCTGCCTTCTGGACATCCTCCGCGGTCCCATAACCAGCGTATACATAGTCGTATGTACGGTTCAACGCCTGTATTTTGGGATCAGCGGCACTGGAGGTATCGTTGAAAACAATTTTTCGATCCCCTGCGAGAATATAGGGGGCGTCCGAGATACCGCTATTCACCATGCTTGCCACGGATAAGGCAGCTTCATAGGTGGAAGGAGCGGCTATGATGGAACTGTCGGGCTCATTGGCATACGGAAGATTGGAGCCGGACTGGTTTTGATAAGCGGAGCTGTAGCTGTTACCGGCAGCGACCACAAGGTTGATTCCAGCGCTCGCAATCCTGCTGTACATGGCATCCTTACTTGCTTCTCCAGCTGTGGAAAAGCCCGCATTGGAGCCAAGACTCATATTGATGACATCTGCACCCATTTTGACTGAATCGTCCAACGCAGCAATGATGTCAGCATCATTGGTAAATCCGTTGATGTCATCAAACACCTTCATGATCATCAACTGGGCATCAGGTGCAATCCCTTTTACTTTGTCACTATTGGCAGCTATAGTGCCTGCTACATGAGTGCCGTGGGCATTGTCAGAACTGGCTGAGGGAATGACATTGGTGTCCTTGTCAGCATAGTCATAGGCGAAGGGCACCTTGTCATCCATGTAGATATCATCTACATTCACTTTGCCAGCAGACATATCGGTACTGTTTAGGATGCCACTGACCTTCTTACGGGTATGTTTTAGGGTCAGTGAGGGAGGCATATTCGTGGAAAAGGCTTCATGCTTCCAATCCAGACCGGTGTCGATAACAGCCACCGTCGTACCTTTTCCTGTATAGCCGGCTGTAATAGCCGCAGGAGAACCGATCATTCCTGAGCTGTTTGCCATGAGAGGCTCTATGGACTGCTCAGGCACGACCTTTTCATAGGTGTTGGCTACCCAGGCGTTTTTCACACCAGGCAATTGTCGAATTTCCTTCAACTGCTGGTAGTCTACCTTTAGCGAAATCGCATTCATAACCATGTAATAATCGTAGATGACTTCCAGTTTGGGAGCGGTTATCTTGCTTAGACCGAAAGTTTTTAAGGAAGATGAATCTTTTGTGGAGAGTGCGCGAATCTGGTTTTTTACCGATTCATGCTGGGTTGTGAGGGTACGCTCGCTGCTTCTTAGAGCATTCAGCTGATTGCCGAAAGCTTTGGGGGAAGCACTGGAAATGAGCGGAGCTCCTTGTAATTCCACAATCACGGTTACTTTCCCTGAGGGTTCGTAGGTGGCTTGTGTTACGTGGGTTTCTCCTGATGCTTCATAGGTTACTTCTGCAACGGATTTCTTGCCTATTCCGCTGTTGTTTAGAGTCCCCTTTTCTAGCTTTTCTTTAAAGCTAGGTTCACTAGGGTCTGCGTTTGCTACTACACTGGTTGTCTGATCTGCACTAGCCAGTGTAGGTATAACGTTACTCTCATCTGTGGCCACCGCCGCGAAGCCTAATCCTGCGGCAAACAGGGTGTTGCTTACGAGTAAGGCGATGAGAAAGCCTGCAATCCATTTATTCTTCCAAACCTTCAGCAATCTTGTTCCCTCCTGAAAATATATTGGTATAGTAAAAAAAGATCCATTAGGATCCATTGATGTGCATCACCATTCGCCTAAAATGATAATGATTATCATTATCAATATACTTAATAATGATAGAAATAGTCAATATCTAATTTTTAAAATTTACAGTATTGAAGGATTCCATCGTGTTGTGGAGGTGTGATGCAGGTTGTTTTCAAGCGATTCTCGGAGTCTATGTAATCGGGAAAAGATAGGAAAGGAAAGCTGTGTCGATAGCCGCCTGGCTCAAGTGCTCAAGCGGCTTTTGGGGTGCTGCTCATACCCCGGAATACGACATAAAGCCGCCGTCTACCGGAATCACTGTACCCGTAACAAAGCCGGAGGTCTGTTCATCCACGAGCCACAGCAGGGTGCCAAGCAGATCGTCCGGTACGCCGAAGCGGCGCATAGGGGTGTGGGCGATGATTTTATCTGCACGTTCAGTGAAGGAGCCGTCCTCGCGGGTTAGCAGACTGCGGTTTTGCTCTGTGAGAAAAAAGCCCGGTGCTATGGCATTGACGCGAATACCCGCTTCAGCCAGATGGACAGCCAGCCATTGTGTGAAGTTGTTAATGGCAGCCTTGGCTGCGCTGTAAGCCGGAACTTTAGTCATCGGGCTGGGAGCGCTCATAGAGGAAATGTTCAGCACGACTGCTCCTGAACGTCCTGTCATGCCCTGTGCGAATATTTGTGTCGGAATGAGCGTTCCGATAAAATTGACGTCCAGCACCTGGCGAAAACCGGGTATGCTCAGCTCGAAAAAGGTGGTGATATCGGGCTGCGTCAGGTCCTCCAACCGGAATGTCTCGCGGGTGGTATTGGCGCTCGCATGATTCCCTCCGGCTCCGTTGATCAGAATATCACAAGCGCCGAATTGCTCGCGTACCGCCTGTTCGGCCCGCCGAACGCTGTCAGCTTCGGTGACGTCACAGGCCACAGCCATCGCTTCTCCGCCTGCGGCCTGAATATCATGGACTACATGCAGGCCCTTTTCTTCCGTTCGGTTCAGAATAGCGACCTTCACGCCTTGCCTTGCCAGCTCGCGGGCCATCGCGCTGCATAGCACCCCGGCACCGCCTGTAACTACTGCTGTTTTGCCTGCCAGTGAAGGGTGTAGAGAAAGTGTGCTCATAGGGTCGACTCCTTCGTATGGACTGATCTGGTCAGCGTGGTTTCCGTCTTGGGAACAGGAGAAATGTGTCGGACCTGGTTACATGTCAATGCATCCCACAGCCCCCATAAATACATAATCCCAAGTGAGCGGTCATACAGTCCATATCCGGGTCTGCATTGCTCTCCCCACAAGTGGCGACCGTGGTCCGGTCTGGCGTAGCCCGTAAAGCCAACATCGTGATACGCCTGGACAATGCCCGCAATATCGACGGTTCCATCCTGAGTTCGGTGAGATGTTTCGATAAAATCTCCGTTAGCGGATACACGCACATTGCGGATATGGGCAAACGGAATACGATCCTTGAACTCATAAATCATGGAAACGATTTCATTTTTGGGATTGGCTCCCAGCGAGCCAGAGCATAGGGTCATCCCGTTCGCCGGACTGTCATACAGCGCCAGCAGCCTGCGCAAATGAGCCTGGCTTGTAATGATGCGTGGCAGTCCGAATACAGACCATGGCGGATCATCGGGGTGAATAGCCATCCGAATGCCGCAGCGTTCGGCAGCGGGAATAACGGCCTCCAGAAAGTAAGCCAGATTCCGCCATAGGTCTTCCTCCGTGACGTGGGTGTACGCTTCAAACAAAGCCGTCAGATGCTCCATGCGCTCCGGTTCCCAGCCGGGCATGGTTAACGAGCTATTTTCGTTAATTTGGCGTACCAGTTCGAACGGATCAATCCCTTCAATGCGTGACTTTTCAAAAAAAAGGGCCGTGGAGCCGTCCTCCAGTTCCTTGTGCAAATCGGTGCGTAGCCAGTCAAAAATGGGCATAAAATTATAGCAGACGACCTTCACGCCGTTGTGGCCGAGCTTTTCCAATGTACGTATGTAGTTATGGATATACTGATCCCGTGTCGGTCGTCCGAGCTTGATATCCTCATGCACATTCACACTTTCAACGACCTCGTTGTGAAATCCCGCCTGTACAACCTGCTCTCGAAATGCCACAATACGCTCCAAAGGCCATTCTTCTCCGGCTGGAATATCGTGTAGCGCCCACACGATCCCTTCTACCCCCGGAATTTGTCGGATTTGTTCCAGCGTTACCGTATCGTTTCCTTCACCGAACCAACGAAATACCATGCGCATGCTTTGCACCGCCCCATTTGTCATATGATAGGTGTAACAGCCATTTCCATTTCCCGATGTTTCCACATTACCATATGGCTAAAGACAATTGGAATAGTTAACCAAAATAAAATGATGCACAAACCAAAAGGAGGAAGTAGGTTATGCAACTGCATCGAGCCATTGTAGTGGATGATGAAATATTCACTCGCAAAGGACTGCTTCAACTCATGGATTGGGAAGCCTGCGGCTTTGAGGTCGTTGGGGAGGCGGATAACGGTGAGGATGCACTGGAACTGATCGGCAGCGTTCACCCTGATCTGGTCATCACCGATATTCGTATGCCTGTGCTGGACGGATTGGAGCTGATTCGTTGTGTACTCGGACGGGGGACGGATCATCCTGCGTTTATTATCTTGAGTGGCTACAGTGATTTTGCTTATGCACAGCAGGCACTTCGCTACGGGGTTCACGATTTTATGCTCAAGCCGATTGATGAGAAGGATTTTTCGGCTACACTGCGCAGGCTAAGTAAAAGGCTGCATCATGAGCAGCAGAATGCACAGCTCTATCAGAGTCGCCGTACAGGTGAGCTGCTGGAGACACTGATGATGAATGGGGAGGATGACGTCGTGGTGACGGCTTGGGAACAGCAGCTACGTCTTGGAGAAGCTGCCCATATGTACTATGTGCTCGTCGAGTTGAATGATCAGCATCCGTGGCGTCCCGATGGCACCGCTGTTCCGCTGTCGCTTTTCCAATTCAGAGAGCTTGTAGAGCAGGCACTTTATCGTTTGATCGACGGTAAGTATCCTCTCTATGTCCATGAGCACCGTAACCGGATTGGCATCATATTGCCAGACTTCTTTTTGAAGTGCTTTGAATCCAGGGCGAACGCTTGTATGAAAGCGCTACAACGAGAATTAGAGGGGCTGGAGTTACTGAAAAATCAGATGGGGAACCGGGTCTTTATATACGTGGGAAGCCCTGTTCAACGATTGCAAGATATCCATCGGTCCTATGAACGTGCCAAGGAAGCGGCGCTCCATAAATACATTCATGACCGCAGCGGCATTGTCCTGTATCAGGAGGAGGGAATGCCAGCGCTCCACTGTAGGACGATCCATCAGAATGTACTGGATTGCTTGACGGAGCAGATAGAGGAGATACGGTTGGAGGAGCTATATTCGACCGTAGATCATCTGTTTTGCAGCTTTCGTGAGCAGCATTACGCCCCGGAGGGTGTGAAAATGAACTTGCATCAATGCGTAATCAGCATTGTGCGGGTCATTCAAAATATGCAGGGTGATGAACGCTCGCTTCAGTCATTAGAGCCTATGATGGGCTGGCAGGATATGAACCTGTCGCTGGGTGAATTACAGCGACTATTTACAGCTTTTGCCGTGGAAAGCAGCCGCATGATTGGGGTGTTGCGCAAGGAGCGTCAACAGGGAGGAATTCAGCACATCCGAACCTACATTGAGCAGCATGCGGCAGAGAATATTAACCTGAAAAGTATAGCAGCCCGCTTTTACATGAATCCGGTCTACCTGGGCCAATTGTTCAGAAAAACGTACGGAGTGTACTTTAACGAATTCCTGCTGCAATTACGGGTTCAGGAGGCCAAACGGTTGCTTCGTCAGACCGATTTGCGCATTTATGAAATTGCCGAGCGTGTGGGCTTTGGCAGCCCGGATTATTTTGTCACCCAATTTGAGAAATTGGTGCAGGCCAAGCCAAGCGAATACCGCAGTAGTCTGAATATCCGTGGGGAGCGGCAAAGGGGCGGCGAATGAGGATGCTGCGCTCAACCCTTGATCATGTCCGCCTGCGGGATAAAATGCTGCTGCTGTATTTTCTCTGTGTATTTGTGCCCGTGGTGCTGACCAATCTGATTTTTTACCATGTCACCTCGCAAAATGTGAAGGAACAGCGTATGCAGGATATTTCCCGTGCGCTGGAGCAGATCAAAATTGAATTTTACCGTGAGTTTGAAGATGCGATGGAAATCTCGTCTATCTTTTATACCGATCATCAGCTAAACGAACTATTGGAGCAAGCCTACCCCCATCCCACTGACTATATTGCCGCCTATGATTCTTATTTACGTCGTATGTTAAACAATACTTCCAGTCCTGTATACCATTCTGTGGGTGGAATGACGATCTACACAGATAATCCGACTCTACTGGATTCCGGGGGGATCAGCTTTATAGATGAGCGGGTTAAAAGCTTGCCCTGGTATGCCAAAATCCCGCCCGGACGGCAGTCCAAGCCTATATTTGTACGTACTGACGACGGTACGGGCGAACAACTGCATCCCTTTAGCCTGATTCGGCGGATGAACTATTTTTATTCCGAAAATGGCCACGAGAAAATACTGAAAATAGAGCTGCGAATGTCGTCCATTCAAGAGATTTTCCATAATCTGAATTTGCGGGGCAGTCTCTTTCTGCTCAACGAACGGGGGGAAATCGAATATACGACCGATCCCAGGATTGATATCAATCATAAGGTCGTGGCCTATAGCACCCTCCAGCAGCCCAAGGACACGATAGAGTTCAAGACAAATTATGTGCTGACGAGTAATCTCAATGGCTGGAGCATTGTGACTGCGGTGTCGGGCGATGAAGTGCTGTATGAAATGGAGAAATCCCGCAATTTTGTGCTGCTGTTAACCTGCATGAATATGCTGCTGCCTACCTTGATCATCATCTGGATTACACGTTCGCTGAACGTGCGCATTCATCGTGTTCTGAAGCATATGAAAAAGGTGAAAAATCAGCATTTTGAACTGATTCCCGGTACAGAATCGCGAGATGAAATCGGGCAGCTAACGGGTGAATTTAATCGAATGATGCTCAAAATAAAGCGACTCATTAATGATGTCTATGTGGCGGATATTCAGAGAAAAAATTTGGAGATTCTGCGCAGGCATGCCCAGCTTAATGCACTTCACAGCCAGATCAACCCTCATTTTCTGTTCAATGCGCTGGAGACGATACGTATGCGGAGTCTGATGAAGCATGAGGACGAGACAGCCCGCATTATTCATAATATGGCACGAATTTTCCGCAATTCGTTGGTGTGGAACAAGGATAGAGTCACGTTGCGGGAGGAGCTGGAGCTGATTCGTTGTTTTCTGGAAATTCAACAATACCGCTTTGGGGAGCGGATACAATACGAAGTGCAGGCACGACCCGAGGACCTGGACTATCTGCTTCCTAAAATGGTTGTGCTTACGCTGGTTGAAAATGCAAGCATTCATGGCATTGAGCCACTGAAGCATGGGGGACGCATCGAGATTCATTTTGAGCACAGGGAGGGGCGGTTGATATTAACCGTGCGGGATGATGGTGTCGGTATGTCGGCGGAACAGGTGCAGCGGTTATATGGATATATGCAAAGTCAAAAGGACATGGGCGAGCGTATAGGTCTGCAAAATGTGATCTATCGTCTCAAGCTTTACTACGGAAGCCGCATTGAGCTTGCCATTCGCAGCGCACCCGGCGAGGGGACGGAGATCCGTATTATCATTCCGGCGGATCGGGAGTCTTTTTGTTCTTCCGCTCAATGATATCCATATGGTATAATTCCCCTAACAACAGAACGGCTTAGATGGCGCGGTCGGCTAGTCTCCTGCAAAGGAGGTGATGCCTGTGGAGGTTAAAGATACGCTGACATTAATGATGATGTTCGGTACGCTAATTATTGCGTTGATCGGATGGATCGTCACGATTGTCATTGCATTGAACCAAAGCAAAAAGAAATAGACCGCTCCTCGGACAAAGGTTAGCGGTCTATTTCTGCACCTAGTTCAAAGCCACCGCCCTTATAAGTGGCTGTTGTTAAAGAGCAGGGATGTTACCGCATCCTTGCTCTTTTTTATTATAATCTTCTTTGTTTCATTTTATCACAACGAGAATCCTATTGACAATGGAGTCAAGGGGGATTGCATTAAAAATGGACGCTGATGCTGGATCGGTGTTTATTTTACTGTGTTGGGCCTACTCCTATAGTTTTCTAAGTAACATCTTTAGATTGGCGGGTAAACGAAATTCATGGCATTTCATAAAATGAAAGTGCTTACAATTTAGAGTGCGCGAGATTTCCAGTGCTTGAGGTATGTCCGTACGATGTTCACACACAACCGACAAAGAGGCCGAAAGGGGATGATCTGGTATGGCAAGCAAAAGATTCGGGACCATGAGTCTGGTATTCATCATGATGGTATCTATGATCACTGCCTGCTCAGGAAGTGCGGGCAAGGAGCCTACAACAGGAGATCCTAATGAGAAGATCACGTTCACGTATTTTAATGCGAGTGCGGGTAAGGACATCCATACGAATGAGACGCGGATCGGCAAAATGCTGGAGGATCAGACGGGCGTAAACTGGAAGCTGGAGCATTTGGTAGGCGATGCCAACACGAAGATCGGTACGTTCATTGCCAGTAACGATTACCCGGATGCCATTGTGCCTGATGGCACGATTGATAAGCTGCTGGATGCCGGAGCCTTTATTCCACTGAATGATTTGATTGATAAATATGGTCCGAATATCAAACGCGTATACGAACCGTATTATAACCTGATGAAGGCGGAGGACGGAAACATTTATTTTTTGCCGCTCAGTGCGGTGGTAGGCGATTATTTACCCGCGCCTAACGTGGAACAGGGAGCTTTTTGGGTGCAGCGCAGGGTGTTGAAGGAAGCGGGATATCCAAAAATCAAAACGTTAGACGAGTTTTTGACTTTGATTCGCAACTACGAGAAAAAGCATGCAAACGAAAGCTTGACCGGGTACCTGGCGTTAACCACGCAGGATAAGTTCTTCGCTCTTACGAATGCGCCGATGCATTTGGCAGGCTATCCGAATGATGGTGGTACGATGATCGATATGAAATCGCACCAGGCCACGGATTACGGAGATGAGGACATGACCAAACAGTATCTGAAGGAACTGAATCAGCTCAACACCGAGGGGCTGTTCGATAAATCTTCCTTCGTGGACAATTACGATCAATACTTGGCAAAGCTGACCTCAGGTAAAGTACTGGGCTTTTTCGACTACCGCTGGCAGGCTGGGCAGGCTTTGAATAACCTACGGGAAGCTGCCAAGCAGTCAGGTAATGATGATCTGGAATATGTGGCTTTGCCCGTTGTGTACGATCAAAATATGAAGGATCAGTATCTTGATCCTCCATCCTTCATTAATAACCGGGGCATTGGAATTACAGTTAGCGCCAAGGACCCGGTGCGTATGATCCAATTTTTTGATAACCTGCTGACAGATGAAAATCAGGTGTTATCCAACTGGGGAATCAAGGGTGAAACCTATGAGATAGATGAAAAGGGACGCTTTTATCGTACTGAGAAGCAGATTACTGAGACTGGTAAGGATGCGTTCCGCGAGACATTCGGGTTCAAATATTTTGAATACAATTGGCCGCGATATGGCAACGGTTCTTCCCTGCCTGATGGCAACTCGGTTGGCCCCGGGCGACAGCCTGAGGTTGCGCGTATGTCCTACACCGAGGGAGATAAAAAGCTGCTAAAAGCCTATGGTGTAGAGTCCTTCTCGCAAATGTTTTCTGCCCCAGACAAGCGCCCATGGTATCCGGCTTGGAGTATCCCGATTGCCCAAGGCTCACCTGCGCAGCTCTTCCAGCAAAAGAAGGGCGACCTGCAACGCAAATATTTCCCGCGTTTAGTGCTGTCTGCACCGGGGCAGTTTGAGGCGATTTGGAATGAGTACACTACTGAATTCAACAAGCTGGATGTGAAGGAGTATGAGGAGCTAATTACGAAGGAGGTTGTCAAAAAAATCGAAACTGCTGGTAAAAAATAAAGGAGGAAGCAGTTATGGGCCACACGGCACCTGTCACGACCTCACAGAGCCATTTGCCGCCCTCACGGCGAACCGGCTTTAGAGGATTCATGCACAAGCTGAACCAGCAGCGGGCACTGGTATGGATGTCCATCCCTTTTTTAATCTGGTTGTTTATTTTCAAATATTTGCCAATTTGGGGCTGGACAATTGCTTTTCAGGATTTTAAGCCTGCCCGTAAGCTGCTCGATCAGCAGTGGGTTGGGTTGAAGCATTTCCGTTTTCTGTTTCAGGATGAACACTTTCTACGGGTGATGCGCAATACGCTGGCGATGAGCTTCATTAATCTGGTGCTGGGCTTTGTGACTGCTATAATATTGGCCATTTTGCTGAATGAGCTTCGTCAGATCGTATTCAAGCGAGTGGTCCAGACGATTAGCTACTTGCCGCATTTTATTTCGTGGGTCGTCGCGGCGAGCATTATCAGTACGGCGCTGTCTGCGGATGGCGGCATTGTCAATGAGGTGCTGATGTGGCTGGGGCTGATCAAGGAGCCTATCCTGTGGCTGGGCGAGGGAAGCTATTTTTGGGGCATTCTCGGTGCATCGGAAGTATGGAAAAATGTCGGCTGGAATACCATCATTTATTTGGCCGCGATGACGATGATTGATCCTTCGCAGTATGAGGCGGCTGAGATGGACGGAGCCGGGCGTTTCCAGCGGATTTGGCATGTGACCTTGCCAGGATTAAAGCCTGTATTCATCATCCTGCTCATTATGAACATCGGCAACCTGCTGGAATCGGGCTTTGAGCCGCAATATTTATTGGGTAACGGCATGAACGTGGATTATTCGGAAAATTTGGATATTTTTGTGCTGAAATATGGTATTCAGATGGGTAACTTCTCGCTTTCGATTGCTGCCGGGATGTTTAAAACAGTAGTCAGCTTTATTTTACTGTTTAGCGCCAATCATATTGCGAAGCGGTTAGGGGAGGAGAGATTGTTCTAGAAAAAAGCGAGTTATGGTGGGATAGAGGCGCTTCGCGTGCAGATTGTTCTTCCGATCGCTGTTACCCCCGGATTCCTTTTTATCATAAAACATTAGAGGTTGGAATCCGGGGATAAAGGCGACCGCTGCCGCTTCTTCAGAACAATTCTGCCCGCTCCGCTGCTACCCGCCATAAAGTCACTTTTTTTAAGAACTGAGGGTGGTGGCAGGGGAGAACTTGAGGGAAGGCGCGTGCTCGCGCTTCCTTGTAGTAACTGCCGATCATGGATCGTTGGCTCAGCTTCGCTATCGCTTGTTTTTAGGATTAAGCTAGTGGTGGTGATAGCAGAAGGTGCGTGTTCATGCATACTATAGGTGCAAGTCAGTGGATTTTTAGCAGGCCGCTTTGCTGACCTTATCAAAACCTTATGGATGAACTAAATCACAGCTTCTAATAGGGATAATAATCCACTAAATTAACATTAATTCATATAACAATACAAATATAACACTCTAAAATATAAGACCAATATCTCCACCAGCAACTGTCCTGATCATCGAACTAGAATGATTAAGCTATTTTTTAGAAAGGAGAGGGCGCTATGGGCAAAGGGAAGGCCTTGCACGGGCGGTTTCGGGCGCCATCGGATCGGATTTTTGATGCGTGCAATATTGTATTTATGCTGTGTCTGATGGTGTTCACGCTGTATCCATTTTTGAATACGCTGGCGGTTTCGCTGAATGAAGCGAATGATTCGATTCGGGGTGGGATTTATTTGTGGCCGCGTGAGTTTACGTGGAGCAATTATGAATTTGTGTTTAAGGAAGCAACGATTTTTCATGCCACGTTGATTTCTGTGCTGCGTACGGTGGTGGGTACGGTGACCTCGGTGTTTTGTTGTGCGATGGTGGCGTATACGATCAGTCGGCCGGAGTATGTGCTGCGTAAATTTGTCTCGATTGCTTTTATTTTGACGATGTATTTTAACGGTGGATTGATTCCAAATTTTCTCTTGATTCGTGAGTTGGGGATGCTGGGAAGCTTCTGGGTGTATATCGTGCCTGGGCTGATCGGGGTGTTCAATGTGATTGTGATTCGCTCCTTTATTGAAGGCTTGCCGGAAGGGATTTTGGAGTCGGCACGTATAGATGGGGCGGGGGAGTTTGCGACTTTTATGCGTATTGTTTTGCCGCTGTGTGTCCCGGTGCTGGCAACGGTGTCGCTGTTCACGGCGGTGGCGCAATGGAACTCCTGGTTCGATGTATTTTTGTACAATTCGTCGTATGAGCAGTGGAGCACCCTCCAGTATGAGCTGATGAAAATATTGCAAAATTCCAACACGTCCGTGAACGCTCAGGATTATGCCAGCCAATTCGCAGGCTCGGAAAATCTGGCGAAGTCGGTCACTCCTACTTCCATTCGTGCCACGATGACGATTGTGGCGTCTGTACCTATTATTTTGGTTTATCCTTTTTTACAAAAATATTTTGTGAAGGGCATGACTCTGGGCGGTGTCAAGGGATAAGCAAGGACCGGAAATGTGTAAAACTCACTTTCTTATATTTCAAAAATATGGGTATGGAGGGATTGCGTTGAGGTCGTTTTGGTACAAATCTTTTGGTCTGGTGCTGGTCGGGGTGCTGCTATTGCCCGTGTGGTGGTGGGGCCCGTCTGTCGCAGAGGCGATTCCAGCTGTGGAACATTCCCCGCCAGTTGCAGATACGGTTCTGGCGACTGGAGGTGTGAATAAGGCCATCGGGACGTATGGATTTGAGCAAGGCAACGGTGAGGGCTGGAAGCCTCGAGGGACTTATACCCAAATTGCATCCGTCTCGGAGGACGCATACGGGGGTACGCACAGTCTCAAGGTAACTGCCCGTACGGCTACCTGGAACGGGGCGGAGCTGGATGTGAAGCCACTATTGCAGCCGGGAGTGGAATATCAGATTAGCGGCTATGTGAAGCTGGACGGCCATTCTGCGGTTCCGAGCTTGATTAAGTTTACGGTGGAGCAGCAGCAGGCAGGCGGGGCTACGACATGGAAGACGGTTGCGCAGACGGAGACGATGGATACATTGTGGGTCAAACTTCAAGGGACATATACGTTCACCGGGGGGATGGATGCATTGAAGCTGTATGTGGAAAGCTCGAATCCCGCACAGGCCTATTATCTGGATGAGGTGCAAATCAGGCAGGTATCCGAAACGCCAACGGAGCCGACCAATGGTATCGTATCCGGTTTCGAGGACGGTACGGCTCAAGGCTGGGTATCCCGTATGGGTGCCGAGACGGTGCAGGTGTCGAATGTCGATGCACGAACCGGATCGTACAGTCTGTTGACGACAGGCAGACAACAAACATACGCCGGGCCAAAGCTGGACGTGACTGCTGCGGTGCAAAAAGGCAGCCGTTACACGGTCAGCGCTTGGGTAAAGCTGGCACCGAGCGAGCAGCAGCCTGCTAAGGTACGGCTTAGCGTACAGCGCGATCATCAAGGTGAAAGTACGTATGAAACGGTGGTAGGCAACACGGCTATCACGACTGGGGGATGGACGCATTTATCCGGAACGTATACTCTTGCGCGTGATGAGGATACCGTCTCTATGTACTTTGAAACGGCAGAAGGTACGGCTTCCTTTTACATGGATGATTTCGAGCTGTCGCTTGTGCCGCCGCTGGCGATTGAGAAGGACATTCCCTCTTTGCATGGATTGTATCAAGGACAGTTCAGCCTCGGTACGGCTATTGAAGCTTTCCAGACAGAAGGGGCTTACGGGGAACTGGTGCAGAAGCATTTTAACAGCGTCGTTGCCGGAAATGCGATGAAGCCGATCTCCTTGCAGCCTTCCGAAGGACAGTTCCATTGGAAAGAAGCAGACCGGATTGTACAATTTGCACAGCAGCATGGGATTGCTATCCGTTTCCATACACTGGTGTGGCATAACCAGACCGGGGATTGGATGTTTAAGGATAAGGATGGACAGCCGATGACACCGACCTCGGAAAATAAAAAGCTTTTGCTGGATCGGCTGGAGACGCATATTCGTGCTGTTGCCGCTCGTTATAAAAATGTAATCACCGACTGGGATGTGGTGAATGAAGTCATTGATCCCGACCAGCCGGACGGTATGCGCCGCAGCAAGTGGTATCAGATTACCGGCACGGATTATATTGACAAAGCATTCCGTATCATGCGGGAAGCGGCGGGTCCGAACGCCCGACTGTTCATTAACGATTACAACACGCATGAACCGAAGAAACGGGATTTTCTATACAATTTGGTGCGTGATTTGCTCGCTAAAGGAGTACCGATTGATGGCGTAGGTCACCAATCACATATCCGACTGGAGTTTCCTGCTATTGGCGAGATTGAGCAGTCCATTGAAAAATTTGCTTCGCTCGGTCTGGATAATCAGATTACGGAGCTGGATATGGGCCTGTATTCTAATGATACAGATCGGTACGAAACGATACCTGAAGCCATGCTGATCCGACAGGCTCACCGCTATCGGGCGTTGTTCGATATGTTTTCAAGGCAGCAGGAGCATATCAGTAATGTGACGATTTGGGGTACGGATGATGGAAATACGTGGCTCAGTATGTTCCCGATTGCCCGGCTGGATAAGCCGCTGCTGTTCGACGAACGGTTAAAGGCCAAATATGCCTATTGGGCGCTTGTCGACCCGTCCAAAGTACCGCCGCTGCCAGCAGGGAGCAACGAATAAATAGCTTGAATCAGATCAATCAATAGAGCTGTGCAACAGGAGAGCTGGAGCTATGGCTACCTTACGATAGACGAATCCGCGGTTGTCCCCGGATTTTATCCTGATCCGAGCGCGATACGTGCCGGAGAGGATTACTACATGGCGGCAAGCTCGTTTGAATATATGCCGGGCTTGCCGATTTTTCAAAGCCGTAACCTGGTCTGACGCGATCCGTATTCCCTACGGAAACATAGATCTGTCCCTGCTGTTTGATGATAACGGTAAGGTGTATGTGACGGTACATTTAAAGCATTAATTATGAGAAATAGAGCTTTGGAAGTTGTGAGCAAACAGCAGGTGTTGGCCTGAATAGATTACATTTTAGATATTCACTTATGCTTATTGTAAAAATGGTAAGATATATAATCTTAATCTTGATTTAATGTATAGATTTGTACATAATAGATTTGTGTTGTGATTGGTAAAAAAGGATTCTAGTGGTTTTTATGTAATTTTGATAACGAAAATTTTAGGGAGATGAATGAACTTTGAAGTTCAAGAGTGTATCTTCGTTGTTTGTTGTAGGCACGTCACAAGTTCATTTACCGGAAAAAAATATATTTATGAGAATCCGTCTATTCGATTGATATTATTTTAGATTAAATTTTATCGGATGGGGCTTTGCCCCTCTTGTTTTAAGGAGGATATTTTGTGAGAAAGCTGCTATTCAAGATTATGATTTTAAGTGTGATGATTTTTTGTTTTTCTCAAGAAGCTTTTACTGGAAAATTATTAGCTCAGAGTCTAGCTCCAAGCACGCCATTTTTGAAAATCAACAATTACTATGTCTTATTTACGACGCCCAAAGCCCCTTATATTGATAAGAACAATCGCTTCATGGTGCCTTTGAGATCTATTAACGATTTATTGGGGGGACACACGACGTATGACCCGACTTCCAAAACGGCCATCATTCAGTTTGGGTCGCATCAGGTTAAGTTTAAAATGGACTCAACTGAGATTATTACGGATTCAAACACGTCCGTGATGGATACCGTCCCGGTTCTTTACAAAAATTCGATATTTGTTCCTTTAGGAATACTTACGACGCAACTAAATATACATCAGGAATGGGATCAACAAAATAAACTGTACTCCCTCTCAGGGAAGGAATTAATGAAGACACCTATGATGGAGAATGTTGAAGATTTGGATAGAGTACCGGTAGACAATGAGAATGCTTTCCATTTGTTATCGTACAAATTGACCATGGGGAGGGAAAAGATTCATCTAACTATTACAGCTAAGAATATAACCGGGAAGAAACTTGATGAGGGTATTGAAGATTTGAATACCACTTTTATCTTTAATAATAGTACGACAACAGAAAATAGAAATCGTAAACGGCCAAGTATAGATAAGGATGAAATCGTTACACGTAGCCTGGACATGCCATATCCAGGCACGATAGAAAACAAAAAAATCATGAAAGGTGAACTGGAGTATATCCTTTTTAAAGGAAGAACTCTAAAGTGGTAAACTGTTATACCCAGACGATATTGTTTTTCTTGCAGAAGGTCCATGGTCTATATAATGGGTAAAAGTACAGCTGATCCGAAAAGAAATTTGGATCAGCTGTACTTTTTAATTTTTTAGTTTTTGTGTATTGCAAATTCAAAATATCAAAAAGTAATAAAACTTACTCCAGATTGGCGTGTTGACCAAACATAGATTCAGAGGTCAGTCTGCGTAGCTCCATCGTTCTGAGCACCAATGCATCGCCATACAGCAGCAAGGTTTGTTCAAATAGTGAACCCATGGGCTGAATGGTTTGATAATCCTTGTTGGATGGGTCCTTGGGTGCGCCTGGAAGCTTGACGATCATATCAGCCAGCTTGCCAATGGTCGATCCAGGGGAAGTGGTCAGAAGTGCCAGAGAAGCCCCCAGCTTTTTCGCCTTTTCTGCCATCGAGGTCAGACTTTTGGTTTCACCAGAGCCTGAACCGATAATCAACAAGTCGCCTTCGCCCAAGCCGGGAGTTACCGTTTCCCCGACTACATAAGCCTGAACACCCATATGCATTAGCCGCATCGCCAGCGAACGGATCATGAACCCGGAACGGCCTGCGCCTGCCACGAACACCTTATTCGCTGAGGCAATGGACTGGATCAGTTGCTCTGATTCCTCATCACTGATGAGCTGTGGAACCCCTTGCAGCTCCTTGATCACCTCGGATAAATATTGAGAGGTTTCCATTGAAATTAACCTTGTTTAATGAGCTGCTGCATTTGGGAAGCAACGGCTTTTTTGTCGTCCTCGCCAGTGATTCCGCCGCCCACAATAACCAGATCCGGTTGAGCCTTAACGACCTCAGCCAGTGTGCTCAGCTTAATGCCGCCAGCAACCGCTGTTTTGGAGTTTTTCACGACTTTTTTAACCGTTTGCAGCGCTTCGAACGGGCTTTGTCCTTCAGCTTGCAGATCGTAGCCTGTATGCACGCAGATGTAGTCTACGCCGAGAGCGTCGATTTCTGTCGCACGTTGCTCCAGGTTTTTAACACCGATCATGTCCACCAGGATTCTTTTGCCGCCTTGTTTTTTCGCTTCTTCTACCGCACCTTTGATCGTTGCATCTTCAGCTACAGCCAGAATCGTAACGATATCTGCGCCAGCTTCGGAAGCTTTCATCACTTCGTAACCGCCTGCATCCATAACTTTCAGGTCAGCCAGCACTTTCAGATTCGGGAATGCTTCTTTCATTGCTTTTACCGCATGAAGTCCCTCATTAATGACAATCGGCGTACCGATTTCTACGATGTCAATATACGATTCTACTTCTTTTACCAATGCAATGCCTTGCGGGATATCTACTAAGTCTAAAGCCAATTGAAGTTCCATGTTATTAACTTCACTCCTTTAGTGAATTTGTATTGGATGAACAGGTACATGTTCTGTTGAGTGCTGTGAATACTTTGGTTTCATGCACAGGTTTGATTGTAACCCCCCGGTATCCGATTGAAAAGTACGCACTATTTCGTAACGTAGTTACCCTGACGATACTATGACTTCTTTTTGGCCGCCTTTGGAGGGCCTGATTCACATCTTTGTTATGGATTATTTCTATAGCATGAGTCATTTATTCATCGGCTATAAACCATACACGATAATGTTAGGTTGCAAAAGAAACTGCATATCTATGTTTGAATTGACTTCAAGTTAGCTTTTGTCTATATTTGTAATATACTGGTATGCTAGAGGAATGACAAAGCGGATGCTCCTGATGAGAATACATGGGTAAAAGTCATTTTCAGGATAGGGAGGCGGGTTTTAGTGGAAGAGGTCCTGAATCAAAGGGAAGCTATTTATTTGTTGTCGGACAGCCACGAACTCGATAAGGCTTGTGAGTTGTTTAGAATCAGCTACACACACAATGATTGGGATGAAGCGAGCAAGGTTGCAGACTATCTGCATGCTTTGGCTGAAAGCCTGTATCACATCCAACTGAGAAATGCTGCGGACGGCAAGCACGAGACATTGAATACCAAACATCCATTGGTATTTTATTATGCATACAGTTATTTGGCTAAATCTATTTATTTTCAGAATAAGGGTAAGTATCAAGAAGCCAGAGAGTATATTATGAAGTATGGCGAAATGGGTTGGTTTATGGGGCTGGATGAGAGCGGCCATGAGGAAGTAGAAAGATTTCGTCTTCTCGCCAAAGCCAACCTGTACACGATTGAATTGCTTTCGGGAAAACGGGAGCTTCTGCCCGAATATGTTCAATTTCTTCACGCCAATGATGAGGAACTGCTTCCAGGATTGGTCGGAATTGCCGAAGCAGCTAATTTGAATAATTGGAATATTGACGATCTGCTGAATGATTTTGCCCAAGATATTGAGATATTTGAAGGTTATGAAGATAGAGGAAACCGCGTATATTATGTAAAGCTGGTTAACCAATTAGCCATTTATTATTTCAAGCAGGAGCAGTACACGGTTGCGTTAGATTATGTCCTTGCTTCTCTGCAATTCTCTGTTAGTGTAGAAGCAGATGCCGATTTCAGGACACTGGTCGCTTTGTTTGAGGTTTATCGAGATTTGGCAACATCGCCACAACAAGAGCTATATCAAACCATTTTATTAAGGGGGCTTCATAATGAAAAAGGCTTTAATCTCGGTAACTATGGTCTTGGTGTTTCTTAGTACTGTGATTCCGGCGGGAACTGTACTGGGTGAGCTAGACCCCGTGAATCCTGCCAATCATGGGGTGTTCTCTGCTACTGTTTAAACTTGATTGGATTGATAATTCCCGGCAGGGATTTTGTAAATAAAAGGAGCGTACTTTAACGCATGTGAAATGATGCGATAAGTCGCTCCCTTTTTTATGTCAGGATTTTGCAAATTTCTCATGTGTAAACTATGTTATTTTACAATATAGGAAGTCAAGTTCTTCGCCAGATGCTGCATCGTTTCACTCGCCTGTTGCATACGCTCCATTATTTCGGTAAAAGAGTTTACGAGAGTCGCTTGCTCCTGTGAAGAAGCAACAATTTGCTTAATTTCCTCTTCCATCTGACGAACGGAGTTTTGTACATCCTTGAGAGCCGCTTCAATGTCAACCGTCGCTTTTTTGGATTCTACCGAGAGCTTGCGGACTTCTTGAGCGACGATACCAAAGCCTGCTCCTGCTTCTCCGACACGTGCCGCTTCAATGGCAGCATTTAATCCCAGCAGGTTGGTTTGGTCGGAGATTTCTTTGATGAATACAGCGACCTGATTGATTTTACCCGAGTTTTGTACGGCAATTTGGGTGTTCTTCAAAATCTGCTCACTGGTAGCCTGTAGCTCCTCGGAATGCGCTGCTACATGCTGAACCATGTCAATGAGATGCTCGGTGATGGAAAGGTTCTCAGTGACGATTTGATCCAACTGATTCTTGTTAGTCAAATTATAGGAAGCAGCAAATGCTGCAACGACCTCGCCATTTTCGTCAAACACAGGAATACTGACCATATCAAGAGGATACCCCAGCAGTTCAGCAGGAACGTGGGTCAGGTTGGGCTCACGCCCATTTTTAAGCATCGCAAAATTTTTGTAGCCCTCGAGCAGCTCTGAGCCAGTTTCAAAGCCGAGCTCCATCCCCTCCGACTCGCTATAAGCCAGAACATGAGTACGGTCTAAGAGGCAAAGGGTTACCTTCTCACGCATAATCTGTTGTATGTAGGGGATGGATGCAATTAATGCATCTACTGTATTCAAATAGATTACCTACCTTTCTTTACTAAATATACTTTTTATAGCTTTGTACCCATTATCGGTCTTTAGAGTGATAAAAGTAATAATAGCATTGAAAATTTTAATGAGTTATGAGAATTTCAGAAAAAGGTACACCGTTTCCAGCAAAGAAATGATGTGCCCTTTCGTTTTATGATGATGCAAAAGCTTCTTGCAATCGTTTCACTTGCCGCGCTGTTCGAACAATTGTACGATTTCGACAATGACCTTGGTTGCAAGCACCATGTTGTCCACAGACACATACTCGAATTTGCCGTGGTAGTTCTCCCCACCTGTAAAAATATTCGGTGTAGGCAGTCCCATATAGGACAGCTGTGAACCATCTGTACCGCCGCGAATCGGCTTGATGATCGGATCAATTCCCAGCTTTGTCATCGCTTCATGGGCAACATCCACGATGTGCTTGACGGGCTCGATTTTCTCCTTCATGTTGTAATACTGATCTCTCAGCTCCAGAACGATACGATTTTCTCCATATGCGGCTTGCAGCCCTTTCACCACGTTCGTTAAGTAAGCCTTCCGGTTTTCAAAGCTCTCACGATCAAAATCACGGATGATGTAGTACAGTTTGGCTTGTTCTACCGTACCCTCAAATTCCAGCAAATGATAAAAGCCATCGTATCCGTCTGTGTATTCCGGAGCTTCATTCGCAGGCAATCGTCCGTTCAGCTCCATAGCAATTTTGACGGCGTTAATCATTTTGTTTTTGGCTGTACCGGGATGGACATTGACACCGTGAATGGTAATATGGGCGGCTGCGGCGTTGAAGCTTTCGTATTCCAGTTCTCCGAGCGGCCCGCCATCGACTGTGTACGCATATTCAGCACCAAAAGCAGCTACATCAAACCGTTCCGGTCCTCTTCCAATCTCCTCGTCCGGTGTAAATGCGACGCGAATCTTGCCGTGCGGGATCTCCGGGTGATCCAGCAGATAATGTATGGCTGTCATAATTTCTGCAATCCCGGCTTTGTTATCTGCACCAAGCAATGTAGTACCGTCCGTTGTGATCAGGGTATGACCTTTATATTGGGGCAGCTCGGGGAACTCGCGCGGAGAAAGGTTCACACCCAGCGATGCATTCAGCGTAATATCGCCCCCATCATAATTTTCCGTCAGTTGGGGCTTTACCCCTGCGCCGGTCATTTCGGTAGCGGTGTCGAGATGGGCCAAAAATCCGATAACCGGAACTTCTTTATCCGTATTGGAAGGAAGAGTCGCCATGACATAACCGTTGTCATCCATGGTTACGTTTGTCATACCAATGGCTTTCAGTTCGTCGACCAGCAGGTTGCCCAGTGTGAGCTGTCCGGGTGTAGTCGGGCAAGTATTGCTGCTTTCATCGGCTTGGGTATCTATCTGAACATAAGTGGTCAGGCGTTCAATCAGTTCCTGTTTCATACGTATATCCTCCTTGGTGTCATTTCTGATATAAACCATATTTTATCATGATTGGACTTGTTATATAAAAAATTTGGCTTAACCTTCTAAAATGACAGCTTGTGTTGTACAGAAACGACGAGTAAGATAACAGTAAAAGAACGTAAAAATGGAGTAAAACCATCAAAGGAGTATGCAATGCCTACGTTAAAAGATATTGCTCAGGAGGCGGAAGTTTCCATATCAACAGTCTCTCGGGTATTGAATTATGATGAAACACTGTCAGTGTCAGAGGAAACGCGGCGTAAAATTTTTGAGGTTGCCGAACGGATGAAATATACGACTGTTAAACGTAAAAATGGAGGTATCGGGCGTCAGTCTCGTAAAAAGGCCGAGGGGCCGATAAGGGTCGGTATGGTGCGTTGGTTTAGCGCGTATGAAGAACTGGAGGACCCGTATTATTTGTCCATCCGGTTTGGGGTGGAAAAAGAATGCCGCCAAAGCGGGGCGCATCTGGAGCGCATTTTTCGAGGGGAAGACCTGTCCGCACTAAAGACACTGTCCGAAGGGTTGCACGGGCTGATCGTGCTCGGGCACTTTAGCAGCAAGGAAGTGGAACGTATGCTGGAGCTGCCTGTTCCTTGTGTTTTTCTGGATCACCCAGTAGAGCGTACAGGTGCGGATTATGTCGTCATTGACCTCGCTCGTGCTACGGCGGAAGCGCTGGATTATTTGCTGGACGCTGGCCATCGTCACATCGGTTATGTGGGCATGGGTAAGGATGAGCAGGCCCATGATTCCGACCAGAAGGAGCTGGATGCCCGCTATGAGACCTTTTTACGGTATAAAAGGCAACATGCGCTATGCTCATCGAATGATGTTCATGTGTGCGGCGGGACGGCGGCAGACGGCTTTCGTGCGATGGAAGCGGCCATTCTGGCAGGGCCAGAGAATCTGCCTACAGCCTTCTTTGTTGCGAGCGATTCGGTGGCGATTGGCGTGTTAAAGGCGCTGGAGCAGCATCAAATCGCCGTCCCTGAACGTATTTCAATCGTCGGCTTCAATGATATTCCGACAGCGGAATATTTGACACCGTCGCTAACGACGGTCAAGACGTATACTGAATTGATGGGAGAAACGGGCGTTCAGCTCTTGCTGCATACGGTGCGCAACGGTCCGAATGAGGTCGGTCGCAAGGTCACCATTCCGACCGAGCTGATGATTCGTAACAGCAGTGGACCGCCGTTTACCGACTCGATATAGAAATGTACTCCATTGTGTATTTCATGATCTTTACAGCTCCGGATGACGGGGCTGTTTTTTTGTATGGACAGATGAAAAAACGGAATTGACAAATGCTTTGTAAATGCTTACATTAAAAATATATTTATTTTACTAAGTTTTACTCGTTATTTTTACTTAAATATTTTACTATGGTATCAGATTGAAAAATAAAAGGTTGAGGTGACTTCTTATGCGTACCATTTTGCCGTTGAATGACCAGTGGTTTTACCGTCCTGAATATGTTGAGAGCGAAATAAACACAGGAATTGATGCGAGTCGGTATGAGCCCATTCTGCTGCCACACACCAATGTAGAGCTGCCGTATAACTATTTTGACGACAAGGCGTTTCAGTTTGTTTCCACGTATAAAAGGGAGTTGGACATACCGGCGGATGCCAAGGGGAAACGGGTGTACGTCGATTTTGAAGGGGTCATGACTTACGCGCAGGTATATCTGAACGGGGTAAAAGCGGGGGAGCATAAAGGTGGCTACACGCCGTTTAGTATTGAATTGACCGGACTTGCCGAATACGGTGGCTCCAACGTGCTAACGGTCATCGTCGATTCCACGGAGCGGGACGACATCCCTCCTTTTGGGGCAGTCATTGACTATCTGACCTACGGTGGTATTTACCGCGAAGTGCAGCTGCGAGTTGTCGAGCCTGTGCATCTTGGCACGGTATTCGTGCAGACACCGGAGCCGCTTGCGGCAAGCAAGGCGGTGCGCGTGGTTGTGGAGCTGGAGGGGATTGGCGATCAGGAGAACGATTTGACAGTCGCCCTGCGACTGCTGGACGGAGCGAACGTGAAGGCGGAGACCGGGCCGACAGCAGTGACGGCGGCGGAAGTGACGCTGGAGCTGAAAGAACTGAACGGCTTGCAGCTATGGGATCTAGATGATCCCAAGCTGTATGAAGCAGAACTAACGTTGCTGCGAAACGGGGCTGAGCTGGATCTTCTGACTGTGCGTTTTGGCTTCCGTGAAGCCGAATTCCAGCCTGACGGGTTTTACCTGAACGGGCGGAAGCTCAAGCTGCTGGGCTTGAATCGCCACCAGTCCTACCCGTACGTCGGGTATGCGATGCCCAAAAGAGCGCAGCGCCGTGATGCGGATGTACTCAAAGAGGAATTGGGCTTGAATATGGTGCGGACATCACATTATCCGCAGTCCCGTCATTTTCTGGACCGTTGCGATGAGATTGGATTGCTCGTTTTTGAGGAAATTCCGGGTTGGCAGCATATTGGCGGCGAAGCGTGGAAGGAGCAGGCGGTCAGGGACGTGGAGGATATGATTATCCGTGACCGTAATCATCCGTCTATTGTGATCTGGGGCGTGCGGATTAATGAATCGCAGGATGATCATGAGCTGTACGCACGTACCAATGAGCTTGCACGCAAGCTTGATCCGACTCGTGCGACTGGTGGCGTGCGCTATATTGTAGGCAGCGAATTGCTGGAAGATGTGTATACGATGAACGATTTTGTTCATGACGGTGGGCATCAAAAATATTTAGTGAAGGAAATCCGCAATTTCGATACGTATGACGATACAGAAGGTGTAGATGGCGAAACGACAGGTCTGCGCGAGCCGTCCATCGTCACCAAGCTGGATCATCCGGTCCCTTATCTGGTGACGGAATATAACGGGCATATGTACCCGACCAAGCGCTTTGATCAGGAGGAACGGGTGATGGAGCATGCGCTGCGCCATACGCGGGTCCAGAACGCTTCCTATGCCGATAAAGGCATTGCCGGGGCGATTGGCTGGTGCGCTTTTGACTACAATACGCATGCGGATTTTGGCTCTGGCGATAAAATCTGCTACCACGGTGTCATGGATATGTTCCGCTTGCCCAAATTCGCAGCGAACGTGTATCGCAGTCAGAAGCGGGTCGAGCAGGAAATCATTCTGGAGCCAGTCACTTATTGGTCACGTGGTGAACGGAACATCGGGGGCGTTGTGCCGCTGGTTGTGTTCACCAATTGTGATGAGGTGGAATTCATTTATGGTGACGAGCGCAAGGGCGTCTATCGTCCGAACCAGGAAAAGTATCCGGCGCTTCCACATCCTCCAGTCGTTATCGACGAACTGACAGGCCACTGGGGTATGAAGTGGGAAGATGCTGTGTTCATCGGGTACGTGGACGGTCAAGAGGTCGTTCGCAGACGCTATTCCCGTAATCCCGTACCCACGGAGCTGCGTGTAGCTGCCGACGATACAGTGCTGGAGGCGGGAGATTGGGATGTCACGCGAGTTGTGGTGGACGCTTTGGACGAATACGGCAACGTCTTGCCGTTCTATGCTGATCCAGTTTCGGTGGAGGTCGAGGGAGCGGGTGAATTAATCGGTCCGTCCAGCCTATCGCTAATTGGTGGGCGTATTGCGTTCTGGATTCGTACGAAGGGTGAGGCTGGCAATATCGGCGTGAAGGTTTCCGCGCCATCTCGTTTTAGTCCGCAGGAAGTGAGTATTCATGTGCAGTAAAGTTAAAATGAACAACATTTAACAATATATGATGCAGGTTATTTCTTCGTTTATTTAAGAAGGGGTTGTCGATCAGGTTCTGCAAAGGATCTGAGAAGGCAACCCTTTTTTGGCCTGTGTATAGGGACTCTAATCTATGAGTCTGTTAATTTGTGTATTATTGCTGAGTCAGTTGACGTTGCGTTGATAGATTGGAAGCATAGAATACACTATCAATCACAAGGGAGGTGAATCCTATGGCGATTCTATTACCTCAACAAAACTTCACTATTGCGGCTAGTATCGGTAAATCGTATTATGAAAATTTACGCGGTGGCGCGAATGCTGCAATTACCGTTAATAATAACGGTCTGGCTCCGATCAATCTTGTCGTTACTCGTGTCAACGCACCTGTAATCACGTATATTATCCCTGCATTCACTAGCCTTACCCTGGAAGTTGCCTTATTGCTGGTAGCAGGTCTGTTGACTACCGCAGCCGGAGGCACATTTGGTACGATCCAGATTGCGACGGCTGATCTTTAATCCGGCATGACCTGACCCTCTATCCCTGACTTTACCGCAAGGTAAGGTCAGGTTCTTTTTTGTTTTGAAAATTTTCTGAAATTTTTTTTAGGTTGTGCCGATATATACATATGGCATAGCAAATAACACATCGAAAAGGAGTATGTCCTTTATGAGCTTTAGCAATCCGGTTTTACGTGATGACATCTTCGTGCGTGAAGATGAAAGAGAAGCAAGCGAACAACGCATGACCATCGGGGGCACGATTAACAAAACGCTGCTCCTGCTGGTTCTGCTGATTATTGCGGGCAGTATCACCTGGTATATGACCTACCAAGGTACAGTAGAGGTATTATCCTTGATCACCGCAGGCTCACTTGGCATGGTCGGCGTAGCGGTGGCTATTTCCTTTTTTCCAAAATCGGCCCCGTTTCTATCGCCTGTGTATGCAATTCTGAGCGGTTTAGCATTAGGCGGAATTTCAGCTTTCATGGAATATGACTATCCCGGCATCGTGGCGAATGCGATTTTGCTGACGGTGGGTATTTTGTTTTTGATGCTCTTTATGTATACACAGCGAATCATTAAGGTTACCCGGGGCTTTATCTCCTTCGTTGTCTTATGTACGTTGGCGATTGTTCTGGTGACGCTGGTCGACTTCGTTTTGAACTTTTTCGGGATGAATGTTCCGTATATTCATGAGACAGGCTGGCTTGGTATCGGTATCAGTCTGTTTATCGTTGTGATAGCGGCTTTGAATCTGCTACTGGATTTTAATTTCATCGAGGAGCAAGCGGATCAAGGCGCACCGAAATATATGGAGTGGTATGGTGCGTTTGCATTGCTGGTGACTTTAGTGTGGCTGTATGTGCGGATTTTGGAGCTGTTGTCCAAATTCAGCAAAAAGGACTAAGCGCCTGCGGTTCATGGATAGGTTCACTTCATATACAGATAGGTGCAGGATAAGGAATTGAGGACAGGCTGAGGGTCACCTGCTGATGCAAGTGGCCTTTGCTGTAACCCGTTAACACCGTGATTGAAAGGAACAGGATACACGTGTTCAGACAATAAATAGATTTCTTCCTCTGTATTCAAATGATTCTCCATCACTAACGCCTCCATAATTGCTATGAGGATCGAATCCATAAGAATTATTATCTTGTCCAGCCCTTAGGCTAGCTTTTTTTGTTTATTTTGTTGTTTTGGCTAAAAAATGATTATAATGTATTTGTTCATTACCTGCTAAAATGAGATTTATCAGGGGGAATGAACATGAACATAGATGAAAATTTAACGTTAAATCAACAGCTGGAAAGTTCCAGACAACGATTGCATGATCTTTATGAACAGTATGGTTTTGGACATGCTTGCGTACTTGAGCAGGCTATGATTTTGGACGAGCTAATTAACCAGTACAATCATATGTATCAGACTAAGAAGCTACATCACCACAATGTTCAGTCAGAAACCTCAGAAACCTCATCCTTTGTATGCAAAAATACTCCTCTTCCCAATCCCACATAACGCTCATAATCATGCTATAAAATGAATTATTTGAGAAAAAAATAAAAATGCCCCTTACTACATAACATTAAACTATGCAGCAGGGGCATACATTTCAATACTAAATCAGTTTACAACACTTGCATTTTTAAATTACAGCTCACTTCTTGTCGAAGCTAATTTACCATAAGCTTGACCTGACATTTTAGTATTACTTGTGTTAAAAGTAGCATAGAATCTTCCAGTAGGCCAAGCTGAACTGCTAATCCAACTAAAAGTATCTCCCGGGGTTATCCTTACCTCAGTTCCACTCATAACCGAACCACTAGATGAGTCTTTGTGTACGGCGAATTTAATCGTTTCGGTACCTGTATTCCTCACCCATAACTTAACATAACCCATTCCCGCAGGGATAGAGAAAGACGCTTCTGATTGTTGACCGCCCAATGTTGTATCAAACGCGGGCTGTGTGGATTGAGGAGTAATGACGTGATCCCTTGTTGTTGATGTGTTTGCAGATTGGGAAACTGCTGCTGAATCAGTTGTAGCTGGTGTAACTTCCGTAGTGGCTGCGGCAGAAGCAGTTAGTGGAATGGCAACAGCTAAAGACAAAACAGATAATAATGAAGCCTTTTTAATGTTTTTCATACTCATAAGCCCACTTTCTTTGATTTTTTCCTGCACGCTTTATCAATCAAACCAGTATGTATAGAAACTATTAGAGTATCATATCAATAAAGTTTTTTACAGGTAGTTATACTAATTTACATTATAAGTCTTTTATTGTAATTATTCAACAATAAAATGGATTCCCATTCCATATAAAAGGCACGTTGCGGAATTGAACCGCGCAAGGGTTCTGACCAGGCTATGGAGAAGCCTCCTATTTTTGCGAGTAGTAAAAGAACCTGTTTAAAAACTGTATTTTACGTTAAATACATAGAAGTTAGGTAAAACATAACGACAGTAAGTAAAGGAGTGGGGCCTATGTATCAAGTGGTGCTGGTGAGGCATGGAGAAAGCGTATATAACCGTCGAAACCTGTTCACAGGCTGGACAGATGTGGACCTGACCGAGCAGGGAACCCATGAAGCCATGGAGGCGGGTCGTATTCTCAAGGAGGCCGGGTATACGTTTGATCTGGCGTTCGCTTCGGTGCTAAAACGATCCATTCGTACGCTGTATCACATTTTGGACGAGCTGGATCATTTGTGGATACCCGTACAGAAGTCGTGGAAGCTGAACGAACGCCATTATGGTGCTCTTCAGGGACTGAGCAAGCTGGATTCCGCCGTCCAATACGGTGAGGAGCAGGTTCATATCTGGCGGCGTAGCCTGACGGTGCGGCCTCCTATGTTGGATGAACAGGATGAACGCAGTCCTCACAGGGAGGAACGATACCGTAACATTAAGCCGGAAGAGTTGCCGCTTGGGGAAAGTTTGGAGGATACCGTGCATCGGGTCGGTGAGTTTTGGAAGCAGCGGATTGTGCCCTTGGTGCAAAAAAAGGAACGGGTCATTATTTCCGCGCATGGCAACACCCTGCGTGCATTGATCAAGTACATGGAGAATTTGGACGAAACCGCACTGCTGGATTTGAATATTCCGACAGGCATTCCGCTGGTATATGAGCTGGACGAGCATATAGATCCCATTCGGCGCTTCTATCTTGGTGATCCGAGTCATGTGGAGGCGAAAAAACAGGTTGTGGCCAACCAAAGCAAGGTGACGGAGTGATTTTCGATAAAAAAAGAGGACAGGGCGCATCCTCGCATCCTGTCCTCTTTGGGTTGGGTATAAGTTAAGCGTCCACGTTGTCTTCTGCTTTCTCCAGGCTGTCGTCCTCGCCGGGAAGCGCCCATACCGATACACTTCCGGCACGAACCGGGAATACGCCGTAGCCATCCTGTTCAATCTGTACGATATGGTCGTGACGGCCCGTCAGATCGGTCCATTGCTCTCCTGCGCGGTGTTTTCCCACAAACATACGCTTCTGCCCTTCGTCTGCGTTGGTGACCACCACGGCGCAGCCGGAGCCTTTCAGTTCAGGCATGCCCTGACGAACCCATCCAATCGTATGGGGATCATCCAAATAATCCTTTTGCTCACCATAGGCTTTATGATAACGGGCGTACAGGAGCGGGTCGAGCGCGGCCTGCTTGCCTTTCACGGGCGTTTGCCCTTGAATGCCGTAGTAATCGCCATAGAATACGCAGGGGTAACCGTCCTTGCGCAGCAGGATCAGCGCGTAGGCGCTGGGCTTAAACCAGTCCTCCACCCACGATTCCAGAGCTTCGTGCGGCTGGGAATCATGATTATCGACAAAAGTAACGGAGTTCAGTGGATGAGTCTGGACCAGCGTATCCTCAAAAATGGTGCTTAAATCAAAATCCCTTCCACCCAAGGAAGCACTATGTAGCTTGTAGTGGAGGGATACGTCAAACAGGTCGATTTTATAATCAATGGTGTCCAGAAATTTTTGGCATGATTCCAGATCCGGTTTCCAAAACTCGCCTACCATATAAAAGTCCTGTCCGCGCTTTTTGATCATTTCCGTCGCGAACTCCCGTACAAATTCATGGTTGATATGCTTGATCGCATCCAGACGGAATCCGTTGCATTGCAGCGTATCCACCAGCCATTTGCCCCAGCGGATCATTTCCTTGCGCACTTCCTGATGATTATAGTCAATATTGGCGAACATCAAATAATCATAATTGCCGAATTCATCATCTACATGCTCGCTCCAGCTTTTATTTTTGCCTAAAATACGATAAATTCCCGTTCGGTCCTGACTTGCATCGTAATCCGTTCCGTTAAAATGCTCAAAATTCCACTGAAATGTGGAATACTGACCCTGACGACCGGGGAACGTAAATTTAGTCCAGCCTTCGATATCGAACGGCTCGGAAATGACCTCATTGCGGTTATCCGGGTTGACCTCGACGACCTTGAATATTTCCGTTTTATCCGCGCCAGCTTTATGGTTCATGACCAGATCGACATAGACGGCTACACCGTGACGCACGCAGGCAGCAATAGCCTCCAGCAGAGCTTCCCTTGTACCGTATTTGGTGCGTACCGCACCTTTTTGATCAAATTCACCCAGATCGTAAAGGTCATAGACGCCGTATCCCGTATCCTCGGGGGATTGACCCTTGGTGACAGGTGGAATCCATATCGCGTCAATTCCTTTGGCCTTCAGTTCCGGTGCCAGGCGGGCAAGTTTCTTCCAGTGGGAGCCGTCAGCCTCGACGTTCCACTCGAAAAACTGCATCATCGTATGGTTCCTTTTCATCATGCGTCCCTCCTTCATATATAACAAGTTACCCACCAAGCAAGGGGGGCTAAACGTCAGGCGGTCAATAAGCTGCCGAATGGAGAACAGGGATCGCTGTATAACGTATGCCCAATGCTTAAAATTTGTTATACCTTGAGGGTGTATATATTCGAGTGGCTAGAAAAGGGGACGTGAAAACGGTAGAATGAATTTAACCTAACAAAAGTTCGGGTTTCAGGTATTCAGTAAACGTGAGCAACGAGGAAAGGAGGGGCGGACATGACGGAATCGCAGTCCATCAGGAACGAAGCGGGTGAACCGCTGATGAAAAAATGTATGTATTGTCAGGAACTGAAGCCTTTAACGGAATTTCAGCGCAGAACCGGTCGCCGGGCTGGTCCTTATTCGCGGCGTGGTCCTTGCCGTTCCTGCCGGGGGTTAGTGGCGCAAGAACGCGCGTCTGCGTCCGCTCCTTCTTCCGTCGAGGGCACACAGACCCTCACGGCTTGCCTGGCATCGCATGGCGATGGGGATGAGGCAGTCGTGCAAAGCATGGAGGCATCCACACAGCCTGATGTGCAGCCTCAGCCGCCCCGCAGGAAGCCAGTCCCAGTCACGGATAAAGCCCGCGAGCGTCATCGACAACGGGTTCGGCATTTGCTCAGCAGGCTGAAGCCTGTGGATACCAAGGCCCTGCGGCTCAACCGTAACGGTATGATTCGGCTAAGGGGCAAAACCGATCAGGGGAGACGTTGGCATCAGGAGATTGAATTTGATTTGGCGGTTACCCTGGTCAGAGAGCGCATGGCAGTAGTTGTTAATCCGTATACCATCCGCAGACTCTACAGCAATAAGGAATTCCGTCAATATGTGCTCAAGCGTGATCGCTATACCTGCTTTTTCTGCGGGGGTTACGGCGATACTATTGATCATTTGCTGCCCCGTGCCAAAGGGGGACACACGACGCCTGTCAATTGCGTATGTGCTTGCAACGAATGCAATCAATTCAAGGCGGCCCGTGATGTCGATGAATTCATTCAATCTGGTGTGCCGTTGCCATCTCCTGGGGATACAGATGCTCCAGAGGACTCCTTATGATACATATTTTGTAGTGATTTTCATTTAATAGCGACATGAAATTCACTCCCTTTATTAGCCTTCCATGCTATGAAATGACTCTTTTTTTGCGGTAAATTGGACAAAATCTAATTTTATTCTATTTTTTATCTAAAATAACAATAAAAATTTTGTAGAATTTTGTGCAAATTTAAAATTTCTTCGACGATTGTGTTGTGAAAGGTGTAATATAGAGGCATAGGGTTCCGTTTCGGCCTGTTGTTGTCACGGAGAAGCGCTTCGTGGAATATTCCGCAGCAGTAACAACAGAATACCGTCTGAACATTCACAATTGGCGTTTGCGATGAATCAGTCTTGCCCCATTGGGTATAGGCCGGTTTTAGCTGTGCTTCTTGTATGTCCGAGGGCGTGAATTCATTGAACGTTTTATTGCTAGAGTTTATGGATACAGGTTACGAGAAAGGAATGGACTTCTATTTTCACAGTAAAGGAGGACGTTCACGCATGTCTGAAAACCAACAAGAGGTGGCCGTAACACAAGAAGCTACCAAAGAGTCTCGGGATGTATTGGACCAATTGATGAAACCGGAGGTTCAGCAATCGCTGACCGTGCTGGTTGAGAATCTGCCTAAGTTGACTGAGATGGTTACTTTGATGACCGACGCTTATGATGTAGCCCGCAGTTTGGCAACTGACCCTGTATTTATCGGCGATATGAAAAGCTCCATGGGGGAGTTTGTGAAGCCTGTTACAGATTCGGCTAAAGGCTTGGCTTCTGCTGCTATCGAAGCGAATGACCGTGTGCAAACCACAGAGACTGGCAGCGTAGGTCTGTTTGGCTTGCTCAAAATGCTTAAAGATCCAAATGTACAAAAAACGCTGCGTTTCAGCCAGGCTTTCCTGGAAATTCTGAATGAGCGCCAACGCGAGAGCAAATAATTACCTGATCAAGAACGGAGGATGGACATGTCGAAGCAAATTTTGATCTTGGGCGGCGGATACGGCGGCTTGCTGGCCGCACTGACAGCACGCCAGCATCTGGACGCTAGCCAAGCAACCATTACAGTGGTAAACCGCTTTGCGTCGCACCAAATTATTACGGAGCTGCACCGTTTGGCGGCAGGTACAATTGCCGAGAAAGCTGTTGCGCTTCCTTTGGAGAAACTGCTGCGTAACAAAGAAATTATCCTGAAAGTGGATACGGTTTCGGAAATCAAACCGGATGATAAAAAAGTAACTCTGGCCAGTGGCGCTACGTTGAGCTATGATGCTCTCGTTATTTCCCTGGGCAGCGAAACGGCTTACTTCGGTATTCCGGGGCTGCAAGAACACAGCTTCACGCTGAAATCAGTGGCAGAAGCAAACCGCATTCGCGCACACGTAGAAGCTCGTCTGGATGCTTACAAGCAATCCGGCAACCAAGCGGACGCTACAATCGTTATCGGTGGTGGCGGTCTGACTGGTGTCGAGCTGGTGGGCGAATATGCTGACAAGCTACCTGCGGTTTGTCGTGAAAAAGGCATTAACTACGAAGATATTAACCTGTATTGCGTAGAAGCTGGACCCTCTATTTTGGCAGGCTTCCCTCAAGCACTGGTTGATCGTGCAGTAACAAGCCTTGAAAAACGTGGCGTTCAAATCGTAGCTGGTGTTCCCATTACGGAAATGAAAGCCGACGAAGTTCTGCTCAAAGACGGACGTTCGATCCAAACGAACACCCTGATCTGGACAGGCGGCGTACAAGGCAACGCACTGGTTGGCGCATCCGGTATCGAAGTGAACCGTGGCCGCGCAACCGTGAACGGTGCACTGCAATCCACTTCCCATGAAGACATCTTCCTCGCTGGTGACAGCGCAGTGGTGTTCCCTGGGGAAGGCGAGCGTCCATACCCTCCAACTGCTCAGTTGGCTTGGCAAATGGGCGAAACCGTTGGTTATAACATTTTTGCTTACTTCAACGGAGCGAAAATGGAAAGCTTTAACCCCGTATTCTCCGGTACACTGGGCAGCTTGGGCAGAACAGACGCGATCGGTACGGTTGGTGCGAATGGCACCCAACTGAAAGGCGCTGTAGCCACTTTGATGAAGGAAGGCAGTAACATCCGTTACCTGTCCCACATCAAAGGACTTTTTGCATTGGCCTATTAATATTCCTTACATTTTATATGCTTGATTGGAAGAGAGCGCTGTTCTGCGCTCTCTTTTTTGTTGCATCTTTTTTGATATGTAATTCAACCTTCTATATGTCATGATGTGTAAAAAGACATGTTCTTTATTTAGTCATCAATTGTAAATTATGGTTGAAAATACGCATTTGTAGAGGTATGCTAGTTTTGAAAAATAACTAGGAGGTTTGTGTATGTTTAGGAAAAAAAAGTTTTTAGGCATGGGATTAGCAACTATTCTCATGTGCTCCTCACTTTCGGGAAGCCTCGCCTATGCGGAATCGAAATCTAGTACGTACGATGCTTCATTTTTTGAAAATCTCAAACAGCGGGCCATAGTCCATGAGCTTCAAGAACACAAGATCGCTGTTAATCCGAAAGCATCTATTGCTGAACTGCTGAATACAGCGGATAGTACATCACTAAAGGGTAAAAATAAATCTACAACAAAATCTGGAGAGGCTTAACAAATCGGAATACATATATCTTACGCTCGATGGAGAAGTATACAGCTCAGAAAAAGGTTATGTAGGTATGGCGGATAAGGTTGAATCGAAAGAAGATAGTGTTACGGATGCTACTTATACGGAAACAAACTCTTTGAGTGAATCAAGCAACAATCATGATGTTTCCATATCAAGTAAATATAATCCCACTCCATCACAAGTAAGTGGAGGGACAACTGGAACCTTCTCAAGGGTTCAATTGAATTATGATGGTTTTGATGGGGTTAATGCACGTGTTATTCTACCAAGGGCTGAGGACATAAGAACAGGGGAACAGCCATGGATGTATTACGGTTTTGATGCGAAGAATGGACGGGGAATTGAGGGGGGATTTTCCTTTCAAACGGGTCAACAAAGATGGAAAGGATACATTAAAGATGAAAAGGATTATAAATATACTATAGAGACGTGGGTAAATCACGAGGGATATAATTCAGTTAAATTTTATATTGATAATAGTACCTATAACGCGTATCTATTAGCCTACTACAATCAAATTGTCGTTATGCAAACCTCTTTTGGCTCTTCAGACCTACCATCCATGTCTGTTAAGAGAGTGACGGCAATAGCGAAGGATAACTTTGATGGCAGTAATATTTATGGAAGTGCTATCAATGGAGAGTTTTCAGATTTGGTGGTCTCGAAATTCAATTCGGATTATTATTATCCATGGGATGACTATCGGGATTACTCTTATTGGGATGGAAGTAAGTGGTTTGGTACGATTGATTGGCCTACCGATTATATTACTCATTTTGACACAAGTGTGTGGATTAGAAATCCAAACCGATAAGAACAATTAGTTAAACAATGGCTCAAGCTAAAATATACTGAATAGCATCTGTCATTTCCTTTGTTGTTGGGTGAGACTTACAACAATGTGGTCTGGCAGATGTTTTTCCATGTTAACCTTACTTAACTGGAATCCTTCAATAGAATTTTGGTTTTGAGCCTAAAAAATAACTGGGAGGACATTATGAAAATCAGGTTATTAATCTGCTTTATAATTTTATTGAGTTTGGGTGCTACTAACACGAATTTGACATCAGCGCAAGCTCAAGGACAAACGCACGTACACCTGAAGGTCAATGATCATTACGTTTTATACACCTACCCTGCATCACCCTTTGTGGATAAGAAGGGCAGACTGCTTATACCGCTCCAAGCGGCTAAGGATATATTGGGTGGTAAAGTAACTTACAATGCAGCGAGCAAAACCGCTTCTGTTGATCTGTTGGGCCGTAATGTAACGGCAACGATCGGATCACCCGAAATATCGGTTAACGGCGAACCCATGACAATGGACACAGTCCCCATCATGAAAAGCAATGCGATGTTTTTGCCGGTATCCGTCCTGTTGAAAGATACAGATGCGAAGATGGAGTGGGATTCCAAGCGGGGCTTATTGAAACTAAGGCATGATAGCTTTACGGAAAGTCCAGTTCTTATGAATTTTAAGGGACAAGACTTGGCTCAGGTCATTGACGCGAATGCATTTGATCTTACTTCCTTTGATTGGGATCGCAAGAAAGGCATACTGGATATTTATGCTATGTACGAGGGCGGCTTATCACCTGCTTCCAGGCAAATCGACTTTAATCCTATGATTGTTTATAGCAAAGGGACCTATAGTGTAAATCCTTATTCTAAATTCAATATGAATTATAAAGTTAAAATCACCAGCCATGGTAATTTGATTTATACCCAAAATATTGATACAACCGATGCGGATAAAGATTATATAAAATATATTACTTCTGTAGGCAGATTGATTCAATAATGGAATTCATGACGCTTGTACATCATAAAAAAGCGACAAGGCCTTTGAAGCCTTTGTCGCTTTTTTTGAAAGATTAATCTTAGAAGGTAATGATTTGACTGCTGTTCCCTTTATTACGGATGTACCCTTCCACTCTGTCAATGGATTCTCTATCTTTTAGCTGATCAATAATGCCATCTGTCAGGGTACTTCTTTGATTGTTCGAAAGTTTATTCCAATCATCCGAATTTACATACACATCCACCGTAGCTTTACTGCTGTCGCCTCTTACGCTGAAATCAAAGCCGTACCCGGCGTAGTTGCTGTATCTATCAAACAAAGAACGTTGGATCGTGCTTGCGTCGAAAGATGTACCTATTTTTTTAATCGTAACATCGCCTCTACTATTGGTTGTAAAGCTCGCTAATTTATCTCTATTACTGGAATTCTTAACCGTACCGTCAACATCGGCATTTTTATACTCTTTCAAAATATCTTCAACGATGTCCTCCAGGTAGCTCTTTTGTTTACTGCTGGATAGGTCAGTCCATCTGGATTTCGTCATTTCGATGGTCACGGTAATAGAGTTTTTATTGCCACTGAGCGAGATATCTGAGTTGGTGTTGTAGTCATCGCTGTGATCATCGTTCAGTTCCTTTTGAAGATCCTTCAAGGAGCTAGAACTGCTTTTGCTTGCGTCATCTTTTAGCGTCTGATTGTCTTTTTGCAACTGAGCGATGGTAGCGTCTTTGGTTGTGTTCGCTGCTTTCGCCGTGTTCAGCTCCTGAGTTAGCGTCGTAATCTGGTTGTTCAATGCCGTAACTGTAGATTGATCAATCGGGACTCCGTTGTCAGCAATGACTACGCGTTTGTTCGTGCCGTCCCAATCTACTTTTTTATCCAAAGCTGTACCTGCCAGACGAAGCGGGAGATAAGTCACGCCATCCAGCATAAATGGTTCTGTTTTTGCATCATAAGGAACCTCAGTTCCGTTGTAGATGATTTTGATATTGTTATAAACTGCTTGGATCGGCTTAGTCACTTGCGCGGCATATGTGGATTGGCTGAAAAGAGCCCCCGATATAGCCAAGGCGGATACGGCAGTGATAATGACAGGCTTTTTCATAGATTTCAATGATTTCATTCGTTAGTCTACCCCTTTATTTAAGAATTATAGCCTAGTTTATAGACTAGAGTAACATTAATGCCTACAAAATCCAACACGTTTGGAGGGATATTAGCAGATGTGCTTATATTGGTTAGACGCAACAGCAACAGTAAAAGTTGCCCTGTTTTCGTAAAAGTTTTTTGAAAAGTCGTCAAACAAAACAAGTCAAATAAAATAAGCCCGCTGTACAAGACAGCGAGGCTTGATGGGACAATATTGCGTCAAAGCTCATATCCAAAGCGCGGAATTATTTGCCGTCCTTCAGCATGCTGTAGTTAGTCTTTACCCGAGCGAGGGTGATGCGAAACGGAAAGCTGTGCGACATACAAGGGTATAATGATGGATACAGGCCAATCAGAACGTGAAATGAGGAGTGGACGTATGCTTAAAATTTTGTTATTTATTTTTGTTATTCAAATTATTTACGTATCTGCGTATACACTGCGTATGATTTTGACGCTGAAAGGACAGAAGTACGTTGCTGCCCTCATAAGCACTGTAGAGGTTACGATCTATGTGCTGGGCCTGAACATGGTGCTAAAGTATTTGGATCAGGTGGCAAGCCTGGCGGTTTATGCCATCGGCTATGCGCTCGGTATTCTCATTGGAGCATGGATTGAGGAAAAAATAGCGCTCGGCTACGTAACCGTCAAGGTGATCAGCAATGAGGTAAACGGAGGTATCGCCAATGCGCTGCGTGATAAAGGGTACGGTGTTACAGCCTGGCTGGGCAGCGGGCGGGATGGAGATCGGCTGGTAATGGAAATTTTGGCTAAGCGAAAAAATCAGAACAAGCTGTACCAATCCATTCTGGATATTGATCCCAAGGCCTTTGTCATTACAGTGGAGCCGAAACAGTTTCATGGCGGCTTCTGGACCAAGGCGATCCGCAAATAACATTTTGGGAAAATACGCATATTTTTCAGAGGATGGAGCATATTAATACCCGCACAGGAGGGATTTAACAATATGCCAACAGGAACAGTGAAATGGTTCAATGCAGATAAGGGCTTCGGCTTTATCGAGACAGAGGGCCAGGATATTTTTGTCCACTACAGCGCAATCGACGGCGAAGGCTTCAAGACGCTGGACGAAGGCCAGCATGTGGAATTTAATGTGGTGGAAAGCCAGCGCGGGCCGCAGGCGGAGCATGTCACCAAGACCAGCTAAACACGGTCAGGACGAGCTGGATCAGAGGAGCCTCGTTGTCGCTTCGTTGGGCGGGGCTCCCTTCTAATGTAGGGGATTACCCCATAAAACCGAGGGGGAATGTAGATGTACAGACGCCAGGCTCCGGAGATTATCCCAGAGGAAGATACGGCGATTTGGTCGTGTACCAGCGAGGGTTGCAATGGCTGGATGCGAACGGATTTCACCTTTTTAAGCGAACCGGTTTGTCCGTTCTGCCAAGCCTCCATGGGACAGGAAACGCGGATGCTCCCGATTCTCAATCGAACGGGCAACTCTTTTGTAGCCCAACGCTCCTGAGTAAAGGCGAGTATGTTGACCACGTGTGTAGAATCTATGAACACCAAAAGCCGCTCCAGCAACATGCTGAGCGGCTTTTGGTTGTGAAGCTTTGAGAATAGGGCCAATTGTCCAAGGCATACATCCATCACGGCTGCTCCATGCGCTGCACGGAATCACGATACACGATGTGACCGTGTACAAGGACCCGGCCAAAACGACTGCCGGGATGGCTTATTTTTTTCATTATGGATTCAATGGCAGTACGTGCCATCTGTTCAATGTCCACTCCAACGGTGGTCAGCTGCGGAACAATAAGGGTGGCATATACATCGTTGTCGAAGCCAACCACAGAGCAATCTTCAGGCACGCGGTATCCCAGAGCAATGAGCTTTTGCACCAGGTTGTACGCGACCTGGTCACAGTTGCATACGAAGGCGGTCGGCAGTGGCTGAGGCAGCTCCATATCAACGTATACCCCCTCGTCGTCCCGGTCGCTGAGTACCCACTCGTTACGCAGAGGCAGCCTGTGCTCCAGCAGGGATTTATAGTAGCCGAGGAAACGGTCCTGAATGCTACTGGTGGAGTAGAGATTACCCACATATGCAATGTCCCGGTGTCCCTGGGCGATCAAATAGTTGGTCAGCTCGTAGGCTCCGTAAAAATTATCGGTTACTACGGAGTCGATATCTGCATGCTCATCATAAAAATCAAGAAACATTTTGGGCAGGTCCATGGACTGCACTAGCTCAATATATGGCTTACTCACTTGTCCCAGAAGAATGAAGCCATCCACCTTGCGATCGTAATAGATCCGTGGCAGATGAAGCTGTTCTTCGTCCTCGCGATGGAGGATGTGAAGAATGCCGTAGTAGCCGTATTGCTCGAGTTCCCGCGAAATTTGCTGATAGATGTACAGATAGAACGATTGGCCGGGGCCGGTAAAACGCTCGGGAATGACTACACCAATGTTATAGGTGAGGCCCTCCTTCATGGACTTGGCAGCGGTATTGAAACGGTAGCCCATTTCGCCCGCAAGCGTCTTGATGCGCTCCTTTAGCTCATCGCTAACTCCATCCTTGTCATTGAGCGCCTTCGACACGGTCACGCTGCTAACCCCCAGCTTTTCTGCAATATCCCGCATCGTTACGTTGCTCTTCATTTCCTGTTCCGCCTTCCAATTTAAAAAAGATCAACATCAGCAGCGTAGCTGCCCAGAGGACAACCATTAGCCTGCGGATAACAGTTGTTCTCTGGATAGTATACATGGTTCCGCAGGCAGGATAAAGCTTGCGGCTTATGACCGCTACGAAGAATGAGGGCTTGCTTGCAATAGCGCTTCATTGCGCTGAATCAGTTCACGTCGGACAGCGGCGCTGCCGAGTGAACGCCGTGGGTCAGGCGGTGTGTTGAACGTGTAGTCCTCCAAGCGGGCGACGGTCGTTGTTGCCACGTGGATACGGGTATCACTGGAGGCGTAGTAAATAAAGACTTCATTTTGCTCGTTAACCAATGCTCCATTGCAAAAGATAACGTTCGAGACATCCCCGACACGCTCTTCATCATAGGGGGCTATAAAATGCCCGCCGGGCTTAGCGATGACGCGCAAAGGGTCCTCCAGGCTGGTGGCAAAGGTGTACAGCACATATCGCAAACCAGCGGCGGTATTGCGTACGCCATGAGCGATATGAATCCAGCCGCGGCTGGTCTTGATCGGAGCGGGCCCTTGTCCGTTCTTGGCTTCGTACACCGTATGATAGCAGCGCTCGTCAATCACTGTTTCGCTCTCAATCACAGGCTGTGTAATATCCTCGCACAGACCGAAGGCAATGCCGCCGCCCGAGCCGGTGGAAATAAATCCATCCTGCGGACGAGTGTAAAAGGCGTATTGGCCGTTCACGAATTCGGGGTGCAGGACAACGTTACGCTGTTGCGGTGATCGGGTGGAGATATTCGGTAGACGGGTCCATGTGCGAAGATCGCGGGTGCGGACCAGTCCGGCCTGAGCGACAGCGCTGGAGGTGTCGTGTGCTGGTGCGTCAGGATCCTTTTTCTCTGAGCAATAAATGCCGTAGATCCAGCCGTCCTCATGCTTCACCAGCCGCATATCGTACATGTTCGTTTCGTCCGGGTCGATATCGTCCCATACCAATGGGGCATCAATGAACCGGAACTGGTCAATACCGTTATCGCTCTCGGCCAGGGCAAAAAATGATTTCCGATCCAGCCCCTCGGTGCGGGAAACCAGAATATATTTGCCCTCATGATAGATCGCGCCCGGGTTTAACGCTGCATTCACGCCCAGACGCTCCATGAAAAACGGGTTCGTCTGCTCGTTCAAATCAAACCGCCAGTGCAGCGGGACGTGATGACGTGTGAGTACAGGGTAACGGTAACGTTCGTAGATGCCATTGTAAAAGGTGGTGTTGACCTCATTCGGGCGTGTAATCAGTTCCTCTTGCTGCGCAAGCAGCTTATTGTATTGGGTATGAATCATTTCGTTCCCGTCCTTTCCAGCATTTCGATGCAAAATCGGCTGTTGTGATAAGGGCATTTCCAAGGTCCTGCAACTTCTTTTGGATCAGGCTTGCCATCCGCTTGAACGGACCAGAACCATTCACCTCCAGGTCGTGGATCTACGATATACTGCCGAGTGTAGGCCCACAAATCCCGTACAATCTGTAAGAAACGTTCGTCCTGAGTTCGTTGATACGCATTGTAAAAGCCAACGATTCCTTCTGCCTGTACCCACCATATGCGCGAGGTGTCTACCCGATCGCCTTCCCGTTCGTTGATCAGTGAACCATCTGGCTGAACAGCACGTTCGGCTACCGCATGGGAGATATCCACCACCATCTCTACATATTCCGGGGGATGGTGCCCCAGTACGTTCATAGCTTCCTCAATCAGCCAACTGGCTTCAATGTCGTGACCGTACGAGGTCAGGTCGAGCAGAGAGCGCCAGTCACTGTCGAAAAATACCCCCAACCGCCGGGCGGAAGCATCGTAAACACGACTGTATAAAATGTCCAGTACATTCGCCAGTGCATCGCGCACGCTTTTATCCGGCCATACGCGCAGTAATTGGGTATACGCTTCCAGAACATGAATATGTGTATTCATGGTGATATACGCGGTAACCCCGTTTTCGCTGAGTAGCTCATTGGGCTGTATGTTCCACATACGGTCAAATTGTTCACCATATGCTTGGCGGGTGCGATCATATCCTTTTTGCTCCAGCAGGTGAAACAGCTCCTTAGCTAGTGGCAGTGCATCGGGGTCGCCCGTTGCCTGCGCATATTCGGACAAGGCATAAATGGCGAATGCCTGCGCATAGACGTGCTTGCACGTGTCGTCAGGACGGCCCGTATGATCTGCCATCCAGTACATTCCTCCATATACCGGGTCTATCAGGTGCTGTTGCAGGAACAGGAAAGCGTGTCGTGCGGCATCCTTATAGATGCGTTCCCCGGTCACACGGGCTGCCGCCGAGAATGACCAGAGTAACCGTGCAGTGGCAATCCCGCCCTTGTCCGCCTTCGTATGGATGTGCAGATCGACATCCACCTCACCATAAAATCCACCGTGCGCTTCATCCTTCAACCTTAGCCAGAACGGGAGTATATGATCCTTCCATTCCTGTCTGATCTCATGTAGCAACGTGTCCAAGAGGCAAAATCCTCCTTTGTAATTTATATTAGGTTATCGTTAACTTTATTTAAAATCATAATCACGTATTTAAAAGCTGTCAACTCTCCTGAAACATAACCGTTACCCCAAGGCTAATGGTTATGTTTCAGGGCAGCTATGCTGCTGTCGTTATTACTCTGGTTGGGAATATATGTCCGAAATATATTGAAATTATGAAACTTTTGTAGCTCTGATTATATTCACAAAATAATAAAATTGACATAGTAAGCGTTATCATAATAAAATGATTTTGTTAGTTTAACGATAACCTTATTTTAAAAGAAGGAGGGGTCGTTTTATGAAGTTGTCCAAGGTTTTGGTGCCGTTACTATCGGTGCTATTGTTAGCGGGGTTGTTTGCAGGGTGTGCCCCAAAAGGATCAGATACGCCAGCAGCCAGCTCTGATCCGAAGGATGTGGAGGGCGAAATCACGATCATCACACAGCGGACAGACATTGTGGATACGGTGTTTCAGGACTACGCCAAGGCATTTAACAAGCTTTATCCAAAGGTGAAGGTCAATTTTCAGGCATTAGCCGATTATGAGAGCCAAATTAAAATTCGGATGGGGACACGAGATTACGGAGATGTTTTGCTTATTCCTACCAGCATTCCCATTGCAGAGCTACCTGAATTTTTCGAACCACTAGGCACTTATGAGGAGATGAAGAGCAAGTATACCGGCATTGAAGAACGTATGGTGGACAATAATGTCTACGGTATTCCAGTAGCAATGACGTATTCCGGTGTGATTTATAACAAAAATGTGTTCAAGGATGCGGGAATCACGCAACTTCCTAAAACCCCGGATCAATTTTTGAAAGCGCTACAGCAGATTAAGGACAAAACCAAGGCGGTGCCGCTGTTTACGAACTATGCCTCCGGTTGGGCACTGACCCAGTGGGAAGCCGATTTGGCTACAGTGGCAGGTACGAAGGAATATGTGAATGTCACACAGCCGAGTACAGACGACAATTTCACGAAGGGTCAGCCTCACTATGAGCTGTATAAGATCATGTACGATGCCGCTAAAAATGGCCTGATCGAAAAAGACCCGACCACCACGGATTGGGAAACCTCCAAGGCGGATATGGCTCAAGGCAAAATCGGTACGATGGTACTCGGCTCCTGGGCGATTGACCAGATCAAAAGCACAGCGACCAACAAGGATGATATCGGCTTTATGCCTTTTCCGACCAATACCTCCAAGGTGCTTGTGCTGTTGGCAGGGGATTACAACCTCGGCATTAACGTAAACAGTGAAAATAAAGCAGCAGCCCGTGCCTGGGTGAATTGGTTTACCGAGAAGTCCAATTATGCCGTAGAGCAGTCGGGCAGCATTAGTCCGCTGAAGGGTGCGGAATTGCCTGACATTTTGAAGCAATACGAGGATCAAGGAGTTGTCTTTGAAACGCTCACTCCTTCTCCAAAAGGGCAGGAAGGGATTGTCAATAAAATCGACACAAAGGGAGAAATCGGTTTGTGGCAGCCGGACTTCAAGAAACGCATTATTGAGGCAGCGCTCGGTAACCGCCCGGAATCGTATGACACCATTATGAAGGATCTGAACGACGCATGGGTGAAGGCGCGTGCAGAAGTGGCTGCGAAGGAAGCCAAATAGTCATCTGAACTGACGATAGAAAGGATCGACGTAGCAGTCGATGGACGGATAGCCAGGAGGTGCAGCATGTTTAAATTTTCGAATCTTAGCTACTCCAAACAAAGAATGGCGATTATTGCAGCCTTTTCATTTATTCCGCTGGCGCTGCTGGTCACTTTTGCGTACTTGCCGGTGATCAACATGTTCAAATACAGCTTTTCGGACTGGAACGGCTACAGTAAGCGTCTGGAATATGTGGGCTTTGAAAACTATATCAAAATCTTTACCGACCCTGAGTATTTCTCGGTGTTTAAGGTCAGTCTATATTACTTTGTCGCTACGTTTGTACAGATGGGATTGGCCCTTTATTTTGCAACCATTCTCAGCTTTCAAACCTGGTTTAAAAATGTGTTTAAGGGCATTTTATTTTTCCCTTCCCTGATGAACGGGGTGGCGATTGGTTTTATTTTTCTATTCTTCTTCAAGCCGGATGGCACACTGGATACACTACTTCAGGCATTGGGGTTGGAATCGTATATCAAGCTATGGCTGGGCAACCCGGAGATTATCAATATTTCGCTGGCTGGCACGTCGATTTGGAGATACATGGGCTTTAACTTTATTGTGTTTCTCGGTGCGATTTCCTCCATATCAAGTGATCTGTATGAAGCGTCTGATATGGACGGGGCCAACCGCTGGCATCAGTTTCGGTACATTATTTTGCCAAGTATCAAGCGGATTTTGCAGCTGAATCTCATCCTGGCGATTAGTGGTGCGATCAGTGCATTCGATATTCCGTATATTATGACCGGCGGCTCCAATGGCAGTAAAACGTTTGTCATTCAGACGATTGACGTGGCGTTCAAGTACAGCAAGGTCGGTCTGGCCTCGGCGATGGCGGTTATTTTGCTGCTGATCGTGATTGTAGTTACGCTGCTGCAACGTTTGCTGATTCGGGGAGAGGAGGATTAACCGTGTATATGCTGAAAAGAACGCTGGCGAACGGCATTAAGTATGCCGCACTGTTGCTGAGTGCGTTCGTCGCTCTATTGCCGATTATCGTGATATTATTTGCTTCCTTGAAGACAAAGGCTGAATATGCGGCAACCAGTCCTCTGACTCCTCCGAACAATTGGTTCAATTGGGCGAACTATGCCAAAGCCTTTGTGAACGGCAACATGCTGACCGGATTTGTGAACACGGCCTTTATTCTGATCATTTCGATCATCGGCGCGACGTTGACCGGCTCTATGATCGCGTATATTTTGAATCGTTTTAAATTTAAAGGCAAAAGTCTCATGCTGGGTGCGTTTTTGCTCGCAACCCTCATTCCGGGGGTAACGACACAGGTATCGACATTCCAGATTATCAACAAGCTGGAGCTGTTTAACACGCCTTGGGCAGCTATTTTGCTGTATTTGGGAACCGATATTATTGCGGTGTATATTTTTCTGCAATTTCTGGATTCCATCGCGGTGGCGCTGGATGAATCAGCCATGCTGGATGGGGCCTCTTATCTGACCATCTACTGGCGCATTATTTTGCCCCTGCTCAAGCCCGCCATTGTGACGGTCATTATTATCAAAGGGGTTAATATTTACAACGATTTTTACACCCCGTTTCTGTATATGCCCAAAACAAGCCTTCAGGTCATTTCGACGGCGTTGTTCAAGTTTAAAGGGCCGTATGGCTCGCAATGGGAAGTGATCAGCGCGGGTATAATCATTGCTATTATTCCGACGTTAATTGCATTTTTGGCATTACAAAAATATATCTATAACGGATTTGCACAGGGTTCAGTGAAATAGAAAAAACGATAAAATCAAGTGTCTCGGTGAGAGGAGAGCATATGTATGAGTAAATTGAATGTGGATTTGGATGTAGGTAACGTACGAATTGTGGGAGACAGTCTGCCGGAAATGCCGTGGCAAGATAAGCCTGAAGGCAGTGAGGCTCCGGTATGGAGACATAGTGAGAATCCGGTCATTGGACGGAATCCGGTGCCGGGCATTGCCCGTATTTTCAACAGTGCAGTAGCTCCGTATGAGGGGCGGTTTGTGGGAGTGTTTCGGGCGGAAACGATTAATGGACGCCCGCATTTGCATCTGGGCTGGAGTGACGACGGGTTGGCTTGGGACATTGAAGCGGAGCGGCTGCATTTGGTCGATGAGGAAGGAAATGATTACCAGCCTAATTATGCTTATGATCCGCGTCTGGTTCGAGTGGAGGATACGTATTATATCATCTGGTGTACAGATTTTTACGGTGCGGCGTTGGGTATGGCACAAACGAAGGATTTTAAAAGCTTTGTACGATTGGAAAATCCGTTCCTGCCGTTTAATCGCAACGGTGTGCTGCTCCCCCGCAAATTAAACGGAAACTATGTGTTGCTATCCCGTCCGAGCGATAGCGGTCATACGCCGTTTGGTGATATTTTTCTCAGTGAAAGCCCGGATCTGGTGTATTGGGGCAAGCATCGCCATGTGATGAGCAAGGGCGGGCAGGGCTGGTGGCAATCGGTGAAGATTGGCGGCGGGCCAGCTCCGATTGAGACGACCGATGGCTGGCTGATGTTCTACCACGGGGTGACGGGCACGTGTAATGGGCTGGTATACAGCATGGGAGTAGCCGTTCTTGACCTGGATGATCCATCTAAGGTTAAATATCGTTCCTCCAATTTCGTGTTGACCCCAGAGGAATGGTACGAGGAAAGGGGCTTTGTGCCGAATGTGGTATTCCCGTGTGCTACGCTGCATGATGCGGACACCGGACGGATTGCAATTTACTATGGAGCCGCCGATACGTATGTAGGTGTCGCATACACGACAGTATCCGACATGATGAAGTATGTCATCGCAACGGATGAAGTGGTCGCAGACGACCATGAGTCGGGCCGAATGTAGGAGGGAACTTGAATGCCGGAGGATATGTCTTTACAGCAATTGCAGTCGTATACGGGCAGTAGTCCGAAGCCGCCGGATTTTGATGCGTACTGGGAACGGGCGCTACAGGAGCTGGAGCGGCAGCCGCTGGATATTACGCTGGAGCCAGCCGATTTTGTCTCTCCGCTGGTGGAGTGCTTTCATTTGTATTTTACAGGAGTAGGCGGAGCGAAGGTTCATGGAAAGCTCGTCCGACCCAAGCATTTTACAGAAAAAGGTCCGGCTTTGGCGATGTTTCATGGATATTCCTCTGACAGTGGCGACTGGTTCGACAAGGTGAGCTATGCGGCACATGGATTTACCGTACTGGCTCTGGATTGTCGGGGGCAAGGCGGTTTGTCTGAGGACAACTTGCAGATTCAGGGAACGACGATTCGCGGGCATATTATCCGGGGAATCGACGACCCAGACCCGGATCGGCTCTATTACCGCAATGTATTTCTGGATACCGTGCAGACGGTGCGCATTCTGATGTCGATGGAGCAGGTAGACCCTGATCGAATCGGCGCATTCGGCTGCTCCCAAGGGGGAGCATTGACGGTTGCCTGCGCAGCATTGGAGCCACGTGTGCGTGTAGCGGTTCCGGTATATCCGTTCCTGTCGGACTATAAAAGAGCTTGGGCGCTGGATGCCACCACGTCTGCATATGAGGAACTGGTGTATTATTTTCGATTGTTTGATCCGAATCATGTGCGCGAGGAGGAGCTGTTTCACCGATTAGGCTACATTGACATTCAACATTTGGCAGATCGTATTCGCGGTCGGGTGCTATTTGTGACGGGGCTGTCGGATACGGTTTGTCCGCCCTCCACACAGTATGCGGTGTACAATAAAATCGCGTCGGACAAGGAAATGCTCCTGTATCACGAATACGGCCATGAATACTTACCGTATCTATCGGATCGCGCCATGAGTGAATTTTTACAGCTTTAGGGGGTTGAACTTCGGGTTCGGCTCCTTTATAGTAATATCTATAACCTTCGTGATGCGTGATCAATGAATGTCCCATTTGTATAACCTCAATAATATGGTTTGAGGGTCTCTACCAGGAACCGATAAATCCTGATTACAAAAAATGTGCGTCTTTGTACATTTCTTGTGGTCAGGATTTTTTTGCGTATATCGAGGGATTTACATGATAGCAAAGGAGCTTATGTAATGAACTTTAAAGTAGTTATCTTAACGATTGCGACCTTTACGGTCGGGCTGGTGGAGTTAATTATCGGTGGCGTCCTGCCCCAGATTGCGCAGGATTTGAATGTCTCCGTAAGCACGGCGGGACAGCTTATTATGATCTATGCGCTTGTCTATGCTATCGCCGGGCCGACATTATTGGCGCTGACCGCCAGAATTGAACGAAAACGGCTGTATTTATGGTCGATGTTTATTTTTATTCTGGGAAGCCTGTTGGCCTTCTGGAGTCCGAATTATGCGGTTTTATTTATATCCCGTATCGTTACCGCCGCAAGTGGATCATTGATTGTGACGTTATCGCTGACGATTGCCGTCAAGGTGGTGTCCAAGGCTTATCAGGCCCGGGTTCTCGGTGTGATCTCCATGGGGGTTAGCTCGTCCATCGTGCTTGGTATTCCAGCCGGGGTACTGATTGGAAATGCATTTGGCTGGCGGGTGCTGTTCCTGATTATCGCCGTGTTGACAGTGGTTGCTATGATCGTCATCAGTTTGTTTATGGAGCGGATTCCGACGGAGCAGGCTGTACCTATGCGCGAGCAATTGAAATCCTTGAAAAATGTTAAAGTCATCAGTGCTCATCTGGTTACTGCGCTGACATTGGCAGGGCATTACACGCTGTATGCGTATTTCACTCCATTTATGGAGAATATGATGGGCTTGAACGCATCGTGGATTAGTGTCGCTTATTTTGTATTTGGACTTTCGGCCGTTGGGGGCGGTTTTATTGGCGGCTCTTTGGCGGATCGTTTTGGCACAGCGAAAAGTATTTTGATTATTGTGGGCGTATTTATCGCCGTGATGTTCTTGCTGCCATTCTCGGTTCACTCGATGTATGTATTTGTGCCGTTGCTGATTATTTGGGGAATATTGAGCTGGGCCTTGTCCCCGCCGATGCAGAGCTATCTTATCGAAAATGCCCCCGAATCGGGTAGTATTCAGCAAAGCTTCAATTTCTCCGCTCTCCAGATCGGGATTGCCCTCGGCTCAGCCCTGGGAGGTGCGGTAATTGAGAATAGTGAATCGGTTGCCACGAATGCCTGGGTAGGCGGGGTTTTTGTGATTGTTGCTTTTGTATGCGGCGTATTTTCGATTACCAGAACTGGGACATCGGAGGCCATCAGAGGGCACGGGCACCAATCCATATTATAGCTTGATCCGGCATTCCCCTCTTTTATTATGCAAAAAACTATGTTATGCTACACGCAATTATGAAGAAGGAGGTGAGGTAGGTGAATCACGAGATGCTGAACAACCGTATTAGCCAGCTGCCGATTGCTATGGCTGGCATTATGCATGCTTTTCCATACAACGGGAGAAGTCTGTCCAATTTTAATCATACGGTTGTAAACATCGCGAGAAGACGCCTACCTTAACTCGAACGGATTGCTATATCATCCAAAGAGTCGCGGGCTACTAGCTCCTGCGGCTCTTTTTGTGTTGCGCGGGTAAGGGTCTTCCTAAATAAAGGAGAGCCTAGACATGTATATTGTGAACGGTCAACAATTGAAAAAATACCACGGTGCCAATCTGATTCTGGACGGTGCATCGTTTGATATTCATACGGGGGAAAAGGTGGGGCTCATCGGTCGCAACGGAAGCGGCAAAACCACCCTGTTACGCCTCATTGCGCGTTTATCTCGACCGGATGAAGGGCAGCTCGTCATCGCCAAGAATACGAAAATTGGCTATTTGCCGCAAATCCCGGCGGAGTTTGAACACTTGAGTGTGTATGAAACGCTGGCTTACGCCTATCGTGAGTTGAAGGATTGCCGTAATCAGATGAGTGAGTTGGAGTGTGAAATGTCCGATCCGGTTGTAGCTGCGAATGCGGATTGTTTGGAAAAGCTGCTGCAATCGTATGCAGCCTTGCAAGAACGGTTTGAGCGAAGCGGCGGCTATGAAATGGACGCGAATATCGACCAGGTAGCCGACGGGCTGCGTATTCCCAAAGCCATGTATACGCGCAGCTTCGGTTTGCTCTCCGGCGGTGAGAAAACGAAAATTGCACTCGCGTCCCAACTCATCGGACGACCGGATCTGCTGCTGCTGGATGAGCCGACCAACCATTTGGATTTAAAAGGTTTGGAATGGCTGGAGCAATTTTTGCAAGGCTATACGGGCGCGTGTGTGGTTGTATCCCATGATCGTTATTTTCTGGATCGCGTTGCCGTCAAGATGATTGAGCTGGAGGATGGCGAGGCGTTTACGTATTATGCAAACTACAGTGGCTACGTCAAGGAGAAGGAAGAACGGCTGCTGCTGCAATTCGAGGACTACAAGGAACAACAAAAGCGGATCAAGAAGATGAAAGAGGCCATTCGGCGTCTTGAAGAGTGGGGACGCAATGGGGATAACGAAAAGTTTTTTAAAAAAGCGAACTCGATTCGTAAGGCGCTGGAGCGTATGGAGCTGGTGAAGCGGCCTGTACTGGACCCGCAAGGGGCTGAGTTTAATTTGAGACTGGAGGACCGTTCGGGCCGGCGCGTGCTGCATTTCGAAGAAATGGCCAAAGCCTACGGGGAGCGCCAGATATTAAAAGGGGCTACGGGCAGTCTGGAATTTGGCGAAAAGGTGGCTTTGTTAGGAGATAACGGTTCTGGAAAAACGACGCTGCTCAAGCTGCTGCTTGGTCAGGAGAGTGCGGATGCAGGCATGGTGCAATGGGGCGCACGCGTGGAGTATGGATATTTGGCGCAGCAGGAAGGAGAGCGGGACAGTCGTGCGACCGTGCTTGTGTACTTTAAGGAAGAAGCGGGTGTGGAGGAAGGCGAGGCACGCGGACTGCTGGCGAAGTATTTGTTCTACGGAGCAGATGTGTTTAAGCCTGTTAGCATGCTGTCCGGTGGAGAATGGTCCCGCTTGCGGTTGGCGTTGCTGGTCATGAAAAAGCCGAATTTGCTGGTGCTGGATGAGCCGACCAACCACTTGGACATCGACTCACGCGAGGCGCTGGAGGAAGCGCTGGAAAGCTACACGGGAACCGTGCTGGCGATTTCGCACGACCGTTATTTTGTGAACAAGCTGGCCGGGCGCGTCTGGGAGCTGGAGGACGGAAAGCTGGCCTCTTATCTGGGCGGCTTCGATGAATACCGGGTGAAGAAGCGGGAACTGGAACACGCCCGCCTCCTGAGCGCAGGAGATGTCGGGGCACGCAGCATGGCATCCGGAAGCAGAGCCGCTGTAGGTGGCTGCTCTGGCTTGGACGGGGCTGCATCTGCCAGAGCAGCCGGCAACGGAACGGCTTCGGCTGTGCGGACAGGAGCGCCTGCCGGGGCCGATGCGAGCCGCTTGGACTCGCCCGCCGCAGGTGGCGGGTCATCCGCTGGCACGGGGGCAGACGGAGCGAGGGCCGCCGCGAAGTCGTCCCGTACGCCCGCCATATCCAGCGAGCGGCTGGAGCGGGCGATTGCCGCCAAGGAAGCGGAATTGGCGGCGGCGGATGCCGAACTGGAGCAGCTCGGTACAAGCAGCGACACGATGCGCATGGCGGAGCTGTGGGACGCGCGTGAACGACTGCAAGCGGAGCTGGACACGCTGCTCGGCGAGTGGATTGAACTGGAGTAGGTGGCGGGATGGTCACTGGATGAGCATTGCTAGAACAACAAAGGTATAATTTTATACAAAGCATAGCCCTGAGGTAGAACGTTCACCGAGGGGCTATGCTTTGTATGGTTAAAGAGATCGTTAGTGAAAATTAATAGCCAATATATTAACATAAATGAATATTTATAAATTATATTCATGCTTTTGGTATATACCTTTTTCATTTTGCAACATGTGATATCTTTGTGTCTGTAGAAATAAATCCAATAATTGTTATAAGAAGTTTTGGTTTCCAACAAAGAACATACATACAGATTGTCCACGTAGTATATGGCAATATTTCGAGTGGGTGACGATCTGGTCGGGGTGTTGTTCATATAAATCCTTCGACGGGCGAGTTTTTGGCAGCTCGTTGAAAATGAAGGGTACGTCTAAAAACGAAAGGGGGAGAATGCAATGGCTGACAATTTATTTGATCTGGATGTTCAAGTAAACAAATCTCAAGGTTCTGTGGAACCTCAACTTACTAGTGTTGCTAGATGCTCTGGTGGATGTGGTGATGATAAAACCGATAATACTAAATGCGTAGCTACTTGTGGAAAAAATTGCTACACCAATATAGGGGCTTTTTGCTAGTCACTATATTTTATAGTTTCATCGTTTTCTTAATGTATGAATTTTATAATTAAAAATAGGAAGTGGAACGTCTAGATAGTTCCTCTTCCTGTTAAAAAAAGCGGACGATCAAAGTATAAATGATCGTTTTCAGAATGATCTTATACTTTGTTTGTGGATGGAGGGAAAGTATGTCGGATGCCTTATTGGAGGTCAGTCAGGTAACGAAAAAAATGGGGAAAAGAAAGTTATTGAATGACATTTCCTTCGAGCTTGAAAAAGGGAAAATATACGGATTCATCGGTCCGAATGGAGCCGGAAAAACGACGATGATGCGAATCATGACCGGATTGATGCAGCCAACCAGCGGCTCCGTAAGGATTGCTTCATACGATGTACAAACGGATCGGGAAAAGGCGTTGTCTAAGGTAGGAGCTATTATTGAATCTCCAATATTTTTTGACTATATGACAGGCAGGCAGGTTTTGCGTAATTTGTCACGGTTGCACTCCGAAATTACCCCTTCAGGTCGAGAGATACATATTGAAGAGTTGCTTACAAAGGTGAGGCTTGAAACACGGGCGGATGACAAGGTGAAAACCTATTCCCTGGGTATGAAGCAAAGGCTCGGGATTGCGCAGTCTATGCTGGGGGCTCCAGAGCTTCTTTTGCTAGATGAACCGTCAAACGGCCTTGACCCTATGGGGATGCGGGAGCTGAGAGATATTGTGCTTCGTCTGCGTGAATCGTCAAATTATGCCTTTTTTATTTCAAGTCACTTGCTGGATGAGTTGCAGCAAATGTGTGACGAACTGATTGTAATTAAAGAAGGGACACTAGTTTGGAAGGGGCCAGCTGATCAACTGGTGGAGGACGGCCAACGTCTGGAGGATGCTTTTATGGGATTGATGGGACTATGAAGCTATTAATATACAGCGAGTTCGAGCGATTATGGAGACGAAAGTGGTTCTGGCTCATGGTTTTATGTACACCGGTGCTAGCTTGTTCGACAGGAGTATATTTTTTGCGCACCATGAAGGTTCCTGTAGAGGTATTATCCTTAAACTTTGTCGTTACTGGTCTGCGTGAGAATTTGTTTTTAGCATGCAACATGGCTGTGGCTGCTTTAGCTGCTGCTGTATACACAGAGGAGTTTCGAAGCGGGCAACTGCGTTTGTTATTTATACGCCGATATACCCGCGGTCAGATTTTCTGGAGTAAGCTGCTGGTTTTGAATACTTCTATCTTGCTCCTTCTCATTGCGTTTGCAGTATCCTCGCAGGTGATCGTTGAAGTATGGAGGCTTTCATATGATGTAAGTGACGCGGGTCTGTCTGGATCTCAAGGACTGCAGATGCTTGAATACTATGGTTGGGCGCTTGCCTCATTATTAGCAATAAGCTCCTTCTACTGCTTTGTCGCTATGTACAGCAAGAGTGTAACGTATGCCATCGGTGTTTGTATGGTATACAATCTGGGCTCTCTGTTGTTTGATTCGTTGTACTTAAAATTGGCCTCTTTTGTTTCTCATGTCCCATACGTATACAACATAATCACATTTATGTTTATTCCGTATATGCAGCATACAGGCTTAGATAGATCTTTAATGGGGAATTTGTCCGTGAATGGAGCGATTGCTACTGCTGTTAGTTTATATCTTATCTTTTTTACTTGGGGGGCATACCGCCGCTTTGTGGCCGATGATTATTTGTGTTAGGGGGATCTCTTTATGCTGGGAATCTGGCGAAGTGAGATGGAACGGATCTGGAATCGCAAGTCCACTCTTTGGTTGTATATAGCCTATATATTCATAGTTATTGCAACTATATGGAGTCATAAAGTAACTGGCACGAAGGTCTTACGTTTTGGTGAAGGGACCGTAACCGTAAATAATCTAAACTTGCCATGGCTGATGATGAGTGAGGTTGCTCTATTTCTAACTACAGCGATGCTGCCTATCCTGTATGTGGATCAGTTAAGTGGTGATCTTTACTCGGGGGCGTACAGGTTATACATGTTACGGCCGTACCGCCGTTTTCAGTTTTGGCTTGCTAAGTTGTGTGCACTATCAGTTACGACGGTCATTTTTATAGGGACAAGTTTGCTTATAAGTATATTTGCGGGATGGTTGCTTTTTCCGCATAGTTCTACTTTTTTAAAATATGGTTCATCAGTGATGTCTACCTCATCAGATGCCATCCCATACATACTTGGATTCTATCTTATATTAACGATGGTTTGCTTGGTGAAGCTTATGTTGAGTAGCGCAATATGTTTGTATGTATCCCGACCCTTGTTTGCCTATATAGTTATTCTGTTTTTATCTGTATTCCTCTTTGAGTTGTTTAGGCCACTTATTATATTGATGGACCCATTTCAACAAATAATGCTTGCTCTAAGGGTGGACAATTCCTTTAAGTTTTGGATGTGTGTAGGAGGTGTGATTGTGGCATGTATGTTTATTAGTTTTACTCGATGGCAAAAAAAAATTGTTTAGAAGTTCTGTCTGGAACGGAGGCTTCTCATGAAAAAAACAGGAAATCTGTATAAAACTTTAGATTTTTTTATGTTGCGTACTCCTGTGCTACCTATGGAGGAGTTTGCAAAATGCTTCCCAAACTGCGTTGAAGAGGGCGAAGACGTCAGGGGGGTGGCTTTACGTTATCTTTCCGAATTGTCTCACAATTCGTTCATTCGTGAAGCAATGGCCGCTTCCAGCCCCACTTTGCTTGATTCTTTAGTACATATCAGCAATTCAGACAATCCGCGCAAACAGGGACAGGTCATCAAGGCCTTCATGCGCTATATCCTAAGAATGATCACACGACCCACGCCATTTGGTTTGTTGGCCGGAGTAACCTATGGACAATTCGGAGAACAAGCGCGGCTCTGTTTGCAAGGCCCTGATACCTATCAAAAGCGCGCAAGACCTGACATGGAATGGTTGTTAAAGATAGTGGAGTTAATCGAAAGCCATCCTGAGGTCGTGCGACAGCTCAAAGTTCAGCGTAATACATTGATCTATCGCCAGGGTAGCCGGGCTAAAATTCCCTACACGACAAGGCATGGCAGTATGACTAAAGGTGAAGATCAGAGCGTATCTGTGCGTGCAACCCATGTATTTGATTGTATGATAGATGCAAGCTCAAGCCCCATTCCTTATACTGAATTGATTCATCAGCTTCAGCAGAAATTCATGGATGCTGCTCCTGAAACGATTGAGCGTTATGTGTGGCAGCTATTTGAGCAAGAGTTTTTGATTTCGGAAATCATTCCCCCTACCACAACCACTGACCCGCTTAATCATATCCTGTCTGTTCTGAAATCAGTAACGGGTATGGATGAACTCAAAGAAAAACTGGTTCACATCACAGATGCTGTTCATAAATATAATCGTCTTCCTATAGGCCAGGGTGAGGACTTGCTGAGACAATTAAGACAGAACATGGAAGACATATTTCATGTGAAATCAAGTCTGCAAATTGACCTTTCTCTGGAGAATCGAAGTATGACCCTACCTCAGTCTATTCGTAGCGATGTAGAGCGTATAGCTGAATTGCTGACTAGGCTTTCGACACGTGAGAACAGATCGCTGGATGAGTTTAGCGTGGAATTCCTTGAGAAGTATGGTCCATATCGGGAGGTTCCATTACTGGAGCTGTTGGATGAGGACACGGGATTAGGAGCACCGATGGGTTACAAACATCCCACCAGTCGTAGGGGACGTTTGCAGAACACGTCACGGTCCAAGTTCAGGTTACACTATGAAAAACTCCTATTTCAATGGTTTGTGTCCTGTATCCGCGACGGAAAAGATGAAATTGTATTAACAGATGTGATGATTGATGAAATTATGAAGGGGCAAGAACAGGATGAATGGGTCGCCTTGCCATCCATGGAACTGATATTTCAGCTTGTAGCATCTACCGAAATAGATGTGACTCGCGGGGAGTACACTCTTTTGTTGGGACCCAATCAGGGCTCTGATGGAGCAGGAAAAACGTTTGGAAGATTTTTGGATCTGTTTGGGGAGGATTTTGGAGCTATATTTTCCGTGATTCAGTCAGAAGAGCAGCAGCTACAACCTGATAAGCTATTGGCCGAAATATCCTATTTGCCCAGCGCGGGAAGAGTGGCCAATGTAGTATTAACCAAGCCTACCCGGCCTTATGAAATAGCGATAGGAACCAATCATGTAGTGCATGAGGAAGGGCAAATTCATGTATCGGATCTCGTTGTTGGCGTGCGTAATGAGCGGTTCTATTTGAAATCTATTAGCCGTAATCACGAGGTTATTGCCAAAGCTGGGCATATGCTCAATACAGAAATGACACCCAACATATATCGTTTCATCCTTGAGGTTGGCGACAGCGGTTACCACCAATGGTCACCTATGGATTGGGGATTCGCGGAACAGTCTCCATTTACCCCGCGTCTCAGATATGAGCATATCATTCTCCATCCTGCTACGTGGAGAATCGTAAATGACCTGCCAACTAGCCAGTCCAAGGATATAGGAATGATTGAAGAGCAGGTATGCCAATTCCGAAGGGAATGGCGTGTACCGCGTTATGTATACATGATTGAATCGGATAACCGCATCTTGCTGGATCTGGATCACCCGTTACATATGGAACAAGTTTGCAGGGACCTTCAATCCAAAGGGAAAGTCACTTTAATTGAGCATATAGGTGATGTCGAAGAAACGCCAGTCTCCCGTAGAGATGGTCATTTAGCGGCCGAGTTTGTGTTCCCGCTCGTAAGGAATCAGGCTATTAATACACACCTTTTTGGGGAAGAGGTTGCTGTTTCCCTAGATATAGTTTATGAGGATGCAAGTCAAGGTTCTGTAGAAGCAGCCTGTATCTATCTACCTGGAGGGCGTTGGCTTTATGCTAAATTATACGGTCTAAACAGCCGACAGGATGAGTTTATAGGGAAATACTGGGACGAATTTGTGCAGACGCATCAACACAGTGGAGATATCCTTCAAGGATACTTTATCCGATATGCAGATCCTGATAAACATCTTCGTGTCAGGTTTGAATTATCGAGGGATTGTGAAACGAATGTGTTTCTCTCTTTGTTCCATCACTGGACTGAAATGCTTGTGGGTGAAGGTTTGGTGTCCAGAGTTGTGATCGATACGTACGAGCCTGAAATAGAGCGTTACGGTGGAAGTGGACTTATGATATGGGCTGAGCGAGTGTTTTCGTCTGACAGTGAGGTGACAGCCAAGCTTGTACGCCTTATCAGATTCAATCAAACGTCCTTGCAACAGGAGATTATAGCCACACTAAGTGTCATTAACTTGCTGAGGCAGTTTGGATACCATGCGGAGGATGCTTGTGTATTACTGAATCAACACTTTAATGTTAAAGAGTATTTGGAAGACTTCCGTAAGGAAAGGAAGTTCTTTTTACAATGGATGACATCTAATCAGGAAAATCCAACTTCAACCCAATCCAGCCGGAACTCCATAGAGAATATTTTTAACCTGAGAAAAGAAGCTGTAGAGCAGTATAGTCGTGTGCTCTATGAGCAGGAACAGGAAGGAGTGTCCACCAACACAAGAGAGGATATTGTATATAGTGTGGTTCATATGCATTTGAATCGATTGCTCGGGATAGACAGGAAACGGGAACGTAAGGTGATGATTATTGCCAGACATGCTATGAACAGTCTAGTTCAATATCGGGGGAATCGCCAATGAGCCGTACGCAAACAACTACGAATCGCAAAAATTCCTCCATCTGGAAGAGTTTAATTCAAGGATTAAAGCTGTTTGCATTGGTATTTCGTATGAATAAGCCTTATATGGTTTTCAGCGTTTTTTTGCATATTGTTCAGGGTTTGATGCCTGTTCTTACATTAATTATTATGAAAAATCTGCTTAATAGTATTGTTTATTCCGATACCCAAGGCATTTCTTTAATAATGTTACAGTTTGGGTTGTTCATAGCAATTTACGTACTGAAAAATGTAGTTACAATGAGCCAAACCTATGTTGAAGGTACGCTTGAAGCAGTGTTGTCCAAGTCATTAAATATGATGATAGGGGAGAAATCAAGCTCTTTGGGATTAGCAGATTATGAAAATTCAGAAATAAATGATCAGCTAAAGCGTGCAACCCAGGAAGCCTCTTATCGACCATACCAGTTGTATACCCAAATGGCGGGCATTTTATCGAGTCTTGTCACTATGCTTTCCTCCGCAGCTTTACTTTTTTTGTGGAAATGGTGGGTGGTCGTCATTTTATTTATGATCTCTCTGGTGTCCGTATATTCTATTTTTAAGTTAAATAAAGAACAATTTGAAATTTATATGAATCGGACCCCGTTATATCGGCAGTCTTGGTATATGACCTTTCTACTAACCAATGACCGTGCGGTCAAGGAAGTAAAAATTTTTAATATAAGTTCATATTTGCTTAAAAGATATGGGGAATTATTGCAAAAATTTTTTGTGGAAGACCGGCGAATATTAGGCAAGCGGGTCACCATTACTTTTATGTACAGCCTGTTGGAGCTTGCTGTGTTGTTTGGAGTAGTGTGGCTGGCTATCAGGGAGACCTTCGAGAAAAAATTATTAATAGGTAGCTTATACGGCTATATTCAGGCGATTATGCTGACCCAAAGCCAGATGCAGGCCTTGATTCAGGGGATTGTCCAATTTTCGCAAAATAATTTGTATATGGAGCAGTTATTTTTATTTTTACAGTTGCCCACATCGGATCCGATCCACCGTCAAAAGGAACAGGCGCCGCCACTTAATCCAGAATACAGCAAGAAGTTTTGTATAGAGAAGGTATCCGTTGAGGGAGTTTCTTTTACCTACTCTGGTCAAACAGCTCCTTCCATTCGGGATATTCATTTGACCATGAATAAAGGCCAGACAATAGCCATAGTAGGAAAGAACGGCTCAGGGAAATCGACGCTCATGAAGGTGCTGATGCAGCTATACTCCGATTATGAAGGTACGGTTAAAATAAATGGTCGTCCCGTTCAGGATTACGACTTGCAGAAGGTTCAGGACAAAATTGGCGTAGTATTTCAGGATTTTATGCATTATGAAATGTCAGCACGTCATAATATCGGTTTTGGATCGTTAGAGCGTATGGAGCAGGATGAGGAGCTCATCCATGCGGCTCAATACGCGGCTATAGACCAGATTATAACCAAGCTTCCGCAAGGATTGGACACGCAGCTTGGGAAATGGTTTGAAGAAGGCTATCAGCTCTCAGGCGGACAATGGCAGAGAATGGCAATTGCACGGGCATTTTTGCGGAAGGCGGATGTTTATATTTTGGATGAGCCGAATTCCTTTTTGGACCCGGTCGCGGAAAGGGATTTGCTCGTCCTGTTTCTTGAGTTGATGAAGGATAGCATCGGTATTTTTGTTACACACCGGACTTCTTCGGCACGTCTGGCTCAAAAAATCGTGGTCATGGATAATGGGGTAATTGTCGAGCAGGGAACCCATCGGGAGCTGATGCTACTGGATGGATTATATGCAGAGATGTACAGTATTCAAGCTAGTTCGTTCAATGAAGAAGAAGCTGTGGTCGAAACCGGAGGGAGAGTTTCAGGATGACGACGATTTCATATACATGCGACAACTGGATACCCGTCAAGGGAGAAATGAAGGATAAGATATCCGCAGTATTGCAGGAGATTGCCAAGCGTTACAGGGACCCGGATCAGGTACGTTTATGCATGCAAAAGGTGCCTCAAATAGAAGCTGACGGAACGAAAATAGATCGTTGGTCGGACGAGAGTTTAGCCAGTGGATTCCCAGGCATATGTTTATTTATGAGTGAGTTGGATCGATTGTATCCTGATGATGGATGGGATAGGGTAGGTCATCAATATCTGGAGCGGATTCGCATCATTCTGGAACAGCAGGGTATCCATAATGCATCCTTGTATAGTGGCTTATCAGGGATTTTGCTGGCCATTCATTCCTTATCCAGAAAAGGAATACGTTACCAAGGTATGTTGGACTCGCTCGCCTCCTGGTATGAAGAGATTGTTTCGCATAAACTGACTCAATATCGAGAAGAGTGGGAAAATGGACGGTTGCAAATGAGTCAATATGACACGATATCAGGCTTTGCGGGAATTGGGCGTATTACTATGCTATTCCTGAATCGTCCAGGTATGCATTTGATATGGGAGCAGACAATTGAGTTGTTCCAGATCATGTGCGGTGAGAAAAATACGAGTGGTTACACATTACCTGCTTGGCACATTTCACCGGAATATCAGTTTCAGGAGGGTGAAAAGCTACAATATCCTCAAGGGAATTTTAATTTAGGAATTTCACATGGCGTTGCAGGCCCGTTAGCTTTCCTGAGCTTGTCTGCTCTTCACGGAGCTGGCGCCCCCCTATTGAAAAATGACATTCATAGCTTGGCTCAATTTATAAACCATTGGCGTATTGAGGAAAAGGAAGGTATGATCTGGCCCGGTCGGGTTTCTTTTGAAGAATGGATGGGTGACTGTTTATTGCCTGACAGCACACAGCGTTATCGTGATTCCTGGTGTTACGGTGTACCAGGCATTGCACGTTCGATCTGGCTGGCAGGACAAGCAGTTCACAATGAAGAATGGATTGAAACGGGACTTCGCGCCTATTTGGATATAGAAAAACGGCTTTATCGCAACGGGGGACTAACCTCTGCCACATTGTGTCATGGTGTCGGAGGATTGCTGCAATTGGTTCAGCGTATGTATTCAGATACCGGACATGAGCAGCTAGGTGTGATACGGGACAGGCTACTGGAAGATGTATTAAATATGTTCGATTCTGAATCGCTGTTTGGTTTTTATGATCATAGCCTACTGGATGGAAGGCTTGTAGAAGTGGATGAGGCTGGTTTTCTGAATGGAAGTGCAGGTGTTGCTTTGGTGTTGGCTTCATTAATCGGGGAAGAAAATCCGGAGTGGGACGCTGCTTTTTTAATTCGCTAAAACGGAGATAAAAGCTTTAATCAATACAAAGGAAGATCCATTCGACCATTAGCGGGTCGTGGATCTTCTTTTATTAAATATCAATACCTTGGAACCTTAGTCAGACCTCAGTACACCGAAGCTGTTTTTGAAGTGTTCTTGATGCCGTTGGCATCGTTCAATATGATATTGCCCCATGCCGTCGGCGTTTTCCAGTCGCTGCTGTTCACAAGGTCAAGCCATGCGTTTTCGCTGTTGTTGCCCGTCCAGGACCAGGCCAGATAGCCGATGCCTTTGGCTTGGGATTGCTTCATGACCTCATAAGGGTTCACGGTGGAGCCCAGATTGTTGTTGCCATTGTTGTAGTTGTAGCCAAACTCGCCCACGATGACAGCCAGCCCCTTGTCCTTAATGGCTTGCAGCTCGGAGCCGATCTTGCTGGAATCATTGTAGTTGGCGTACATATGGACGGAGAACAGCAAATTATGGTTGGGATCATGCTGTAATAGCTCAATGCCATGGGCTTTAATCGGGGAAGCATATTGTCCCCAACCGGAGCCGTCGATCACAATCGTATTCGGCAAGCCTGCGTTGCGCAGGGTGGTGATCGCCGTTTTGTAAGCGTCCCGCCATGCGGCATCAGACAGGTTGTGGTCGCCCCATTCATTCGCGATATTCACGAGGACATACTTTTGGTTATCGGCCAGTACCTTTTTCACCGCTGGTTGAGCGAAATAACGGGCCATATCGTTCAAACGATTGGCATCATTGCTGCCCGTAACATCGTGCAGCTCAACGACGGAAATCAGCTTGAGCTGTTTGGCGTGGTTGATAATTTCCTCCAGTCTTTGTGCCGATCCATTCGTCTGCCACACAATGCGAACGGTGTTGGACTTCGTCGCCGCAATGGTATCCAATGCCTGATAGGCTTGTGTATCAAACCAGATATGAGGGTTATTCACTCCACGCATGACAAAGGTATTTCCGTTCGCATCCTTCAGACTGGTTCCGCTTACATAAAACCCCGAGGCTGCAAACGATGTACCTCCATTCAACAAACCCATGCCGCAACAAAGCAGAAATACTACAGCGAATACCCATACTTTTTTGGCATATAACCGCCAATCTCTCACAAACCAACGCCTCCTCTTCTATAGTCAAATTAATCCTATGTTGAAAATGGATACATATTACACCTATTGTGATGTTGGAATGACATATCGTTCCTTTTACATAGAGTTCGGGTATTAATTGTCTAGTCACGCAATAGATTGACATAGGGGAAAAGGAGGTATGAGTATGTGGAAATGGGGCAAGAGGCTGTCATTACTAGCTTTGATACTTCTAATGGCGATTATTGTAAGCGCATGCAATAAGGATGATGCGTCAGGCAAGGTGAAGATTGAATTTTTCCAGAACAAGCCGGAGGCCAAGGGTTCCTTCGATAAGCTGATCTCCCGATTCAATCAGGAGCATCTCGGCATTGAAGTGACACAGGTCAACCCGCCGGAGGCAGAGACGGTGCTGCTGACCCGAGTGGTCAAAAATGATGTACCTGACATTGTAGGGCTTGGGGCTACCGACACCTATTCCATTTTGGCGCAGAGCGGTATTTTTACGGATCTAGCGAATACAGAATTGCCACGTACAGTAGACCCGATTTACCTCAACATGCTCAAGGATGTGACTGGGGCCGATCCGGTGTTTGGAATTCCTTACGCTTCCAATGCGAATGGTGTGATGTACAACAAAACACTTTTTAAAGAAATGGGATTACAGGTGCCCAAAACGTGGGATGAGCTGATCCTAACGGCACAAAAGATCAAGGCTGCCGGCAAAATCCCGTTCTATTTTACATATAAAGATGATTGGCAGACGAACCTTCCCTTCAATGCACTTGGCCCGAATCTAGTGGGCATTGATTTTTTCCTGCAACGACGTGAAAATCAGGTCACCTTTCAGGACAAGTACCGCGAGGTGGCGGAAAAGCAGCTAAAGCTGCTGAAATACGGACATGGCGATAATTTTGGCAAAAACTATGCGGACGGGAACCGTGCCTTTGCTAATGGACAGGGGTTTATGTATATCCAGGGCTCATGGGCGATATCTGAAATCCGCAAGGCGAATCCGAAGGTGGAGCTTGGATTCTTCCCGTTACCGACAGGGAACGATGAACAGGCGGTCAAGCTGGTGTCCGGTATAGATACACTGTTAGCCGTTTCGGAGAGCACTCCGCATAAAAAAGAGGCTGAGGAGTTCATTGCCTTTCTGCTGAAGCCGGAGAACAGCAAGCAGTATATTACGGAGCAAACGCTGTTTTCAGCGGTGAAGGGAGTCACGCAGGATGACCCGAGTGTAGCGGGGCTGCTGCCGTATTTTAAATCCGGGCGTGTCATTGATTTTGCCGATCATTATATTCCGAAAGCCGTACAGTTAAACTCCATTGTGCAGGCCTTCCTGCAAAACGGAGACATCGACGCTTATTTGGCGAAGCTGGACAGTGAATGGGATAAGGTAGCTAACCGCCGATAAGGGAGGAGGATAAGACATGAACAAGCGACTAATGGCTTTCTATGGGATGACCGTGCCGGCTGTCCTGTTGTTTTTTATATTTTTGACATTGCCTGCTTTTCAGGGCTTTTATTATTCGCTCACGAACTGGAACGGCTTTGGTCATCAATATCACTTTGTCGGGTTCAAAAACTATGTCAACCTGTTTCAGGACGATAATGTGGGGAACGCATACTGGTTTACCTTCAAATTTGCTATTGTGGTTACGGTTGCGATTAACGTTCTCAGCTTGCTAATTGCGCTGGGGCTGAATGCTAAAATTCGGTTCCGTAACTTTTTCCGGGGTATTTATTTTTTGCCTAATATTTTGAGTGTGCTGATTGTCGGATACATATTCAATTACCTGTTTTCGAACGTGTTTACGATTTGGGGGCAAAATGTAGGCATTACCTCTTTATCGACCAACATTTTGGGCAGCGAACAGTTGGCTTGGGTGGGGGTTGTAGTTGTAGCCGTATGGCAGGGGATTGCCTTCAATACGATTCTGTATCTGGCCGGGCTGCAAACCATTCCAACCAGTCTGTATGAGGCATCCAATTTGGACGGTGCAGGCAAATGGCGTGAATTCTGGAGTATTACGTTTCCGCTGATTGCCCCGTTTTTTACGATCAATATGGTATTGGCGATGAAAAATTCTCTCATGGTGTTCGACCAAATCGTGGCCTTGACGAACGGTGGACCGGGGCGGGCAACACAGTCGATATCACACTTGATCTATACAGGGGGCTTTAGAGGCGGGGAATTTGCTTATCAGTCGGCGAACTCTGTCATTTATTTTATTGTGATTGCGATGATTTCCATCTTGCAGCTACGATTCCTCCAGAGAAGGGAGATGGATAACTGATGAGAACGAGCAGACTTACCAACTGGCCTGTACTGCTTTTGGTGGCGTTGGGAACGATATTTATCCTGTTTCCCCTCTATATGACGGTGACGATTGCGCTTAAAAATCCTGAGCAGATGGCGCATTCTGCCTTTGCTTTTCCAACGGAGCTGCATTGGGAAAATTTTAGTCGTGCGGTGGACATGACCAACTTTTTCAGCGCTTTTCAGAATAGTGTAGTGGTCACGACATCAACGGTAGTGCTGACGCTGTTGACCAATTCCATGGTCGCTTATGCCATTTCGCGTAATATGCAGCGGCGCTTTTTTAAGGGGTTATATTTTTATTTTGTGAGCGCGATGTTCATTCCGTTCCCGATCATTATGCTGCCGATTGTCAAATTGGCCTCGGGACTTCACATGACCAATCTGTTTGGTCTGATTATGCTGCATACGGTATACGGGCTGGCGTTTAATGTGTTCGTCTATGTCGGCTATATCCGTTCCATTCCGGTTGCGCTGGAAGAAGCGGCTACGGTGGACGGGGCGACAACATGGGGCACATTCTGGCGAATTATTTTTCCATTGATGGCACCGATCAGTGCTACCGTGGGGATTCTCACCTGCCTGTCCACCTATAACGATTTTCTGCTGCCGCTCATTATAATCAGCGACCCGGAGCAGTACACGCTGCCGCTCGTTCAGTATGTGTTCCAGGGGCAGTTTAATACAGACTTCAATCTGGCCTTTGCCTCGTACCTGATGGCCTTGCTGCCAATGATTATCGTCTATTTGATGGCACAAAAATGGATCATCAACGGTGTTACGCAAGGCTCTGTGAAGTAAGTGAGAATAGAATAACTCCAACCACATCGCAGCTTACTGGAAAAAATAAAGGTGTCCCATATACCGCAGCTCACACAGGTATATGGGACACCCTTTTTTATAGGATTACTATTTGGATGCTTCGCTTTGGGTCGTCAGAGGCTGTATGGGTACAGTAATCTCTGCTTCTGGTTCGTCCGTTGTATAGAAGAACATGTAGATAGAAGCCTCGGTTCCCTTGAAATTCTTATAGACATCAACCGCTTTGTTATTGCTGTCCCCTGTAAAATTAGCAGAGATCGGTTTGCCCAAAATCCGTTCTTTACCCAGGCCAATATGAGTCTGGTTGATCCCGCCAAAACGAGCGTCCTCGCTTTCAGTTTCTACGAACAAGTCCGCCCCTTGCTTGTAGTAGGTCCACTTCACAGGATAACCGCCGATTTGTGTAGTTAGCGTCTGTTTTTGTTCAGAAATATCCGTTAAACGCTGCGGCGTTTTGTCATCCGAATGGATCGTAACCTTATATTTACCCGTAAAAGTACTCGGTGTGTCCTTGGTAATCACAAGATCAGAGGGTCGTTCAAAACGGATGGTGGTCAGATCAGGAGTGCTACTGGGTGATGACCATTTGTTACCCTCTAACGTTTTACCGTTCACGGAAAGGAAGTATTTTTGATAAGGTATATCGGCGAATTTCTTCTTGCCTCTGATCGTGAGACGGATTTGCGTAGGTGTGACAACCATCTGTTCCATTGCGAAATTCGGATTTCCTTTCTCCAGCGGGATATTCAGTGCTGACTTGATTGTTCCGCTTTCCATCCGCTTTTTGCTTAATTGCAGTTCAAAATTCATCGGTTCGGCTATACTTTTCTCGGTTTTGGCATATTGCAGCTTGTAAGTAATTTGTCCTTCCGGTATATGTTCCCGCATAAAATATTGCTGTGCTGTATACTCCCCGTTATCTCCGGGTGTGCCAAAAGCCCCTCCAGGCTGCGCCATCACAGGCTCTCCGCCTTTGTAGGCAATGATTTGCGGATTATCCCATCTCTTGGGTATCGACGAATCGAAGGTAATCGCCGAGGACAGCATCAGTTTATCCTTCCCTTGTTCAAATGCTTGTACCTTTATGTCGTGCATTCCGTCACGATCCAGTGTGAAAGTTTGTATTTTGGGAGATGGGGTATCAAGCGGTAAATCCAACTCCTGTATGCTGTCAAGCTCTACATGTTCTACGGTCAGCCGCATGTTCTCTGTGTCCTGCTGCGGTGTCCAGTCACTTTCAAAGTACCCGTTGTACCGTTGATTTTTTGGGTCCCATTGCTGAAAGTTATACTCCCCTTCACTGTTTTTCCCCGTGGCGTTTTTAAGTGATATGCCTTTGACATTCCAAAACTCGTTGTCTGCCCGTTTTCCGACCTCCAGGCTGTACAGGATCACGGTCCGGTTCTCATCGACAATAGCTGTATGTAGCGTTAGCTTCACACCGTCTCTGGTCACAGACTGCTCCAGCGGTTGCCCAAGGTCTTGATTTAGAGCCGTCTGAATGCCGCTTCTTCCGTGTAGCAAATTGTCCCAATTATAATGGATGGCGGCATAGACGGGAACTGCAACCAGAAGTGCGCTCAGAGAAGCAGTTATCGTTATTTTACGCCAATTTTTGTGTCGGCGTGGAGTAACGGCTTCGGAATGGTCCGTCGTGGTAGGCGCAGTATACCCTGCCTGTTCCATACGGCTCCACATGTTCTCAAAATCGGGATAGGGAACTCCCGCATCATCATTTAGTTTATGCTTCAAGGTTTCTTCTATTTTGCTCATAGCTGTCTCCTTCCAACTCGGAAATCTGTACGCCTGCATCCCGCAGTATTCGCTCCATTAACCGAAGTCCTTTGTGCGTCCTTGATTTGACAGTCCCTAGTGGGATTTCCAACAGCTCGGATATTTCCCCTAAAGTAAAATCATGCATATAGCGAAGTGTCAGCACAGCGCGGATTTTGGCCGGAAGACGATTCATATAAACAGCCCATTCCTCTGCGGCTTCGCGCTCCTCCACCAGCCTGTCTACAGGCTTGCTTTCGATCCCGGCAAATAAATGAGGATTAGCTGACACCTTCATATGCAAGCTGTTCCGGCGTTTAAGGTAATTCAGACAATGGTTTACTGTAATTTTCATAATCCAGGCTTTTAGGTGTTCGATGTGTTCACGATTGCTGCGAAATAGGGTGATAAACACTTCTTGAGTTAAATCTTCTGCATCCGACGGGTCATGAACCATATAGTAGCAGGTTCGATATACATCCCGTTGATACCTATCAAACAACTCTCGATTGCTTTCCAATATTCGCTCTCCTTTCCTGTGCAGGTTATCTGTATAACAACTGCCGCTCCAAAAAGGTTCATTTGTTGTGAAAATTAAACGTCTGCGTCGATGTATTTCGCTTTTCTTCAAATGTACCATGTTTTATCGAACGCAAAAGAAGCCTGTAAATCTCAAAAACGGCAGATTTACAGACTTCTTATAGTTTTCAGACAAACTTCCGCTTAGTCAGCCACCCGCACGAGCGTTCTGCCCTGTGAGCGAGCCGCCAGGATGTCCTCCAGCGCGCTTGGCAGGTCAGCCAGCCCGATTTCGCGCTCGACGAGCTGTTCCAGCTGTTTCGGCTTCCAGTCGCTGCCGAGCCGCTTCCAGATCGCTACGCGGGTTTCATAAGGGCAGAAGACGGAGTCTATGCCCAGCAGGCTTACGCCGCGCAAAATAAACGGCAGCACCGTGGTAGGCAGCTTGGTGCCTGCCGTCAGGCCGCTCACGGCAACGGAGCCGTTGTAGGCGATCTGGCTGAGCAACGAAGCGAGCGGCTTGCCGCCTACGGGATCAATAGCCGCTTGCCAGAGCTGCTTGCTCAGCGGGCGGATGCTATCCGCGCCGTCGTAGACCTCATCGCGGGAGATCACCTCAGCTGCTCCAAGCGCCTTGAGGTAGTCGTGCGCCTCGGCTTTGCCGCTGCTGGCTACGACATGGTAGCCCCTCTTGTCCAGCAGGGCAATCGCGGCTCCGCCTACGCCCCCCGTTGCTCCGGTGACGAGCACCTTGCCCTGATCTGGCGTAACGCCGTTTTGCTCCAGCCGATGCAATGACAGGGCTGCGGTAAAGCCGGCTGTCCCATAAATCATGGCCTCTCTTGGTGTAAGTCCGTCCGGAAGCGGAACCACCCAGTCCGCAGGCACACGCGCATATTCGCTGAATCCCCCGAATTGAGACACACCGAATCCGTATCCGGTAACGAGAACGGCTTGTCCTTCGCTGAAACGGCTATCCTCCGAAGAGACGACAGTTCCCGAGCAATCTATGCCCGGCACGAACGGATAGGCTTTGACAATATTGCCATCCTTGCGGGCGGCAAGCCCGTCTTTATAATTGACGCTGGAATAAGCGACACGAATCAATACTTCTCCAGCAGGTAAACAGCCAGCTTCCAAAGAGCGTACCTCTGCTTGAACTTCACCGTCCTGCGTCTGATCGACGACAAGGGCCTGAAATGATTGAGTCATCTGTAAAAGCCTCCTTTATTGCAATATAAGCCTTTGATGGCCGAACATTTTTAGTATACTTCACAAATCGTGCGTTAGCAGTGTACAACCATCCGCGCAGCCTGTCAGCGGCAATGCTCACAGCCCCATATTCTATTATACCCTTCTGGATTTCAATAAAGTTCGATAATCAATTGTGAAGAAGGTGATAAATGAATTCTTACGCGTTTTGCAAATCATTTTACACAAACGGGATGTATTTTCAGAAAGACTGTGCTAACATACCCTTTGTTCGTTAAATAATTCTATGAAGTAAGGTGAATGAATGACAACCAGAGCACTAAAAAAAGGGTCGGTATTGTCCGAAGCCAAGGAACTGAATTTGTTCCATTTGACCTGGCCCATTTTCCTCGAATTGTTCCTGTTTATGCTAATGGGCAGCGTCGATACGTTCATGATCAGCTCTGTATCTGATAATGCGGTGTCGGGTGTAGGCGCGTCCAACCAAATTATTTCAATTGCTATCCTTGTACTGGAGGTTATCGGCAACGGCGCTGCTATCGTCGTAGCTCAATATATCGGTTCTAAAAAGCTTGTCGAAGCGGCCCAGGTTACGGGTACGGCCATTACCTTGAATTTGATGGTAGGTCTTTTGCTTAGCGTGATTTTTCTTGTGTTCGGTACTCATATGTTGCAATGGCTTAACGTCAAGGGAGATATTCTGGTTTATGCGGAATCCTATATGAGTATCGTCGGGGGTGCCATTTTCCTTCAGGCACTGATCAACGCGCTGGCGGCGACGATTCGTACACATGGTTTTACCAAGGAAACGATGTATGTATCCATGTTGATGAACGTGATTCACGTCATCGGTAACTATGTTTTGATTTTCGGACATTGGGGAATGCCTGCGCTCGGCGTAGAGGGGGCAGCTATTTCTACGGTAGGAAGCCGCTTTATTTGTCTCTTGATCTTCTTCTGGCTGATGTACCGCGTAACCGAGGTGCGGGTCGAGTGGAAATATTACGTCCAATTATCCAAAAAGTTTATCGCCAAAATTTTGCGTATTGGTGTACCATCCGCGCTGGAATCCATCATGTATCAGTCGTGTCAGCTCATTTTCACACTGTACGTGACCTATCTGGGCGCAGAAGCGATGGCAACCCGCCAATATGCCAATAACATTTCGAGCTATATTTACTTGTTCAGTATGGCGGTCGGCATGGGTACAGCCATCGTGGTCGGAAGGCTGGTCGGAGCCAGACAGAAGGATACCGCTTATAAACGTGTAATGAGTAGTGTAAAATGGGCGCTTCTAGTGACTGTGATTATTGATGTGATTATTATCTTTTTCCGCGTGCCCTTGCTCAGCCTGTTCACCGAAAACCCTGAGATTATTCGCTTGGGAGCGCAGGTGATTTTACTTAGCATTCTGTTGGAAACCGGTCGGACGACGAATATCGTTATTATTAACTCGTTGCGTGCTGCTGGAGATGCCAAGTTCCCGGTCTTTATAGGACTGATCTCCATGGTCTGCATGAGCTTGCCGCTCGGTTATCTGCTTGTGTTCAAGCTGGATATGGGACTCGCTGGTGTGTGGTTGGCGATTGCCGCAGATGAATGGACTCGTGCCTTCATTATGTATGCCCGCTGGAGAAGCCGTTTGTGGGAAAAGCATGCGTTGGTGGAGCACGATACACCAGATCAGCCAGCAGCCCCAGTTCCGGTACACTGATTCGAGGATCATTTATGATGATGTGGAGGCAGTTCAAGAGAGCATCTTGAACTGCCTCTTTTTGCTGCTCTGAGAGTAAATAGTAGTTGTATAAGCTGATCTAAAAAATGTACATGGAAAACGGAGTAGGCGGAATGGTGCTGTACAAGCGAAGCACCATCCGTCTGCGCAGTGGCACGATAGGTAACTTTTAAGTTCAGATTATATAATCATGGTATTCATAAATAGAAGTATGGTAAATTTACTAAAAAAAAGATATACTTTTGTTGCGCTAATGCAGTGCATGTTGTACATGAGGGACAAGGAGTGTATCCATGAAGAAACCGACGATTGAAGATGTTGCCCAGAAGGCGGGAGTGTCTAAAAGCACCGTCTCGCAATTTCTGAACAAACGATATAAATACATGAGCGACCAGACCAGAGACCGGATTGCCGAGGTCATTCGGGAATTAAATTATCAGCCCAACGGGCTGGCCCGCAGTTTAAAACAGAACCGGACGTTTATGGTGGGTGTCATTGTAGCCAACATAGATTATACGCTGTCGATCCAGTCGATTCGGGCTATTGAGGAGGAATTGCAGCGTTTTGGCATTCAGGTAATCATCTGTAACGCTGACGAAAACCCGGACAAGGAGAGCCAGTATATTGAGATGCTCAAGGCTCGTCAGGTGGACGGATTGATTATTTTTCCGACAGGCAAGCATGCGGATATTTACAACCAGCTCATTCGTGAAAAGTACCCGTTGGTGTTTTTGGATCGTCTGGTAGACGGTGTGAACACGCGCAGTCTGTTGCTGGATAACGAAATGGCGGTCAAGCTGGCGATTCAGGAGCTGGTGGCCCATAAGCATGAACGGATCGCGCTGATTACCCTGCCGCTGGGACTGAACCGGATTACTCCAAGGGTAGAGCGGTTGAGCGGGTACAAAAAGGCGCTGGAGGAGCGTGGCTTGCCCTTTCGGGAAGAGTACATGCGGAGTGTGTCGAAGGAGGATATCCAGCAGACGCTGGAGGAGCTATTTCAGTTGCCGGAGCCGCCGACTGCGCTGTTGGCCGGGAACGATATCGTGCTGGCAGAGGTACTGAAATATGTGAATGCCCGACGTAAACGCATTCCGGCCGAGCTGTCCATTATCGGAATTGACGATGCAGAGTTTGCCCATATTTACAATCCGCCGATTACGACCATTACGCAGCCGATTGCGGATATGGGAAAGCAGGCTGCAAAGACGCTGTTGTCCAGCATCGAGGAGGGCGGCGAATCGGTTCCGATCATTTACCGCTTTGTGCCTGATTTAAACCGGGGTGAATCTGTCAAAACGTTGTAGGTGAACTTCTAATATCACATCATACAAAATAACCCGTATTCCTGTCTGCGTTATAAGCCTGCATATACTTGCTCAGGCCGCGCATAAGTGAATACGGGTTATTTGAGTTATCTCTGAAGCTGCCTAACTCACCCTTGTTGAGCTTGTGGAACCAGCGATGAAGGAAAAGGCAGGGGTAAGAAACCTGCCTAATTCGTGCTGGCGCTGAGCAAAAAGGACTCCAGCTCGGATCGCGTAGGATAGCCGTCCATGTCTCCGGCTGACATGACAGCCAGTGCGCCGAGGGCGTTGCCGCGCTTGACCGCTTCAGCCAGGGGCAAGCCCTCCAGCAGTGCGCTGATGACGCCAGCGGCAAAGCCGTCGCCCGCCCCAACGGTATCGACGACATGCTCCACTCGGAAGCGTTTTACATATCCTTCTGCATCGGCGGATTTATAATACGCGCCTTCTGTCCCTAGCTTGATGATGACCAGCGAAGTACCACGGTCAAGGTAGAAGGAAGCGATATCCTCAGGTGAGGTGTAGCCTGTCAATATTTTACCTTCATGAATGCCTGGCAGAAGCCAGTCGCAGCCCTCAGATGCCTCGTTAATAGCCTCTACCATCGTTTGCGTATCAGGCCATAGCTTGGGTCTGAGGTTCGGATCGAAGGATACGGTTTTTCCTGCCTTTTTCATAAACTGCCGCGCATGTCGGGCGAAGTCACGACATTCGGGAGAAAGGGCGACAGAAATACCTGTAAAGTGCAGGTGGCGTGCCCCGGCAAAGTATGCCTCGTTAAAATCGGCGATGCTTAATGTGGAAGCGGCAGAGTGTCTGCGAAAATACTCGACCTCCGGATCTCCGCTGGTGACTTTGGATTTAATCAGCATCCCGGTAGAGTGGTCTTTGGTAAACATGACGTTCTGGGTGTCGATTCCCTCCTGACGCAGCGCCCCGGCAATGAATCTGCCGAATGCATCCTCGCCTAGTTTGGTCACGAGCCCCGCTCGTAGTCCCAAACGTGCCAAACCGGACGAAACATTCGTCTCCGCCCCGGCCAGCGCTTTGGTGAACGAACGCACCTCATCCAGAGAGCCTGCTTCATTGGCATAAAACATGGCCATCGGTTCTCCGAAGGTAACAGCATCCAATGTTGCGGTCATTCAAAATTCCTCCTTTGTTTAGTAAACTAAATCTGTAAGCGCATGCACTAACTGAATAAATTGAAATTATCACATAAATCGGTTTTTCACAATGAGGAAGTTAATATATTTGTTAAAAACTTTTTTGGATAAAGTAGATAAAAAAATATGGATTTGTTTATCAAACGGTAAAAAGAGTGTAAAAGTTCGTGCATATTAAGGGTTTTTCAAGGAATAGTGAAGAATTGGGTTGACACCCCCATAGATAATTATTACAATTCTAGCTAAGAAGTAGAGTTAGAAACCGCTTTTATAACAATCCCATTGATAAAAAAGTTTATCTAAACAGGAGGAATGTTTTTATGGAAATGCGTTATTCAACTCATCCCGAACATGCCAAGCATTTTACGACTGAAGAGCTGCGTCAGCACTATTTGATACAGGAGCTGTTTGTGCCTGAGGAAGTTAAGCTGGTTTATACGCATGAAGATCGTGTCATTATCGGGGGCATTTATCCCGTGAATAAATCCGTTGCGCTGGAAGGCAGCGATCAAATCAAGGCGGAAACCTTTTTGGAGCGCCGGGAACTGGGCATTTTTAATGTTGGCGGCAGCGGTACTGTAAAGGTAGACGGTGAAACGTACGAGTTGAACACGAAAGACTGTCTCTACGTAGGCAGAGGGGGCAAGGAGTTGATCTTTGAAAGCGATTCCAGCTCGAAACCTGCAAAATTTTACATTGTGTCGGCACTGGCTCATACCACGTATCCGACAGCGAAGCAGTCATTTGCCGATGTACCGTCTGAAAGTCTGGGCGCGCAGGAAACAGCCAACAACCGCACCTTGCGTCGCTTTATCCATGATGAAGGCATTCAGAGCTGTCAGCTGGTTATGGGGATGACGACACTGGAAAACGGCAGCGTATGGAACTCCATGCCGACACACGTTCATGACCGTCGTATGGAAGTGTATTTCTACTTTGAGCTGGATGAAAATTCCAGAATGTTCCACATGATGGGTGAGCCGAACGAGACGCGCCATCTGGTAATGAAGAATGATGAAGCGGTTATTTCGCCACCTTGGTCTATTCACTGTGGTGCGGCTACTGGCAGCTATACCTTCATTTGGGGCATGGCTGGCGAAAATAAAACGTACAAAGACATGGATCAGGTAGCCATGAGCGAGCTGCGTTAATCCGGCATATTGGAGCGGGGTACTTGCAAGCGGCTAATGGAACATAGCCATCCCATTCGTGGAAAGGATCATAAACATGACGAAAAAGAAAGTTTTGGAGCATATCACTTCGGTTGGGGTTGTCGCAGTCATTCGGGGAAACACAGCGGAGGAAGCGTACCAAATGTCCAAAGCCTGTATTGAAGGCGGTTTGGACAATATTGAGCTTACGTTTACCACGCCGGATGCGGATCAGGTGATTCGCAGATTGAGAGACGAATTTAAGGATCGGGCTGTTATTGGTGCGGGAACTGTACTGGAGCCGCTGACAGCGAGAATTGCTATTTTGGCTGGAGCAGAGTTCGTGGTGAGTCCTTCTTTTGAAGAAGAAACGGCGAAGCTGTGCAATTTATACGCGATTCCCTATATGCCCGGTTGCATGACGCTGAATGAAATTAAGGAAGCGATGAAGCTAGGCAGTGATATCGTGAAGTTGTTCCCTGGTAGTGCCATGGGTGCGGATTTTGTCAAGGCGATCAAAGGGCCAATGCCTCATGTGCAAATTATGCCAACGGGCGGCGTCGATCTGGATAACATGGAAACATGGCTGCGCAACGGAAGTGTCGCAGTGGGCATCGGGGGAAACCTGACAGCTCCGGCCAAGGATGGCCGCTACGATTTGATCACAGAGAACGCTGCGCGTTATGTAGCTAAATATAAGGAAGTTCGTGCAGCGTTGTAGGATTCATTAGAGGTATATATTTTAAATTAAATTATGATGGAGGCGTAAGTATGGGTCTGGATACTTTTTCATTGGATTTTTTCAGCCTAAAAGGTAAAACGGCAATTGTAACGGGTGGCAACAGCGGCTTGGGTCAGGGATATTCAGTAGCCTTGGCTAAAGCGGGCGCGGATCTGTTCATTGTAGCTAACAATGATGATTATGAAGAAACCAGACGTTTGCTGGAACCTACAGGTGTGAAGGTTGTCTTTCATCAGGCCGATCTGACGGAAAGAGAATCCATTACAAAGATTGTAGAAGAATGTGTCAAGGCATTCGGTAAAATTGATATTCTCGTAAACAACGCAGGTACGATTCGTCGTGCTCCTTTGCTGGAGTACAAAGATGAAGATTGGGACGCTGTCATGGAAATCAACCTGAATGCTGTCTATCATCTGAGTCAGGAAGTAGCAAAGGTGATGGTTGAGCAAAAAAGCGGGAAAATTATCAACGTCGCTTCCATGCTTGCTTTTCAGGGTGGAAAGTTCGTTCCGCCGTATACAGCAAGTAAGCACGCAGTGGCTGGCTTGACCAAGGCGTTTGCCAACGAGCTGGCGGTTCATAACGTTCAGATTAATGCGATTGCCCCTGGTTATATTGCTACGGCGAACACAGCTCCAATCCGTGCGGATGAGAGTCGCAATCAGGAAATCTTGTCGCGTATTCCTGCGGGACGCTGGGGAGATCCGTCCGATTTGATGGGGGTTGTTGTTTTCCTCGCAAGTCAGGGCTCCGACTATATGAACGGTCATATCTTGGCGGTGGATGGCGGCTGGCTGGTACGTTAAGCAGCACTGGATGCATCTAAGTCATGGACCGAAAGCTGCCTCAAAAGGAAAGCATCCTTTCGGGCAGCTTTTGTTTGTTTGGCTGTAGCTGTATCCGTCCTATGCATATGGCATAAATGCCACTATAATTTAATGAGATCAAAATTGCTCAGGCTCCAGCCGTACACTCGGTTGGAGCCTTTGAGCATAACACAGATAGATTGGAGAATGGAGAGATGAGTTCACAGCAACACCAACGAGCTTTGGTATACAAATCCTTGTGGCATGCCGGTCCTTGGGTGCTTGCCGCAGGGATCATTCTGGTAGGTGCCAATCTGCGCGCCTCGATTACCTCGGTAGGACCTCTTATCGGTTTGATTAAGGATTCTTTGCATATTTCGAATACACTGAGTGGCCTATTAACGACATTGCCGCTGCTGGCTTTTGCCCTGTTGTCGCCTTTTGTAGCCAAACTGTCGCGCCGCTTCGGGTCGCCTCTTATTATTTTTGCAGCCTTGCTGCTGTTGACCGCAGGTATTGTGGTGCGCTCAACGCTGGGGGTGACCGCATTATTTGCTGGGACAGCCATGCTGGGATTGGCTATTGCCGTGTGTAATGTTTTGCTGCCCAGTTTGATCAAAGAGGAGTTTCCTCGCAACAGCGGACTGATGACCGGCGTATATTCAGTATCCATGAATGTAGTCGCTGCAACAGCATCCGGTCTGAGTATACCGCTGGCTCTGAACGGAGGTCTGGGCTGGCGCGGTGCTTTGGGAATATGGGGGATTGTGGGTGTCGTAGGTATTTTACTCTGGGTGCCCCAGCTTCTTAAGGCGCGCAAAACGGCCAATAAAGCGGCAGTGTCTGCCCGAACCGTGAATGTGTATACATCGTCTTTGGCTTGGAAGGTGACACTGTTTATGGGGCTGCAATCTGCTCTGTTCTATGTTCCTGCCGCCTGGTTTCCCCAAATGATGGTTGGACAGGGAATGGATTCAGAGACTGCGGGATGGATGCTGTCCGTGCTGCAGTTTTCGCAAATGCCATTTACTTTTATTGTGCCTATTTGGGCAGCTCGGGTAAAGGATCAGCGGGTATTGGTTCTGATTATGGCTGCGCTGTATTTTATCGGTCTGGGTGGATTTCTGCTTGGGGCTACACAGTGGAGTGTGATTTGGGTGATTTGTATCGGTATAGCTGGTGGTTTTGCTTTCCCGTTGGTGATGATGTTCTTTAATTTGCGAACGCGGACACCGCAGCAGGCAGCAGAGCTGTCTGGTATGGCGCAATCCTTTGGTTATTTGCTAGCAGCGACAGGGCCGACGCTGTTCGGTTATTTACATGATGCAACACAAGGCTGGACCATTCCGCTGCTTCTACTCTTGTGTCTGAGCGTTTTGCTCATGTTTACAGGGCTGGGTGCAGCCAAGAAACGATATGTCGGAGGCGAGGTGGATGATCAGGCTGCAATTTGATACAGACGGTTATAGTGTAATCTGTAGTGCAGATCGTGTTATGTTGTTGGCTAAAGAGTTTGCGCTACTGCGCTTTCTATACGATAACCGGAATCAGGTGTTCACCCGGGAACAACTGCTGGATCGTGTGTGGCCGCTGGAATATCCGGTGGAGCGCACGGTGGATGATCATATCTACAGATTGCGTAAAAAGCTCAAGCCATGGAATGCTCTTCGTATTCATACGGTCCGGGGGTATGGCTACAGCTTGACCCTTACTGGCGTGCAACGACAGAATCATCCGTCCCTGCGCGATCAGGAGGTACAAGACGCTGTCCACGGACTGTTACGGAAATACCAATTGCTGGGACAGGGGAATTCCATCGTGGCGCTGGCTGCTCAGCAGGAGCAGATGGGGTTCGAACTGTCTCCTTTTTTATCAGATGTATACCCGGTTTGTGCAGGCCGATATATTGTGGTTTTTGGAACGGGAGGACTTTGCTCCTAAAGATCGACTGTACTGGATGTTACTGCTATATATAGGTACAGCAGGGGTAACGGATCAGAAGCTTGCTCTATGTGAGCGGGCGCTTTCCAGTGGATTACTATCCGCCGAGCAGGAGCGGGAATTGCGTATTCTCAACATCCTGGAGGCTTATGTGGAGAATGGACAACCTGAACGCGCACTGGAGAGACTTCCGCTGACTTTTGCAGTGATGGAGCGGGATGAGCTGGACAAATTCGTGATGCCTGTTGCGCTGATGGAGATGTACATGCATTTGACCGCCAACCGTATGGAGGAGGCTAGGGTACTATCCGTTCGATTGGAAGGGATGCTATCTGAGGCTCCGTATTTGCGGGAGCTGGGGCGTTATCGGATGATGCAGGGATTCATGCTATTGCTTACCGGGGGAGCGAACGAGGCCGAGCGGCTACTGGATGAGGGGCTGGATACGCTTGATATGGCTAAACAGGAGCTGCTTAAAATCAAGGCGGTCTGTCAAATCTGCGGTTTTTTGAAGCGTTATGGTGGCTTTCCTTCATTGGAAAAGAAATATACGGCTCAATATGAACGGCTTGATCGGGACAATGGCTTAACGTTACATGGTGCGACGCTGGGGCTTTGGTTGGAGCGAACCCTTTCTGCGATCTGATGTTTTTCGCTGTCTGACTTTCCTCTGATATAGGCCCGCTAGAATGTTCTTATTGCTACTAATGCAGAAAATGAGAGCAGGGTGAATAGAAATGAAGGAAAAGAAAGAATCAGAATCCACGCCTAGCATTTGGCGCAACGGCCGTTTTCGGCGGATGTTTGCGGCGCACATGGCTGCTTCCTTTGGCGATTGGTTTGATGCCATCGCTATTCAGGTGCTCGTCGCTTACCGCTGGGAAGCCGATCCCATGCTAATTGCGCTGATTCCGGTAGTGATGGCGCTACCGGGTCTGCTGCTAGGCTCTATCGCGGGCACGTTAGCCGACCGGGTGCATAAGGCCCGGCTGATGATGGGCTGCGATGCAGCTATTGCCTTGCTGACGCTGGCGATTCTCGCTGTTCCGGGCCCGGCGTGGCTGTTGCCTCTGCTGGGTTTGCGCGCGGCGGCTGGCGTATTCCAAATGCCCTCACAGCAAGGCTTGACCCGCACTGTAGTCGCCAGCGGCGACCTGTTCCAGGCGACCTCGCTGAATGGGCTGGTCAATCAGGCTTCCAAAGTGGCGGGGCCATTATTGGGCGCCATGACCTTGGCTGTGCTGTCGCCCCAAGCCTGCATTATCCTCAATGCGCTGCTGCGCCTATGCTCCGGCCTGGTGTTGTGGCCGCTACGCGGAATCGGCCCCGCCCTCGACAGCGTAGAGCAGCATGCGACTACTGCTGTGCTGCAAGGAAAGCCGGATTCGCCAAGCGAGGCTGAGGCTGATGAAGCCGAGCATCGGAAGGAACGCGTCGGCGCATCCCGTTTTTTCAGTCAATGGCGCGAGGGCTGGGCGTTCCTATGGCGCAGCCGAATGCTTTTGCATACGCTTGTGTTCGGACTTTTCGGCATGATCGCCATCCTTATGATTGACTATCAGTTCCCGACGCTGTTGCGTATGCTCGCTCCGGGTAACGAATCTCTACTCGGCTGGCTGGTTTCAGCCATAGGCGCTGGTGCCGTCGCTTGTATGCTTGTGCTTAATCGCTTGAATCGCATAAGCGCAGGCTGGGGGCTCGGTGGAGGTTATGTACTGGTTGGTGGAGCTATTGCTGCTTTAGGCTGGGCGCAACCGGGGACAGGATTACCCGTGCTGCTTATGATTGGGGCCATGCTGGGCGTGGGAAACGGCCTGTATATCATCACCCAGAATTACATATTGCAAGCCGGAACTCCAGCAGATATGGTGGGGCGCGTCTTCGGTATCCAAAGTACCGTGACCGGAGCGATCATGATCGTCTCACCGCTTATTGGGGGTGTCATGATTCGTATGGTCGGACCAGGCACTACCTTTGTCTGGATTGGAGTGACGATTGGGGCTTTGGGTTTAGTCGGACTCATGCTTCAATCCGTCATTTGGCGCGAGTCACCTGCTGATTTCAACAATTCTGCTGTGAAAAATGCCGACCCTGCACAGTAGGAGCTGGCTTCCGAATTTCGTGACGGAATATATCCGCATTGCCATTAATGAACAGGGGAATATGGGAAAAGGCTACGGAACCGAAGCGCTTGTGCTTATGCTTGATTATGGATTTGGTATCTGTAATCTGCATCGAATCGAGCGAAAAATAGGCTTTCAACGTGAAGGCGTGCAACGGGATGCTTTATTTTATAATCATCAATACCATGACTCGATTCCGATGAGTATGCTGTCCTCTGAGAACCGTGTGTCCTCTATGTAGAAAAAGCAAAAAACTGATTCAAAGCATTTACAGGGGTTTAATAAAAAGGTATAATAAAGACATATATGTGTGAACTAACGTAGGTTACTGAACAACAACATAAAATGAAAATGATTACTGGAGGAGCCTGTCACCAAGGCTCCTCTTTGTCTTTTTTAAGGGGATCTGTATTTACGGGTTCCTTTTTTGTTGTGTTCAGGGAACGTCAGACACATATTTTGCGCAAAGTTTTAGCATTTTATCAATATTAGATGTCTGAAATTTGATTAAGGGAGGTATATGAGCTATGCAATTTATATTGTATCTTTTGCTGATTCTGCTGTTTACTAAAGTGGCTGGTGATCTGTCGGTAAGGCTCGGTCAGCCTTCGGTGCTGGGGAAGCTGATTGCTGGTATTGTACTGGGTCCGGCGGTATTGGGATGGGTTCAGGACAATACACTTATTCATGATATGTCTGAAATCGGAGTGCTGCTGCTGATGTTCATTGCCGGGCTGGAGACGGACCTGGATCAGCTTCGCCGTAACTGGAAGCCTGCGGTAGCCGTAGCAGTCGGGGGAATTATTTTGCCGCTGCTTTGCGGTTTTGCAGTCGGAGAAGCCTTTGGATTTTCGGTGCATGAAGGATGGTTTCTTGGAGTTATCCTGAGCGCTACTTCCGTCAGCATTACGGTACAGGTGCTAAAGGATATGAACAAGCTTAACACCCGGGAAGGCTCGACGATTTTGGGCGCAGCGGTGCTGGATGATGTGCTTGTTGTGGTGCTGCTGGCAGTGCTGATGAGTATATTTGGGGTAGGAGGGGGAACCTCTCTGGGGCTTCTTGTCGGCAAAAAGCTTCTTTTCTTTGTCGTCGCTATATTCGGAGGTTGGTTTGTGGTTCCCTGGATTATGAAAATACTTTCTCCGCTCAAGGTGACAGAGGCCACCATTACCGCTGCTTTGATCGTTTGCTTCGGGTTTGCGTATTTTGCAGATATATTGGGTATGGCTGGCATTATCGGAGCCTTCGCTGCCGGGATTGCCATTTCGCAAACGAGCTTTAAGCATGTCGTGGAAGAAAAAGTGGAGCCTATTGCTTATTCCATCTTTGTCCCTGTGTTTTTTGTCAGCATTGGATTAAATGTTTCCTTCGAGGGAGTAGGGCAGCAGATCGGCTTTGTCGTTGCATTGACGCTGGTTGCAATGGTGACGAAGTTGATCGGTGGCGGGATCGGGGCGCGTCTGACCGGCTTTAATAACCGTTCTTCGCTCGCGATTGGCTCCGGTATGATATCTCGCGGCGAAGTCGCGCTCATTATCGCAGCTACTGGGCTGCAAACGGGTCTGCTGGCACAGCAATATTTTACATCCGTCATCATTGCTGTCATTTTGACAACTTTGGCTTCACCTCCGATTCTCAAGCTGTGCTTTAGCGATAAGAAATCTCCCGGCCATGAGCAGAAGAAGGAAGCCGAGGCCTGATAATATTGAGAGAATCATTAAGTCATACCTAAAAGACCCTTCGGGTTCATATCCCACAGTATGCATGGAAAGTCCGGTTTGTGGCAAAACCGAATGTTCCGTGACATATGGGAAATGACCGAAGGGTCTTTTTTATACAAATATGTTCGGATTAGGTGCAGGGATTAGGACTCCGATACCACGGTGAAGCGTTGGTTCAGATGCTGTGGTTTCTCGATTTCGTCAATTACAGCTACCGCATAATCTTCATAGCTGACATAGCTTGCGCCTTTGGAATTAACTTGCAGCACATCTTTGCCAATTTGATAAGAGCCTGTGCGTTTGCCAAGAGCAAATTCAGCCGAAGGACTAATGAAAGTCCAGTTCAGATCGCTGGTTTCATGCAAAATTTCCAGGTTCTTTCCTTGATTATTAGCCGTTGGGTATACAAAATCCGGGAAATCAGGTGTGTCTTTTACCAACAAGGTTTGGGACTCATCTGTGAACAGGCTGCCTGCGCCGCCCACAACAATCAGGCGAGTACTGGACACATTACGCAGTGCTTCAATCAGAACGTTCCCTGCATCTACATGCAGATGCTCTTGACCGAATGGAGCGGCAAAAGCGTTAACGACAACGTCAAAGTCTTTCAGGTCGTCTGTTTTCAGGTCAAAAATGTCTTTTTGTACCACGGTTGCACGGCTGTCTGTTACTTTGGCAGGATCTCGAACGATCGCTGTTACTTCATGCCCTCTGTCCAATGCCTCTTTAACAATGTTGCCTCCTGCTTTACCGCCTGCACCAATAACTGCAATTTTCATATTAAATAGCCTCCTATACATATGATCTAGATGATTCATTAGTTTGATCGTAAGTTCATCCTGTCCATTCACAAACTTGTATATGTAACTATTATAGTTACATGTAAGAATGAAAGTCAAGCCCTTGTATTGGGCATATGCCTAAAATGAAGCCGCTTCACGTTCGCTGAACAGATGATAATATAAAATTTGAAAGAGTTGATGGAGGGATAGAGGATGGGAGAACAGCGATTTGCTGCGCAGAAGAGAACGGCTGTTTTGGAGCGTATGGAGGGAGAGCATTTTGATATTTTAATTATTGGTGGCGGGATAACAGGTGCAGGGATTGCGCTGGATGCCGCTGACCGTGGCTTGAAGACAACGCTGGTCGAGATGCAGGATTTTGCGGCAGGTACGTCCAGCCGATCCACGAAGCTGGTGCATGGCGGCCTTCGATATTTGAAGCAGTTTGAGGTTAAAATGGTAGCTGAGGTCGGGAAGGAGCGGGCAATTGTATTCGAAAATGGCCCGCATGTGACCACGCCGGAGCGTATGCTTCTTCCGTTTCACAAGGGAGGTACGTTTAACGCATTTACCACTTCTGTCGGACTGCTGGTATATGATTTTCTCGCCGGGGTTAAGCATAGTGAACGCCGCCGAATGCTGGATATTCGGGCTACGTTGGAGCGGGAGCCTTTGTTGAAGCGGGAAGGACTCAAGGGGAGCGGCAGCTATGTGGAGTATCGTACGGACGATGCCCGCTTGACGATTGAGGTCATGAAGGAGGCTGTTGCGCGAGGGGCTATAGCTGTAAACTACGCCAAGGCTAACAAGCTGCTGTATGATGACAGACGAATCAGCGGCGCGAGCGTAATGGATCGGGTAACGGGGCAGTCTCATGAAATCCGTGCTTCGCTGGTTATTAACGCCGCCGGACCGTGGGTGGATACGCTGCGGGAGTTGGATCGGTCCAAAGAAGGCAAGGTACTTCGCTTGACCAAAGGTGTCCATCTGGTGTTCGATGCCAAGCGATTCCCGCTCAGACAGGCCGTTTATTTTGATACACAGGATGGACGGATGGTATTCGCCATTCCCCGTGATGGGAAAACGTATGCGGGTACAACCGACACGGTATATGAAGGGGATACAGCCCATCCCCGAATGACCGCCGAAGACCGGACCTATGTACTTCAAGCGATCAACGGCATGTTTCCTGAGGTGAAGCTGACCGTCAAGGATGTGGAATCGAGCTGGGCAGGTGTACGGCCGCTCATTTATGAGGATGGCAAAAGCCCTTCGGAAATTTCTCGCAAGGATGAAATTTGGGAATCCCGCTCCGGCCTGATCACGATTGCGGGTGGCAAGCTGACAGGCTACCGGAAAATGTCCGAGCTGGTTGTAGACCGTGCGGTACGGGAGCTGGGGCGCTTGCATGGGCAGACCTTCCGGGCATGCCGCACCAGGCACATCCCGGTCTCGGGCGGTAACGTAGGCGGCTCTGCCGGTTGGGATGCCTTCGTGAGCGGGCAAGCGGCAGCAGGTGCTGCGCTCGGATTGCCGCCAGAAATCGCCAGAGCATGGGCCACTCGATACGGCTCCAATGCGGAGCGGCTGTTTGCCATAGCGGCACGCAGCATGAAGGAGGCCAGCGAGACGGAAGCGGCGCTGCCTGTGGAAGTGTGTGTCCCGCTCCTGTATGCCATGGAGCAGGAAATGACGGTGACACCGTCTGATTTTTTCATACGCCGCACCGGAGCGTTGTTTTTTGAGATTGACGGAGTGAAGCGTTGGAAGCAGCCCGTCATTGCGCTGATGTCTGAGCATGCAGGCTGGAGCGCCGCGCAAGAGCGACAATATGCGGCAGAGCTGGATACTTATTTGCACGAAGCCGTGACGCCTGTTGAGGCTGAGAAGAAACCCGGGCTGTTAAAGCGATCTGATGGTACGGGAGATAAGTAACTCTTACTTCCGAATAGACGAAGAAGCTTCGTCCCGCTACAGCTAGTGGAGCGGAGCTTCTTCGTTTTGTATATCAGAGGCAGTGTCCATTCAATATCTTGCGCTTTACTGAGCTTACAGCATCAAGTGGAACAGGAACGGCGCAGCCGCCAAGGTAAAGAGGGCGGCGAGCACCATAGAGATGCTGGAAATTGTGCCCGTCAGCGAACTGAACTCGAACGCTTTGGAGGTACCTGTACCATGAGCCCCGGTACCGAGCAGTACACCGCGCGAAACTTCATTTTCGATATGGAACAGCTTCACGATCATCGGACCGATAATGAGACCGCTCAATCCGGTTAAAATAACGAACACAGCCGTGACTGTCGGATTACCGCCAATCGTTTGTGAAACATTCATGGCAATCGGTGTCGTAATGGAGCGAGGAATCAGGCTGCTCATCAGCGAGGAATCCAGATGCATCCATTTGGCGAGTACCATGGAGGATACTACGGCTACGACTGAACCGGACAGCACGCTAAGCACGATTTGGGTCGCATGTTTTTTCAGCACAGGGAAATATCGGTACAAAGGGACGGCGAATGCAATCGTGGCTGGTTGGAGCAGCATGGAGAGCAAATGGGCACCCGAATTATAGGAACGGTAATTTATACCCGAAAGCGTCAAAATTAAAATAATAATGATCGGTGTAATGAGTAGTGGAGACATATACACCTTGGGGAGCGTGCGGTACATGCGTTTGGCCATCCAGTAAATAGCAAGCGTCAATACAATACATAGAAGACCGATCATGATGATTTGTGCTCCTTTCGTTTGCCGAGCAGACTGGCGATCATGCCTGTGCAGGCCATCACAAGAAAGGTACCAAGCAGTACGACCAGCATAATGCTCATACCATCGTGCTCCAGCATCGGCCAATAATTCATAACGCCGACAGCGGAGGGAATAAAGAATAATAGCAGCTCGGCCAGCAGCCAGTTTGCGCCGATCTCAATCCAGCTTAGGCGGATCACGCCCGTTTGTAGCAGAATAAAGAGAATCAGCATGCCGATAATGCTACCGGGTACAGGCAGGTGGAGCCAGGAGACCACCGCGTTCAGGATGAGCGAAAAGGCCATCAGGACGGCGATCTGGAGGACACCGCGTATGAAGCTTTTCATATATATTGGCTCCTATCTATGAGTTCCGTTATTTTTCAAACTGTAATGAAATTTTACATCACAAGTTTTCATGAGTAAAATGCATAGAAAGAATACGATGTATTCCGTTTGTCTATGGAAGAGGGTGATGGGATGGATATCCGACATTTACAGTATTTTTTGGAGGTCGCGCGCTTGCGCAGCTTTACGAAGGCGGCCCAGAGCATGTTTATTACACAGCCGACGATCAGCAAGACGATTAAAAGCCTGGAGGATGAATTGGGTGTCGCTTTGTTTGACCGGATCGGCAAAAGAATCGAGCTGACGGACGCGGGCAAGGTGATTGAGCTTCAGGCGCAAGCGATTGTGAAGTCCTTCCAGAGCTTGTCCTCCGAGCTGAATGATTTGATGAACCTGAAAAAAGGGCACATCCGTATCGGTCTGCCCCCCATGGTCGGATCGAGTTTTTTTCCGCGTGTCATTGGGGAATTTCACAAGGCATATCCCGATGTGACCATTCAGCTATTTGAGGATGGGGCAAAAAAAGTAGAACAGGACGTAGGCGCGGGCGCACTGGATATCGGTGTCATTGTGCTGCCAGCGAGCGGGGATATATTCGAGACGTTTCTGTTCGTGGAGGAAAAACTGAACTTGCTGGTTCACCCTACGCATGTACTGGCAGAGCGTACAGAGGTACCGCTGGCAGCGCTGGCGGAGGAATCATTTGTGCTGTTCCGCGAGGATTTTACACTGCATGACCGTATTATTGCAGAGTGTGTCCGGGCTGGCTTCCAGCCGCATGTCGTCTATGAAAGCTCGCAGTGGGACCTGATCAGCGAAATGGTTGCTGCGAACTTGGGGATAGCGTTGCTGCCCGAAGCGATTTGCCGTGAACTTGATTCTGAACGATTGCGTGTTATTCCACTCGTTGATCCCGTCATTCCCTGGCATCTAGGGATGATATGGCGAAAGGATCGGTATCTGTCCTTTGCCGCGAGGGAATGGATTACGTTTACGCAGGAACTACTGCGGACGGAGTACCGAAGAAAGTAGTAAGCGAGGAAGTAAGGGAAGAAATAGTAAGATGGGGGTGTCCTACCGGAAAGTTAACACGTACAGGTAAGTCAGCGGAACACGAGGCTATGTACAAAAAAAGCTGCCCGTAAAGGGCAGCGGTGTAGCTTTCTTTTATGGATGTGCCTGATTGTCACCATTTATCGCTCGCTTGGTGTGGAGATACTTGTCCATAATTCGGTCAAGCCGAGAGGATTTGACCAATACACGTTCATCCTTTAATCCATGTAAGGTTGCCATACGATTTAGTTCGCAGCGTTCTTTTTCCATGAGTTTTTCCAATTGTTCGAGGTCCAAAAAGCCCACCCCCCATGTCGATTGTAAGGCATGTCTCCTCTAACGGCAGAAGATTTTCTAATACAAATCTTATTTCCATTTTACCACTTTTTATTAACAATAATCCAGCTTTCCAGACATTTAGCGACTTATAATTATCGTTTTGCTATTTCTACCCGATTGCGTCCTGAGCGTTTGGCTTCATATAGAGCGTTGTCCACCTTCTCCAATAATTTATCCGCTGCAATGGTAGGAAAGCTTCCTGCTCCGATAGATACCGTCAGAGGAACGATGGTTCCATCATTTAGTTGAAAGGGGCCGTTTTCCACAGCCTTTCGAATCTTTTCGGCAAAGCTCGCTGCCTTCTGGCTGTCGCAATCTTCAATCAGAATAGCAAATTCTTCTCCGCCTTTACGGGATGCATACGCTCTCAGACCTGACTCCCGGTTTAGTAAAATCCCTAATTGGTGCAGTACGGTGTCTCCATTCAAATGACCATGCGTATCATTAATACATTTAAAGTGGTCAATATCCAGCATCACGAACCCAAAAGGTTGCTTTGTAGCCTTGGAAGTATGAAAGACCTCTTCAAATAGCGCATCAAAAGCACGCGGACTGTATAATCCGGTTAAATGGTCCCGATTCGCAGCCTCTTCGAGTAGATGAATGGCCCGTTCTGTTTTTTTGATATGTGACACCATAAAATAAGTGAATAGACCTCCAAGCATCGTAATGGTTGCGAACAGTATTGTAATTTCAGGATTGGGATGCTCAATTAGATAGAAAGTAGCTAACAGCGACACGACAACAGCTCCGAGCACAGCCAACATCCATTTTCCGAATTTTAATTTTTTTTCTCGAATAAAGGCAAGGGAAACAGCCAGTGTCAGGATGCTATTGGCAGTAGCAGTCAGAGAAATATCGGTCCAACCACCATTGAGGTAAATACGGTACAGGCTTATGATCAGGGTGGCCAACAGACCGGATATCGGTCCTCCCATATAAACGGATATGATAATAGCCAATTGGCGCAGATCGACTACAAAATTTCCGCTGATTAAACCAGTCATCATTAATAGAATGCCAAACAGGCCTAGCATTAAACCGTTCATTACCCGGTAAAGGAATACATTTTTTTCTAGGTAACGTTCGTATTTTCGGGAAAGTAAATTACCAAAGAATAAGAAACTCGTTAATAACGCAAAATTATTGATTAGTTCTTTTAACATATCCCTATCCCTTATGATTGTAATTTGAGTTGTAGTGCGTTCAGATGTGAAAGCTAAAAGCCCTATTTCTATATTTCGGAAAAAAGAGGTCACGAGTGAATACCAGTTAGATAACAAACAATCCTTTTGCCTCTTACGTTTCGTCTATCTTCGTGATACAGTGAAAGGACTATAACCGGAACGGGTGATCGTATGAAGGAACCAATTAACATATCGGTGCGACCCCTTGTGGAATATATGCATCGGAGCGGCAGCATTCACGGGGGTTTCCACTCGAACAGCAGCATGCTGGAAGGAACACGCGTGCATCAGCTTATCCAAAAAAGCTATAAGGAGCATGACCGCAAAGAGGTACATTTGCGCACAGAAATTCCATATGAGGATGCCCTATTTATCGTGGAGGGCCGCTGTGATGGACTGATTGAGCTGGATGGCATATGGACGGTTGATGAAATCAAATCGGTCTCCATTCCTCTCGAAGATATTCCGGGGGATGGTCAACCTGTGCATTGGGCACAAGCGTTTCTGTACGCCTATATGATTGCCCGCGAAGAGCAGCGCAATTCCATGCAGGCCCAGCTTACTTATGTACAGGCACACAGCGGAGAAATTCGGCGGTTCAGACGAGTGTTATCCTTTGCCGAGCTGGAGACCTTTGCGCTGAGGATGGTCGAGGGTTATGCGCCGTATGCTTTCCTGTTAAGAGCGCATGCGGAGAAACGGGATGCCAGTATTGCAACACTGGCCTTTCCCTTTGCTACGTATCGTTCAGGCCAGCGCCCTCTGGCGGGTTCGGTGTACAAGACGATTGCAGAAGGGGTCAATCTGTTTGCCAAAGCGCCTACGGGCATCGGAAAAACGGTATCTACCCTATTTCCTGCAATCAAGGCCATCGGTGAAGGGCTGGTGAGCCGGGTATATTATGTGACGGCCCGTACCACGACCCGCGCAGCAGCAGAAGAAGCGTATGCCAAGATGCAGGCCCAAGGGCTGTATATGCATGTAGTAACCTTGACGGCGAAGGATAAAATCTGCTTCAAGGATGAAAATGATTGCGATGCCGGAGCATGCAGCATGTGCGAGGGATATTACGACCGGATCAACGGTGCGGTGTCCGATATTTTGGCGAACGAGACGTTGATGACCCGAGCGGTGATCGAGTATTATGCGAGCAAGCACAGGGTATGTCCCTTTGAATTTTCGCTTGATGTGGCGTATGCCTCGGATGGTATAATCAGTGACTATAATTATGTTTTTGATCCGCGTATTTCCTTGAAAAGACTGCTGGAGGAGCACAAGCGAAAAGGTGTTGTGCTGGTGGATGAAGCGCATAATCTGGTGGAACGCGGCCGAGATATGTTTTCGGCGGAAATGTTGAAATCGTCTTTTTTGGAATTGAAAAAAGAATTCAAGCTGCTAAGCCCGGAGATTGCCGGGGCGGCTAATGCAGTGAACGCGCATATGATTGCGTTGCGCAAGCTGTACGCGGATACGGGAAAAGCAGTGAATACGGAGACGCCGCATGAGGTGCTGGAGCTGCTGGCACCTTTTGTAGAGGCAGCCGAACGTGAGCTGTTAACTGGCGCCGGTAGTACGAGCAGCTCAGGAGCGGCCTATACATTGCTGTTGGATACGTATTTTGCCGCTCAAAATATGCTGCGGATTGCAGCTTTGTACGATGAACGCTACGTTACCTATATCGAGGCGGGACGCAGTGAAGTGCGGGTCAAGCTGTTCTGCCTGGACCCTTCGCATTTGCTGGGACAGGCTGTGAAGGGCTATCGCTCGGCGATTTATTTTTCTGCGACGTTGACGCCGCTTGCGTATTACCGGGACATGCTGGGAGCGAGGGAAGAAGATTACACGTTGCAGGTTCCTTCCCCGTTTCATCAGGAGCAATGGGATGTACGCCTGCTGCCGCTCTCTATCCGTTATCGGGATCGTGAGCGCTCGAAAGGGGCCATTGCAGATATGCTGGCAGGATTGGCTGAGGAGCGCAAAGGGAATATGCTCGTGTTTTTCCCTTCTTATCCGTATCTGCGAGAGGTATATGAGGAATTTATGGCCCGGGGTGTGTCTGCGGATACGCTGGTACAAAGTCCAGGCATGACCGAACCGGAGCGGGATCGCTTTCTGGAGGCTTTTCAGCCGGGACAAGAGCGTACTCTGCTCGGATTTGCTGTACTGGGTGGCGTGTTTGCCGAAGGCGTTGATTTGCCGGGTGATCGTTTGAACGGAGTCGTAGTGGTTGGTGTCGGGTTGCCGCAAATTGGCGCAGAGCGGGATGTGCTGCGAGATTATTTTTCGGAACAGGGGCGGAATGGATTCAACTATACGTATGTGTATCCGGGGATGAACAAGGTTCTTCAGGCAGGGGGCAGGCTTATCCGCACAGAGCATGACGAAGGCTTGCTGGTGCTGATAGATGATCGGTTTGCCAAGGAGCCGTATGCTTCTTTGCTGCCGGAGGAATGGAGAAGCTATCGTGTGACGGAACAAGCGGGATCAGGGGAGGAATGGACAGGCCATGAATTTTAATTTTCATAATGACTCTATACGCGGGGTACTGTGTAGTTTTGGGCAAGAGGAAGTAGAAGTGGACAATCTGGAGACTTTTGTGACTTTTGCGTGCTTGGCTAACGGTATTTTTAGAGAAATAGATACCGATCTTACCAAGCTGGGGGTCTCTCAGGGCCGAATCATCGTCCTTAGCCTGCTGCATTGCCATGCGTCCCACCGGATGACACCATCAGAGCTGTCAGAAAAGGCAGATGTGACGCGGGGAACCATGACGGGGCTAATCGACGGTCTGGAGCGGGATGGAATGATTGAACGGGTGGCTCACGAGAGCGATGGACGAATGGTCACGGTAGGACTAAAGGAGGCAGGACGGGAGCTGCTGGTAACGGTCGTGCCTTACTATATGAAGCTGATCCGGGCATGTATGGCCGAGTTTACGACAGAGGATCATGAGATGATGAAGGGCTTGCTCTGTAAAATGAAAAGGGGTTTTGAACGGTCCTTGCCGAAATGCTGAGTTCCTGATTGGAGGGATAAAGAATAGGGGGAGAACATGTTTTTTTATACAGATGAGGTCTATGAAGCGCGTGATTTTGGTTCGATGGATGCCCGGGAAGGCGAGTGGAGAAATTGTGAGTTTATCCGCTGTCGCTTTCGGGGAGTGGAGATGAATGAATCTCTTGTTGAAGACTGTACTTTTGTGGACTGTGATTTTACCGGAGCCATCCTGAATGCCTCTCATTTCAAGGAGTCTGCCTTTACGAATTGTCTATTTACCAGTGCCAATCTGTTTGTGGCCCAGTTTGACAACTGCAAGCTGGTAGGGTCAGATTTCGCGGGGGCGAATATGGATGGTATCACGATTACAGGCGGAGACTGGTCCTATACGAACTTGCGTCATGCAGATTTAAGAAAACAGGATTTGCGAAAAATACGATTCAAGGAAGCTGATTTAACCGAATGTAATCTGGAAAAGGTAGATTTGCGGGAAGCGGATCTTACCCGAGTTAGGCTGCATCGGGCTCAGCTTAAAGGAACGGATCTGCGCGGCGCGAAGATGGATGGCGTGAATTTTAAAGATTTGGATATCACCGGAGCCAAGCTCGATCTCGAGCAGGCGGTAGCTGTGGCCCGATCCTATGGAGCGAAGGTGGAAGGGTAAAAGCACGGAGTAAACAAAAAAATCCCTGCTCCAGCGGCAGAACCTGAGGATCAGGGCCGGGAATGGACAGGGAAATGGGTGCTTTATATGTTGAACTGACCCGAGAGGGAGAGGATTGTATGATGGGGACCAAAGAGGCATTAGCTTTTCTTTTTTCTTTGCTGGGCAATGACTACATACTGATCCAGACGTTGACTTAGCTCTACAATGGAAGGGTCGGTAAAGGCTTCATGCTGTGCCTTAGTAATAAGCTCGCTGCGCAATTCTTCAATGATGGCAAGCAAACCATCCCCGGCTGCATTCAGATTGGATACCATAGGCTGCACCTTCTTCCCTGCTGCTCAGTAGATTATAAAAGGTATTGCATAAAATTTGAATTATACATTAATGGTAAATATAGGTCGTTTTTTTGTTGATGTAAAGTAGTATAGCACATTTACTCTAGCGAAGCGATCAGGCATAATTAAAGATGATTGCCGATGAGAACATGCCTGTTACGCGGGGATATAAGGAAGGAAGAGACAGATGAGTCAGACAAACGTTTATTTTAATCATGATGGTGGAGTGGATGATCTGGTATCCCTGTTTATGCTGCTTCAGATGGAGCAAGTTCATTTGACTGGAGTATCGGTTATTCCAGCAGATGGTTACCTGGAGCCTGCGACGGATGCCAGCCGTAAAATTATTGATCGTTTTGGGCGAAATAAAGGGCCTGTGGAAGTCGCTAAATCTAATTCACGGGGTAAAAATCCATTTCCTGCCGCTTGGCGTTTACATTCCTTTTATGTAGATGCATTGCCTGTGCTGAATGAATCGGGACAAATGGAAGCGCCGCTTTCAGCTCTGCCGGCTCATCAGCATCTGATCGAAAAGGTACGTGGAGCCGAAGGCAAAACACTGCTCCTGTTCACTGGACCGCTGACCGATCTGGCACGCGCGCTGGATGAGGCACCGGATATTGAAGCGAAAATTGACAAGCTGGTATGGATGGGCGGTACCTTTGAAAAAGGTAATGTAGAGGAGCCTGAGCATGACGGCACAGCAGAATGGAATGTGTTCTGGGATCCGGAAGCAGCATATCGGGTATGGCAAAGCGGCATTACCATTGATCTGGTGGCACTGGAAAGCACAAGCAAAGTGCCATTAACGCCAGCCGTACGCAATCGTTGGGCTGCCGAGCGCCGCTATGAGGGCGTGGATTTCCTGGGCAACTGCTACGCAGGCTGTCCGCCGCTCGTCTATAGCGAGACGAACTCGACCTACTACCTGTGGGATGTGCTGACCACCGCTTCGGTGGGACGTCCGGATATTGTGAAGAAAAAGACGGTACATTGCAGCGTCATCGCAGACGGCCCAAGTCAGGGCAGAACCGTGGAACAGGCGGAAGGCCGCCCTGTTAATCTGGTATATGATACAGATCCAGAAGCCTTTTTTACGTACATGGCGGATTTGGCCAAGCTGGCTGCTCCCAAGCGTTATTAGGCTCAGCCCTGCACATACGTAAGTTTAGAGTGACATTACTTCCTGATAGCAAACATCCATGACATGAAAACCTGTGACGATATCCGTCACGGGTTTTTGTGCCCTTTTAGGCCATGCATGAGTAGAATCCAGCCTCTGCTTTAAGCAAATGCCTGAATGATCATACAATTGGGTGGCAGCAGAGAGAGTGATTTCCCCTGCGTTTGTAAACTTCACCGCATTGTCTATCAAATTGACCAGCATCCGTCGGAACTTAGCCTTGCTGGAGTCTAGCATGCATTATACATGATTATTTCATGGTAGATCGGGCTTTTCTACTTCCATTTACCTATTCGCTTGCGCAAACCTTCAATTCGTAGGTCTAGTGAGGAGGTTTTTTGAGAGGTATAGGGTATAGGAATACACATTTATGAAATTATTTAATGATTTTTTTGGTTTTTTATACATTTATTTTTAATCTCATCATATGAAAAAAGAGTAATTAAATAGGAGGATAGAACCAGTAATATCATGTAAATATTCTATATAATAGGTTCAGAGGTGGGATTATGAATAGACTGGAAGCACTAGAACACTTTCAAAAGACCTACGCAGAAGAAGTGCTGAATCAGAAATTACACCAAGTAATGTCTTTGTATGAACAAAGAAAAGAAGAGTTAATGCAATCCTTCATTCAATCCTTTCAGCGGATTTGCTTGCAAGCCAATCATCTAGATACGGAAAAAGCAAAGATCGGATACATTACCTATTCAATGAGGCGCACGTATCTGATGGATCGAAACTATAACTATGTCATCGAAGCCTATGATAAAAATTGGTTCTTTGATCCGGGGCCTTGTTATGGAACCTATGATGCAGGATGGGCATTTAGCTATCTGGGAGAGATGGAGGATGAATTGAATCAGCTCCGAAAACCCTATATGAATAAGGTTATGCAGCCTGATGTCGAGCGATTTGTACTCCAGGCTGCAGGGGGATTTCATCAATATATTTTGAAATTAGCTAAGGATGCTATTCCACAGGCTATACAACTACCGGAATTCAGGGCTTTGAGGTGTGAAGATGATTTGGAAGTAAGAGTAGGGGAGTATAAAGGAATCAGTGAGGCGGTGTATTCAGTAGCGTATGGAATATTACATGATTCAACAGGATAACCGTATTACAGAGTATATGCATTCCAAAGAGATAGATCGTAGACAGCTCTTGGAGTGGGCAGCCAGCGCGGAGGATTCCATTTTACAATTTTATGTTTCAGGTGATGCAGACTATATCGATTTTATTGAGCATCCGGTATCCATAGTTTCAGAGCAGTTAAAGGAAATATTTGATGTATACCAAGCCGGATTAAGCTGGAAGTTGGTTGTTTTTGCCGATATGCAGCGTATGCAGCAAACGAGGTATTGGCTGGCTAATCCACCTAGCCTGATGTGTTTATCACCGCTTAGTGAATATCATAGGGACGGTACACTGAGGAAAATTATTTTAGATGAATATGCAGTGGAGAATCATAAGATATTCAGGATTCAGAATGCCAATCATCATACCATTGTGGATCTTGATGTGGCTGAATGTATTTTGAAGTTCAACTTGGCAGGCTTGAAATTACAAAAGGTCGAAACACAGGGGCCATCTATACAAAGGAGAGTCCAAGAATGAGTGAGAGCTATGTAGTGGATGGAGCACAGATACAGTGTAACTATGGAAGTCATTCAGGAAGATTTAGCGTTTCAGCTAACAGAGGCGTTAGTATTGGGGATAGAGCACAGGGGAATATTCAAGATTTTCACCCACAGACTCATATCCCTTCATTCGGAATGTGCCGCAGTATGCATAATCCTGTAGTTTCTTCTGCTAACAAAGGTAATTCCGGAAAAATCATTCCGCAGCCCTGCAATCCTAGCGTTTCTATGCCTTGGTTGAATGGAAAGAAGGATGTATACGTAGATCAATCTCCGGCTCTTATGAGCTGCTCCACAAACTTATGCATGTGGTGTGGAAAAATTTCATTCACGACAGACGGACAGGAATAGCTACTGATTGTAAGAAGTGACATCACATGTTAAGACAAATGGGGGGAGTAAGATGGGACTGGCAGGAACTGTGCTGACGTATGGGAATATTAGGGTCAATGCACCGTATGATATTGTCCGGCTGCTGGACTTTGAATTGACGCAGAAGGTGAATGAGCATGGCAAAGTGTACATCACTGCTCTCATACCGGATGAGGATCATGCTAAGTATGACGGTTTAGCACATGATGAGGATGTGCTGGAGGTATATGAGACGGATGAAGATCGAGGGACGGTTAGTATTTTTAAAGGAATAGTCACCAATATTAGCATTGGATTCAAAAATGGCGTCTATCACATGTACATAGAGGCTGCCTCTTTTACATATTTGATGGATCAACAACGGAAAAACCGTTCGTTTCAAAACAGCAGCTTGACGTATTACCAATTGTTCCGCGAACTCATAGATGCTTATCCACACGGGGATTTTATTGACCTGACGGACAGCGATAAAAAGCTGGACGGCTTTTCGATTCAGTATGGGGAGAGTGATTGGGAGTTTCTAAAAAGAATGGCCTCTCATCTGCAAACTGGGCTGATTGCCGAGATTACATCACAGTTCCCGAGATTATGGTTGGGCACCTCAAAAGAACAGGTGAAAGGTGAACTGCGTGGCATTAACTTTTCCCTCCAAAAAACAAAGTCAGGTCCCCAGTATACATATGCTGAAGTGGAGGATACGAAACGTTTTGAACTTGGAGATGTCGTTGTGTTTCAACGAAAGCATTGGGTTATTGATCAGGTTCATGCAGAGATGAAGCAAGGTCTTATGACATATGACTACTTTCTCGTTCCGGAAGCAGGCATTCCAAGGGAGGTTATATATAATCAACTCATACAAGGTGCCTCCATTGAAGGGAAAGTCATTGATTTAGATGGTGAAGGAGAGTCGGTTAAACTTCACTTGTCCGTGGATTCTTTGCAGTCCAAAGCTGGGGGTTGCTGGTTTTCTTACCCCACCCTGTATACCGGTGGTGGAATCGGTTGGCACTGCATGCCCGAGCTTGGGGATCATGTCCATTTGTATTTTCCGTCCAACAAAGAGCAGGAAGCTCGCGTGGTTCAATCTCTCCGTAAGAGAGACTACAAGGGCGATGAAATCAGCAAGCCGGCAAGAAAGCTGTTCCATACCAAAACTCAAAAAGTGGCGAGATTCGATGATAAAGAAGTAGCGCTTTCCACCCAGAAAGACAAGATACTTATACGCTTAAATCCTGCTTCCGGTATTCATGTGTATAGTCATCACGATCTTACCTTTCACGCCGATACAGACTTGGTGCTGCATGGCAAAAAGGTACAGATGACCGCTACTCGCGAAATATCTCTGACGTGCAAGACCAGCTATATCCGAACTGATGGATCGCTTCATATCAAGGCCAGTAAGCTCATAAAAGATCAGGTGCCTGATGCAGAACTGAAAGCCTATAAATCGCTGATTCAAGAATTGAAGGGAAAGGGATATCCACAATGGGTGCAGGATTTGCTGCTTCAATTTAAAAAGGACTACTATAAAGCCATAGCAGCAGGGGACAAAAAGGGTGCTAAGGAAGCGGCAGCCAAGGCCAAACAATTACGTCAGCAGGTGGCAGAAATAGATCGTATGCCTGCCTGGGCCAGAGCGAAAATGCATGAATACACGTCCCAGTGGTGGGAAGCCCACGGCGCAAATGACAAGGCCAAGCAAAAGCAGATGCATCTTCTCGCGAACCAACTGCGTGACAATGTGCTAATCAACGAGCTGATTCGTGGGCATTCTGCCAGCTCCTATCTCGATGCGAACCGGTTAGAGGAGCTGTCCGGACAATACGCAGATGCGGCCCATAAGCTGACCGTTGCCGATCAAAAGGCCATTGCCAAGGAAGCCGCCGCCCTGCGGAGTAAGTATGGCGTGAACAGCCTGCTTGCCAGAGAGAATTTGAACAAGCTTGCCAAGAAGTATCCAGACAGCTTCTCGTACAAGCTGCCAACTACAGGCGATTGGGATAAGGAGCTTAACGCGGCACTGCAAGATTTTGCTAAAAAATACGGTCTGGACAATAAGGGATATGGTCGTGATGTGCTCGCAGTGTATCTGCATCAAGTAGCCAACGGCATTCTTCCATGGCCTAAGGTTAGTAAGGCTGCAACGCCGACTGTTCCAACAACGAAAACGGAACCGGGCAAGAAGACGCCGACTACTCCTGAAAAGCCAACGAAAGAAGAAACGAAGCCTGCACCATCCAACAGTTCTGCCGAGGAGAAAAGGAAAGCAATTGTAGAATTCGCTAAGAAGTTTTTAGGAAAGATTCCTTATTGTATGGATTCTAAAATTAGAACGATGAAGCTTGATCCCGACAACCCTCCTAAATATATGGACTGCTCTGATTTTAGTTCCTCGGTGTATTTAACCATATTAAATGAGCATATAGGGGGGACTACAAGAGATCAAATCCATCGGGGAACAGAGGTTGACTACAAAAGTTTACGATCCAGTGGAGATTATAAAAATTTGAAGTTAGGTGATTTAATCTTGTTTGATTGGGGGAGTGGGGGGAAAACTAAATTCACAGTAGATCATGTGGGAATATATGTTGGAGATGGAAAGTTCATTCACGAGCATGGTAATGCACGCACTCTTGCCGAAATGGAAAAGGACCGCAAGCCATCTCATAATGTAACAATAGATAAATTAAACACAAATTGGGGAAAAGGTTATGGTCTTATATATTCAAACGTTATTGCAATTAGACGTATTATACAAGATGATGGCTCAATAATTAATAAATAAGCAAATAAGCAAATAAGCAATAGCTTAAACACCATAATAATATTTGATTCCAAGGTATTCTCACAGGAGAAAATAGTACTGTCCCGTTTAGCTAGGTAGGCTTTATTGAGAACGGAAGAGGAAGTGGTAAGAAAGTGAATTTTATAAAAATCATACTGATTGTTAGCTTTGTAGCCATTATATCAGCATGTAGTGGGATTAATGGAGAGGATGTTTACCCGTCCTCTCAATCCCAAGAAATATCATCACACAGGGTAACACAAGATAGTAGAAATGTTACTGAAAAAAAAGCACGGTGGCTTTTAAATGGGAACGAAGATCCGTACCCGACTCAATTTTTGACCAATTTAGATGATTCTACAGGAAAGACATATATACGTATCGATGACTTGATAGATGCGATGCAAACTAAGGAAGAACGAGTAAAATATCGCGACTCCCAAGTAACTGTCAGTAGAGTGTCTAATGATGGAAGTCGAATGGCGATTGTAAGGACAATCTCTGATGTGGAAGAAGGGGACCAAAAACACATTCTTGAGGTATATGATCTGAACTCAGGAAAAAAGGAGTCCGAGTTTGAATTGCCTCCAACGTCTTACCCTGTAGTCTCCCCTGATTTAGGGAAATATATTTATGAGTTGAACGAGCAAATATATTTATATGATGCAGTAAAGAGGAAAACAACAAAAATAGACCTTGGGAAACGTAAAATAAATTTAAGTATTATTAGTTCAGGATTATTTTCTCCAGATGGCACTAGATTCTGTTTTGAGGAAAATGACCAACCAGGTATCATTATGCTGAATCTGTCCGGTATTAGTGGAGCAAAACGTTTACTTGTAGGTTCTAAGGCTTCGCTTTTGCAATGGGATCAAGAGGATAAATTAATTTTAACAATTTCTAAGGGTGGTAAGACGTTTTTAGAAGAAATCTATTCGCTAAACATACAGACTGGAAAAAAACGAAGAATTAGCGAAGGAGTGGGCGAATTTATTCTATCTCCAGATCAAAAAAAACTAGTACTGGCAGATGATGAGGTTGTAAAAATGTTCATGATTGATATATCCAGTGGAAAAAAAGGAGATATTTCGTCCATTGTAAATGGCGAAGGAACATGGGTAGTTCCAATACAGTGGATTGAAACAAGAACTAATTATATGAAATATAGCAACAAGGTCAAAGTGAAAAAAATTACGGCCTCTTCCACACTTCCTAATCAGAGTAACTATTCTTTTAATGTGAACAATTTAACGGACGATAATAATTTAACCCCTTGGTGTGAAGGAACGAAGGAAGGCGGAGTAGGAGAAACGGTAACTATGGATTTGGGTTCAATTCAAGAGGTCAGAGGTATGGAGATGGTTGACGGTATTATACGAGTTAACAATAAGTATTTAGACGTGAATACAATCCAAAAAATGAAACTAGATTTTTCGGATGGACAATCTGTGGTGCTTGAGAACAATGACACACGCTTCAGGTTTGACGAACCCATACGAACATCTTTCGTTAAAATTACCATACTGGAAATAAAAAAAGGAGCGGACTTCCCAAATACTTGTATAGGTGAGCTGAAGTTATTGTGATGAGCAGTAGGAAACAAAAGAAAACTGCGGTGTGGATAAGTAAAATTACTTTACTCGTTATAATCTTTTCTATGCTATGCGGCTGTATACAATCGAATGAGGGCCAAAAAGTACAGGAGCGGAATGAAACTCATGCTTCTGTCTCTCAGTCCAAGAAGCTTCCCCCAACAAAAAGGGCTGTAAATTGGTTGCTTTTTGAAGCGGAAAATGGAAACATGCCCATGGAATATCTCGCTGATATGGATGATCCTACAGGCAATACCTATATTGATTTAGACGGCATTATAGATGAATTATATGCAAGTGAAGGTGAAGCGTATCCTGAATCTGAGTTGTATCTGGTTAGGTTCTCGGATGATGGCAGGCGGATCGCTTTATGTAGAGAGTCAACCGAATTGAATTATTTAATTATTAAAATCTTTGATTTGTCTACCACAAAGAAATTATATGAATTTAAGGTGCCGAATAGGGACTACGCTGTTATGTCTCCTGACTTACGCAAGTGTGTTTACACAGGGGATGCAGCCTTTTTTTATTATATGAACCAAGGGCAGGAAACTAAAGCATTAGGGCAATTAAATGATGGTCACTATCTCAATCTTCCAGTGTTTTCGCCTGACGGTAACCAATTTGCCCTTGTAGATGGTAACCATACTGTATTGATCTATGACTTGTCCAAGAATAAGCAAATTCAACAAATCAAGCTAGGGATAGAAGGAATACAGATCGAACAGTGGCTTTATAACGATCAATTGCTTCTCTCTTCTTATGATAATGATAAGACGTATATGTTCAATATACAGACAGGGGAGAAGAAGCTACTAATGAAAGCCACAGAATCTCCTGTTATAACCTTGGATAACCATAGGGTTGCTTATTTGAAATCAAAGGGTGAACTGCAACAACGAGACATCCAAACAGGTTTGACTATAAAATACTCCAACCCATTGCATAGGGTAGGTTATAATGTATCTCCTGAGCAATGGATACAGACTGCAACGGATTTGATGAAATATCAAAAAAGCATCCCGGCACAGAAAATCGTTGCTTCTTCTACACTTCCAAATCAGGCTGGAAACTCCTATGCTGCTAGAAACATTATGGATGGAGATGCGAGTACAGCTTGGTGTGAAGGAGTCAAGGGAGACGGGATTGGGGAGTGGGTCAAGATTGATTTCGGCTCTATGCAAGAACTGAAGGGGTTTGAGCTCATCAATGGCTTGGCTAAGTCATCTGATGCTTTCCAAGCAAATAATAGAGTTAAACGAATGAAACTGGAGTTTTCAAACGGGCAGACCATGATGGTAGATAATGATTTTATAAGGAACGAATTTCTTGATGCCCCCATTCACACCTCATTTGTGAAAATAACGATTGAGGCAGTAGAGAAAGGAAGCAAATATCACGATACCTGTATATCGGAGATACGATTCTTCTAGCATTTCTAAAAAAGGAGAAGACATATGAAGTGGAAAGAGCCAACGTTTGGTGCAACACCTATGTTGAAAGCTTTAACAACCGCTAATGCGCACAGGAAAGCCAAGGCTTTTGACCTTGCGGCAGAACAAAAGAAACAAGAACTGAATTATCCTGATTGGGCCCAGACCTGGATGCGTAAATACAAAGAAGATTGGTATATCGCTCAAGCCAACGGCGACGAGGTCGGTATGCGTAAAGCGCAAAAGCTAGCAGAGGGACTTCGAAGCAAGCTCCGCGAAATGGCCACGTTCCCCAAGTGGGCTCAAGAGCAGATGCAAAAAGAAACAATCCGCTGGATGGCTGCTGAGACAAGCGGAAATATCAAGCAGAAGTTGGCTGCTGAGAAGGCAGGACGTGCTATACGAGAGAAGTTGGGTCTGATCGATACCACTGATAAGACACCACCAGAAGTACCGGTTACCAACGAATCGAAGGATGAACCTGCAAAAACGAACGTAAAGACTCCGACTGGAAAATGGATACCTGCTGAATTCCAGTATAACGGTAGTTCTGAAGCTGAGAAAACTTTCAAAAAGCGCTCATTAAATTTCACTAAACAAAAATGGAACCAAGAAAAGTTGCACAGTTTGTGGGAAGCTACAAAAAGCATACAAGAAACATATAATATTCAAATTGATCCACGCCTTTTGTTAGCTATTATTATTCAGGAAGGGACGGGAAGTTTTAATACGAGCAGTACAAATAGAGCAGCTGATGGTCAGCATGGTGTTGAGACTAATTATGCAAAGGATTTGGTGAAGGCGAATAATTTAATTTTCGGAAAAATATTGGGGTATATTTACTATGGGAAAGAGTTTAGGCAAGTTGTAGTTAAAAACAACAACTTGGAGGGAATTAAAGGTAAGGGTGATATATATCAATACTGCAATTGGATAACTCCGATTGTAAGAATGAATTCGAAAAGAGTAGATTATGGGCCATATGCTGGTCATGGTACATGGGGTGAAGATGTAAAATCCATTTATGACAAATTAAGCAATAAAGAGTCAGATAATTATGACTTATATCTATCAAATATTAGTAAAAGCACAGCTCAAAATATTGCTAGCTCAGAAGGCATAAAACTTCCTGCTGTTACCTTCAAGGCACTCCAAAATGCCCAAGATAGTCATGGTAATGCGAATAAAAAGTGGACGGTAACGGGCAAACGATAAGCTGAAATTCGAAAAGAGGAAAAGAAATGTACAAGCTAAGTTACTGTTATTTCATTATGTTGCTTTTTTTGGTTTTAGGAGTAACCGCATGTAGTCTTTCAGACATCAATACTTATAACAATGAGAAAACAGCTACTGCTAAAGTTAAGCAAGAAAGCACGGGCTACTATCCAGATAAAAGAACAGACAAAGCCAAAAACGTTGTATCTTCCGATCCTAAGCCCCTGCAGGAAGAGGACTTTGAAATTTCATATCGATTACACAAAATTAATAAAAAAACAGATATTAAAGAACTTATTCATAAGTGGGGTTATGGTGAGGGGTACGATAGTTCCAATAGAGGATATATTAGTGGGAACGGGACTTACAGAAGGTGGAACTTATCTTATCCTAACTATGAGGATCCAGAAATAAGATTTGTAGTCTTATCTAAGATTGAGCTTGAAGGTGAGGAACTGGTGGATGGTGAAAGCTATCTTGTAGGTGTGAGCTTGGAAAATTCCAAGCTTAAAACGAAAAGAGGATTGAAGACTGGTGATACACTTGGCAAAGTACTGCAGCTCTACGGCCAACCGAGTATCATAACAAATGGGAGTCTGCTCTACTCCAAAAACGGCTTGCATTTGAGGATTCAGTGGGATACTAAAACGGAAAAAGTAAATAATATTTTCATTGAATATAACATGGAGAAATCCATAAAACAGCAACGCAGCGCTGATTATGTAGATGAAGATGCTCAACCCGACCCTGATCTGGAACCATATACTATACAAAAAGAACAATCTTTTATTACTACTCTTAATGGATGGGGAAAAGTAAAGTTTATATCCACTTTAAAAGATGAGGATGCAAATGATCTGATACAAGCAAAGTTTTTTTTGGAAGTTAACAGCCAAAAGTATGCGGATAACAAGATTTTATACGAGTTCCCCGAATTTTATGGTAACAACGGTAGGATGATTGACAGGATTAAAGCAGTAAGCTTTAAGGATTTAAATCAGGATGGGCGTACGGATATTGTCATAATTGCAGATTATATCACAGGGATTAATGCACACGGAGTAGAAACGCTTCCTGTCGCGGGGATTTACTTTCAGAAAAAGGACAATACGTACACTACCCTACCTGAATTGGATAAGAATATCAATCAAACAGGCCACAATCGAACGCTTCAAAATATCATTCAATACGTAAGCAAACAACGTATAAACGTGGAATGAATAATGTAAGAGGGGAGTTTTTTGAAATCAACTTTATAAAACAAAATAGAATACTATTTTTAATATTGTTATTTAGCCTGCTATTGAATGGATGTTCGGAAAAACACACGAACGAGAAGCAACAGGTAGCTGAGCCCATCAAACCTAGCACTCAAGTGATAGAGCAAAAAGCTGTGACTGAACCAGACCCTGCTGCTCAAGAACAAGATCGAAATAGCAATATTGTTACTCCAATAAATAAAAGAAGTAGTGCTCGCGCTACAGATTCTGACACATTGGATCAGTTTATAAAGAAAATTCAACCCAAGGATGAGCATCTTCAAAAAATATTAAAAGAAGATTTGGACCGTGATGGAAAGCCGGAATACGTGCTTGCTTTTGGGCTGGAAAAAGAGGAAATTGACAGCATATTTGTAATCCGGGAGGATGCTGGTTATCACATCATTGATAAATTAGAGGACCCAGTTATGGTTGTGCATCTTAATAAAGATGTGAAGATCATGAAGTTGGATCAAACAGAACAAAAATTTATCGTGGTATATTCCACTAGCGAAGTGGATGATGCAAAAGGACTCTCTATATTTGCTTTGGACGATAACCAAATTAACAACGTGAATTACAATTATCCAGAAGCAACAGGGCAAGGAAGCAGGAAGCTAGAGGACATTAATAAAGATGGTGTTTTTGAGGATGTGAGTTACTACCGTTTTCAGGATACTCAACAACATACAATAATGACTTATCAGAAATTTGATAGGACTGGACCAGAAAAATCAAAAGTACTATATGAGAACAAAAATAAAAAGTTTGTATACCCCACGATTCCTAAAGATATTATTCAAAATTATTTGGAGGATCATTATCTTATGAATCGCTTCTTGATACACTTGCCTGAAATGGCGGAATTCACAGCTTTGTCAGCAAGCCCGAAAAATAATTTTGAAGATATCATAGATTTTTCCGCTATGGACTATACCGGATTAGAGCTAGATATAAAAGAGATTGCTAATGAGGGTAACCAGAAGACGTTTTTAGTAAGAAGTAATTCAGAAGAAACAAACGAAGGAATTGTGTTTACGTTAGAAAAGCAGTCAGGCAAGTGGAGGATTATGAGTATAGAGATAAACGATAAATTGTAGAGAGCGTGATATCCAGCATGAGTTACTTGAAGTACGGGCGAATTTGTTACGTGCTGTTACTACTAATTTCCTGTGTAGTACTGAACGGATGTACGAAGGGAAATGATTCTTCAAAAGCAGCAACAAATCATACGCTTTCTCTCCAAAATGAAGCCAAAATGATTTCCTATTCGAAAAGGCTGAATACGTTGCTAGAGACACTTCATATAATCAGCAATGAGAATATGGATTCTGATGTCAGAGAAAGTAAGCTTCAGGACTTCACACAGGATCTTAATTTGTTGCTAAACGAACCAGAAAGTGTAGAGATGAAGGACGGAGAATTTGCAGAACAGTTTGATAACAAACTTACTGTGATAACGAAAACGTTCCAGTTAAAAAATCAACGGCTAAACGTTAGAGTTGTGAATTATAGAGCACCCAATATGCTAACAAGTACGATCGGAGGTAAATATACATTTGTTCAGTGGTGGAGTTCGAGGCAACTTGTACACGCCCAGATGATTGAGGATGGCGGGCCAGAATTGACTACAGACTTTGTGGTTCGAGATTCAGACCAAGGAATACAGTTGTGGTTAGGGGGCATGTCTCCATATATCATCCAGACCCCGTATTTGTTGATTTGTGGGAGTTGTCTGGGCAAAAGTGGACGCAGAAAAGTATAGATGTAGGTAAGATGAAGCTCCCGGATGCGTGGGAACTGAACAAGGATATGAATGAGCCTATTATTTTAGAGAGTCGACAACATGATAGCATGAGTATCGGAGTTTTAGACCACGGCGATGGCTTCTTCATAAACAGTGATGATTCTGAACAAAGCCTTATCATTGAGTTCTCCAAAAGTGGAGAAGTCCGTATTGATTCCGAATATAGCACCGCCTCGAATACTCATAGTGAACAGCAAAATTATGAACTCATTCAAGCGAAATATTCGGAAAATGGGATCGTGATTAAATATCCTCAAATTACAAAACTCAAGGATACTGTAAAGCAAAAATCTTTAAACCAAATTCTTAAGACCGAAGCTTTAAAAGGATTACGTGAATATGCCGATTCCGATACTGAGTTTCATGTCGAAATTGATTTTGAAATTAAACGGCAAAGTGAGCGGTTCTTGAGTGTTCAATATACGGGTATTCGTTATGTGAAAGATGCAGCCTATCCTAATCATATTTTTTATACGAGCAACTTGGATATGAAGCAGGCTTCAAGATTAAGATTAAGTGATCTGGTAAAGATCGAAAAACCTTTTTTAGAGCTTTTAAAAAGCGGGAAATTCTCAGCTATAGAGCCAGAACAAAAAGATTTACTTGGTAATTTTACTCAAGATGAGTTAAATCAATGGTTAACAGGTGCAGACCTACTAAAAGGTTCAACTGACGATTCAGAATTAGGTGCGTTTAGTTATCTTACAAGTGATTCATTGGGAGTGAGTATACCCGTGGCTCATGTAGTAGGGGACCATGCAGAATATGAGATTCGTCTTGCGCAAATTCCAGATAATATCAAGCAAAATAAAGAACTATGGAGTGAGCTAAGTCCTGTTGTTGATCAGCCCTCTCTTGTTGTTAGCGGTGAGAAATTGGATACCAATCAATATGAAATTGAAGAGTCACAATCTTTTCAAACCAGTATCGAAGGTTTTGGAACGGTGAAGTTTGTATCCACATATGGATATCCGGAAGGTCTTCGTAAATTCTTTTTCTTTCTATTAGATGATCAAGGACATATTTTATATCGATTCCCTGAGTTCTACGGTAATGGTGAGTGGGTCGCACGTTACGGAGGCGTAGAAGCGGTGGCTTTTAAGGATGTTAATAAGGATGGATTAAAAGACGTTATTATTATTGCTTATTATGAAACGGGATCTGGACCAGATGGTGCAAAGCCATTTCCAATAGCAGGCATTTATTTCCAGAAGAAAAATAAAACCTTTACCACGCTCCCTGCACTGGATCAGGCCATCAACGATCAGGGACATAATCAAACCCTTAAAGATGTCATTCAATACGTAGGCAAACAACGTATAGACGTAAACTAACCGACAAAAGGAGCAGAATCATGGGATATCCAATCATAAAGTATAACGGAACGGTTCTATCTCTTCAAAATCCGAAGGTTAAAGTTATGCAGAAAATGAATGAGCATGTGAAAGTCTTTTTAACGGGTGTGTTAACTGGCACTCAAATGGAAGAGTATACGGATCATATGGAGGCAGGAGCTAAGTTAGTTGTTTCTTACCTGAATGATGATCAGAAACAGATTGTGTTGTTCCGGGGATTAGTCACGCAGTTCAGAATCAAGTTGGTGTCCAATGTAGCTTATTTGGTCGCCGAGGCCCTATCCTGTACTAGCCAGCTGAATGAAGTGCCTCATAGACAATCCTTTCAAAATGTAAAAATGAAGCTGCAGGCTTTGCTTGAACATGTACTCAAATCATATCCTAAGGCTAATTGTACCAGCCGCTTAAAGGATCAGCTTTTACAGGGATTTACGATGCAATTCGACGAGACGGACTGGTCGTTTCTGAAACGTATAGCGTCTCGGCTTGGTTGGGGACTGATACCCGATCCGATAGGAGAGAACCCTCAGTTTTATTTTGGATTACCCGATGGTGTCCATAAAGGTGAGCTGAAACAGTATAACTACTCCATGACCAGAAAAACCAAACCAGGGGCAAGCAAAGACGACAATCTTTTGTATTATAAAGTGCAAACGACCGGGCCGAAAGATGTCCTGCTACAAATTGGGGCTGAGGTTAAATTCAAAGGGAAAGCTTTATACGTCTTGCAGTCGGTTGCGTTTATACGACACAATTCCTTATGGCATGAATATGTGCTAACCACCTCTGATGGAATGAAGCAGGAATTGATTGTAAACGAGAACATTCGTGGCATATCATTGAAGTCGAAAGTGATTGGAATTGAACAGGATCATGTGAAGGTATTCTTTTATGAAATGGATAAGGTTAAGCCGAACGTTAAGGAAACCTTTGCTTTTCCAACTGCTACATTTTATACATCGGAAGGGAATACGGGATGGTACTGTATGCCGGAGCTTTTTGACTTTGTAGACATCTACTTTCCGACCCATAACGAAAAAGACGCCATTGTAACCCACTCGATCCGAAAGAGATCCAAAGGCGGTGACTTTATTAAGGACCCTTCGACGAAGATATTTATGACTAAGTACCGCAAAGCTATTATATTTGAGAAAAATGAAATTTTAATCACGGGGAATGACGATGAAGTGGTGATTCGGCTGCTGGATGACCATGGAATCGAACTGCGGAGTAAAAAGGACATCCGTGTTAAGGCTGACGGCAACTTAGTATTCAATGCGGGTAACACAATACAAGTCACAGCGAAGGATGCCATCGGCTTAAAATGTAAAACAAGTCTGGTAGAAATGGATGGTAACATCAAAATGACCGGAGAAAAGATAAAGACGCAATAACTAAAACCATCATGAGAGGATAAAAAAGCATGGCTAAAGTAACTACTGGAGCAATCGTGAATGAGAAACCGCCTACCCAAGAAGATATGATCCAAGAATGGAAACGTAAAATAAGCAAAGGCGAATATCCTTTTATTTATGTAACTCAGCATCGTACCAAAAGTGAAGAACGGTAAAATTTATGGCTTAACGTTACTTGCCTATCCCAGGGGTTATGATATCTTAGCCGAAAAAAAGTACAAAAATATTCTAAAGCTCTACAATGCTCTACAAAGTTCGACATATTGTTCGCTTTTTCGCATCATATGTTATTACATTAGGGATTTTGTTTGCTATTTATCATATATTTATGTATAATCTATCGTGTTGAAAGGTTGATTGTACGTAATATGCTGATGAGGGTGGGTTCATGACGCTGCTCGACAGTAATGAAAGCAAGAAGCGGATGTGCCAGATTTACAACGAAATTTCAAAGGAACTGTTCGGCTTCGGGACCACGCTACTGCGGGCCACCGTTGAGAACAACATTGTTACCTTTGTGGCGAAGCACCGGCGTTCTCCACGCTCTGCGGCATTGGAAGTGGAAGCCCCCGGCTTGAAGCTGGAAGTGGATTTCCGAATGTCCATGCTGTATAAGAAGAGACTTCGCGAGAAGCTGATTGAGGATATGGGGCTCGATATTGAAGCTCTACTGCGCGACTATGATTCAGCAACGCAGTGGGCAATCACGAACATCATACTGAAGGAATCCTAATACAATTGGATATTCGGCTTTTCGCTTCGGATCTATCTGAGGGGAGAACCTGTTATAACGCGCAGCGGGATCAACTTATTCTTTGTTTACGAAGAAAAGTATTCTTGTTTTACAAGAGTACTTTTCTTTTTTGTGTTATCAGGTTCGCAGAATGAATAAACAGGGGGAGTTTCAAATGAAAAAATGGTTTAAAGGGTTCATGGCTTTGACCTTGGCATCTGTTGTGCTTGCAGGTTGCGGCAGCAATACTACCGGAGGTCAGGAAGATGGAAAAGGCAGCTCGGCTGATGGGAAAAAGAAGCTAATCATTTCCACATGGGGCTTCTCCGAAGACTTCTTTAACAAAGAAGTGTACGAGCCTTTTGAGAAGGAACACAACGTTGATATTGTAGTGGAGATTGGAAATAACGCAGAACGGTTGAACAAAATTAGTCAAGGAAGCACAGACGTTGATCTGATTTATCTGTCTGATTATTATGCCCAACAGGGGATCCAACAAGGTTTGTTTGAAAAGCTGGATCGCAGCAAAGTGCCAAACCTGAATCAAATTTATGACATTGCCAAAGCACCGCTGGGTGAGGAGTATGGCCCTGCTTATACGGTTGGCCGCCTCGGTATTGCTTACAACCCGGAGCTGGTTAAAAAGAATGTGACCTCTTGGGCTGATCTGTGGGGCAGTGAATTCAAAGGAAACGTGACCCTGCCGAACATTACGGCTACGGCTGGACCGATGGTTGTTGACGCGGCCTCCAAGGTAGCGGGTAGTAAAGAGTTTAATGAAGACCAGGCATTCGGGAAACTGAAAGAGCTGAGTCCGAATATTGTTAAGTTTTATAGCAAGACGTCCGAATTCGTCAACATGTTCAGTCAGCAGGAAATCGCGGGCGGACCGATTATGGAGATGTACTTCAAAGATTTGAAAGCAGCAGTGCCTGGAGCCAAATTTGTAGCGCCGAGTGAAGGGGCTTATGCAGTAATGAACACGATCAACGTGGTGAAAGGCTCTGACCAAAAAGAATTGGCTGAGGAATTTATCAACTGGCAGCTGAGTAAGGAAGTTCAAGAGAAGTCCGCCAAGGCGAAGGTTGATTCTCCGGTGAATACGCAGGTGGTGCTGTCCGGTGCGGATACAGAAGGAATTACGTATGGTGCAGATGTGGTCAACAAGCTGACCAAGCTGGATATGAAATTCGTCAATGACCATATCAAGGAATGGACGGATCGCTGGAACCGGGAAGTTGCCCAATAATGAAAAAAGTCATATTAGATGTAGATACAGGTATTGACGATGCGCTGGGTATTTTATTAGCCACCAAAAGCGGCCAGCTGGATGTTATAGCGATTACGACCGTGTGCGGTAATGTATCGCTTAAACAGGCAACATTGAACACATGCAAAATCCTCGATCTTTTGGATAGACCGGATATTCCGGTCTATCGGGGGGCCGATGCTCCCTTGATCCGTAAAGGATTGCATGAGCACCGTATTCATGGGGAAGATGGTATTGGGGGCGCATTGAGTGGAGTTGTCCCTGCCATTTCGGCGTCCGAAGGCTTTGCGCCGGACATCATCATTGATACAGTCATGGCTCATCCGGGAGAACTGACGCTGGTTTGCACCGGGCCGCTCACGAATCTGGCGTTGGCGCTTCTGAAATGTCCGGAGTTGACGCAATACGTCAATGAGGTCATTTTTATGGGTGGTGTTATTTACGGGTGCGGCAATATTACGCCTGTAGCAGAATATAACATGTATGCTGACCCGGAAGCGGCGCGGATCGTATTTCATGCCGGATTTGGGCGGTTGGTACAGGTGGGACTGGATGTAACACGGAAGGCACTGCTAACGACGGACCATATTGCCCGTCTCACTGATCCAGCGATTCGCAGCTATGTGGCTGAAAGCACGGCCATCTATACCAAGCGTTATGAAGAACGTAACGGAGTAAAAGCGTGTGCGCTTCATGATCCGCTTGCTGTAGGGGTTGCGCTGAATTCGAGGCTGGTGGAAACTTCGCCAATGTATGTCGATGTGGAAACCTCCAGTCGTATATGTGACGGACAAACGGTGGGCGATGTACAGAACCGTCTCAATCATAGCCCGAACATGAATGTGTGCGAACAGGTGGAAAGCGAGGCATTTCTGGAACTGTTTATTCAGGTGCTGAACAAGGAATAACATATTGATAACCGCAAGGAGCTACCCATGAAGAAAACATACTTGTATTGGCTGCTGCTGCCAGGTTTGCTCTTTCTGGCGGTGTTCATGGTCATTCCGATTGTGTTAACGATCGGCTCGACCTTCGTACAGAACAGCTCATTCACCCTAGAAGGTTATCTCCATTTCTTCAAGGACCCTTATTTTCTGAAAATATTGCTGACTACGCTGGAAGTCAGTATCGTTACGACGCTCGTATGCGTGCTACTCGGCTTCCCGACGGCTTATTATATTTCGCAAAAGGCCCCGCGCCGTAAAGGAATTTTGCTGGCGCTGGCTATCTTCCCCTTGCTGACCAGTCCGGTGGTGCGGTCATTTAGCTGGATGGTCATCTTGGGTCGCAAAGGGCTGTTGAATAACGTGCTCATCGATTTAGGATTCGTTGATGAGCCGCTCAATATTTTGTATACCCCGGCGGCGATGATTATTGGTCTGGTGCATTTGTTTTTACCGCTGATGATTATTTCACTGATTGGTGTACTCGAAAATATCGACGGTGATCTCGTCCATGCAGCTCAGAGCCTCGGTGCCTCCAAATTCAGCGCATTCCGTAAAATCGTATTTCCTCTGTCTGTGCCGGGCCTGATTATCGGAAGCATTCTCGTTTTCGTGGGCAGTCTGACGGCTTATACGACACCAGCACTACTTGGAGGAAAACAGCGCGTCATTGCTACATTTTTGTATCAGAACGCCATGACGCTGAATGACTGGTTTCTCGCCTCCGTTATTGCAACGATTATGATTGTCATTACATTTATCGTGGTCGGTCTCTTAAATAAGGCGGCCCATAAACTCAATCCGAAGGGGTAGGTGGATATGCGGGAGAAACATTACGGACTAGGCTTCTTTAGCCTGCTGGTCTTCGTCTTTCTGCTCGGTCCGCTGTTGATCATATCGGTCACTTCTTTCGAGCCGGGCACGGTATTAAAATTCCCTCCGCAGGGCTTTTCCTTGCGCTGGTATCAAAATATTTTTGAGGTGGACCTGTTTATGTCCACGTTCAAAACGTCGATTGTCGTCTCTCTGCTGGGTAACATTTTGGCGCTGCTGATCGGCATGCCTGCTGCTTATGCGCTTAGTCGTTTTTCGTTTCACGGGAAGGATGCGCTGAATGCCTTGTTCCTCTCCCCGCTGCTCATACCGGGTATTGTGCTGGGCTTTACACTGCTGCGTTATCTGATCATTGTTTATCATTTGCCGGTATACGCAGGACTGTTGATCGGACATACGGTGATTATGCTGCCGTTCATTATACGGGTCATTGCGTCCAGCTTGTCCAACTTTGATTTTGCGATTGAGGAAGCAGCGCTCAGCTTGGGAGCCGGACGGCTTGAAACCTTTTTCAAGGTGGTTCTGCCCAACATCCGTTCGGGTATTATTGCGGCTATCCTGATTGCCTTTCTGGAATCATTCAACAATGTCGACATTTCCGTCTTCATGACAGGACCGGGATTCAGCACCCTGCCTATTCAAATGCTGACCTACGTCGAAAATTATTTTGACCCGACGATTGCAGCGATTTCGGTAATGCTGATGATTTTGACCGGTATTCTGATGTTCTTGATTGAACGACTGATGGGATTGTCTTACTTCACTAAAAGGTAATGGAGGCTTCAACCATATGGCACTGCTTACTCTGGATCGTGTATCGGTCGCTTATGATAACCAATTGATCTTGCAGGATTTCGATTTGCAGCTCGAACGGGGGCAATTGCTCTCGTTGCTCGGACCGAGTGGATGTGGCAAAACGACCACGCTTCGTCTGATTGCAGGATTTCTCGAAGCTAAACAAGGGACGTTTTTGTTTGGCGATAAAGATTACACCCGGGTTCCGGTGAACAAGCGGAATTTCGGTTTTGTATTCCAAAGCTATGCGCTTTTCCCGCATTTGTCCGTTTTTGATAATGTTGCCTTTGGACTGCGGCTGCGCAAGGTGAAGGAAGATGATATAAAACGCCGTGTTATGGCTATGCTGGATACAGTCAGTCTGGGGGGCTTTGAAAAGCGGTTTCCCGGTGAGCTGTCCGGTGGACAGCGTCAGCGTGTTGCGATTGCGCGGGCGCTTGTGATTGAACCCGACCTGCTGCTGTTCGATGAACCCCTGAGTAATCTGGATGCGAACCTGCGTGTGAATATGCGTGTCGAAATTCGCCGTATTCAACAAGAATTGGGGATTACCACGGTATACGTATCGCATGATCAAGAGGAATGTTTTTCGATTTCTGATCGGGTTGCGATTATGAACAAGGGGAATATCGAGCAGTTGGATGCGCCATCAACGATTTTTAAATATCCAACCACCGAATTTGTCGCCCGTTTTATCGGATTCAATAATTTCTTGTCCTTTGACGAACGCGTTGAGGAGGGGGAACGAATTCTCCTGAGTACAAGCGATCTTTCGTTTAGTGTGGCCCGTAATCAGGGTACAGTCCAGCCGGGTGCCCGTCAGGGGGCTATTCGTCCGGATGATTTGGTTATCCGCACAGCAGGCAATGAGACGGGAGAAAATGAGCTTCCCGGCATCATTAAAGTGAGCACTTACCTGGGGCGCAGCTATCAGTATGTGGTAGAAACGGCGAAGGGAAGCTTCACCGCCAATCAGGAGATGGACACGCCGTACCTGAGCGGTCAACGGGTTACCTTGCATTTTCCGGCAGATAAAATGGTACTGGTCCAATAATCAGCGGGTTCGATGAAGGAGATACATCATGCGTGCAGACAAAATGATTTTACAAGTTAAAGTATATAACAGCTATTACAAGACGTTCGAGGAAGGCAATGTTGCTATACTTGACGGCAAGTTTATGTATATCGGTCAGCGCGGCCTGGAGTCGTTTGAAGTGAATGAAATTGTAGAAGGGCACGGGAAATATATGATTCCCGGCCTGATCGACATTCATCTCCATATTGAAAGCACAATGGTGACACCAGCGACCTTTTCCTATGGACTCATTCGCAACGGCGTGACGACGATTGTACCGGAACCGCACGAAATGGCGAATGTTTTTGGATTGGAGGGCATTCAGGAAATGATGGCGGTCAGCAAGGATTGCGTGGCTGATATGTTTTACGGTATTCCAAGCTCTGTCCCGGCAACGCCGCTCGAAACCTCAGGGGGCGAGATTGATATTCCTGAGATTGACGCACTGCTGCAAACCGGTGAGATGATCTGTCTGGGTGAAATTATGAACTATGTGGATGTGATTCGTAATCCAGAGGGCAAGACCAACCGTATTTTACGCCATGTTCGTGAGCATTACCCGGAGCTGATCATTGAAGGGCATACGCCGCAGTTGCTTGATCTGGACCTGCATCAGTTGATCTACGCGGGAATTGGCTCGGACCATACCCACCAAAGCATTGAAGGCATGAAGGCGCGTATGGCTGCGGGGATGTTCATCGAGATTCAGGAAAAATCCATGACCCCTGAAGTGATGGAGTATTTGATTCAGGAAGACGTGGCGCAGCATTTTTGCTTTGTAACGGATGATGTGATGCCGGATTCCTTCGTAGAGCGTGGGCATCTGAACCATATTGTAAGCAAAGCAATCGGGATGGGCATGAAGCCTGAGAATGCGATCTATGCTGCTACGTTCACACCTGCAACACGGATGCGTATGCACGACCGGGGCACGATTGCACCGGGGAAAATAGCTGATTTTGTCTTGTTGTCTGACCTGAGCCATTTTGAAGTAGAGAGGGTGTACAAGGACGGACAAAAGGTATTCGATAAATTTGAAGAGTATCATCAAGCTTCGTTAAGCTGCTATTTTCCACCTCATTTTTACCAAAGTGTAAAGCTGAAGCCTCTCACAGAGCGGGATTTTACCGTAGAGCTGGATGTAGAGGATGGTACACATCATTGCCGTATTATGATGGTGAAGGACGGATCGACCTTTACGAGCGAACGTATTGCACCTGAGCAGGTGGCGAATGGTGAGTTGATGTGGGAGCAGAGCGAACACGGGCTTATCGCTACTTTTGAGCGGTATGGCAAGAATGGTAACCGTGCCTATGGTTTGATCGGGGGAGACACGATTAAGCGCGGGGCGGTGGCAACCACGTATTCGCACGATAACCATAACTTGCTGGTCGTGGGGCATAACAAGCAGGATATGATATTGGCGGCGAATACGGTGCTTTCCAGTCAAGGCGGCTTTTGCGTAGTTGAAAATGGCAAGGTGCTGTCCCATTTGCCGTTAACCGTAGGCGGGATTCTAACAGAAGGACCGTTAGAAATGGTGGCGGCCCACGTGAAGGAGTTGCGTTCTGCCTTGCTGTCGCTTGGTTACCGCCATTACAATCCAATCATGTCGCTGAGCACTCATTCTTTGCCAGTCAGCCCGGCATTGAAAATTACCGATCACGGCCTGATTGATGTAAACGCGGGCAAGGTTGTACCCTTGATTGTGGACCCTTTGGAGATAAGAGAATAATAGTAGAGCAGACCCTCTTGCGGGTCTGCTCTTTTTGTCGTGGTCCGCTTTACCTTCTGCCTTGCCTTCTTCTTTTGCTCCTTCAATCATGGATGCCTCATCATGTAGATACCGTTGTTTTGCTTCATATTGAAGTCGGGCTTCCCGATCCTGACTTAGGAATTCCAAGGTATCCATCGCTTTTTTCAGTACAGGCTCGTTCATGGTCAGCACCTCCCATTGTGATGGATTCGCTCCTTTTAGAAACAAAAGCCAGTTTACCAATCCGCCGCCCTCCATCGGTACAGTATCATGGTCAAGCTTGGGGAGTTCTAGAAAATGCAGTTCGATATCATCACTGAGTGAGATACCTGTTCGATTTTCCCGAAGATGATATACATTATGATACTGATCATTAGGCAAAAAGGAGTAGTTCAAAATATTAATGGTAACGCATTTTCGGAGTAACTTATATGATTGTCCTTCCTGTAGTTGACCAGCATACTGCTTGCTCCAGTAAAATAGAGTCCTTTTATCGGTATCATATTTATTAAATAACTGCATTTCCACGTTAATCAATTCGCCTTCGGATGTTCTGGCTCGGATATCCAGAATGGATTGTTTGTCACGAGGTGATTCAAGAAAGTCAGCAACACATCCCGATTTTCATCGCTTCCAAAGATACGTTTAAACAGAAAATCATTTCGAGGATCAAGTAGCTCTGTCATGTACATCCACCCCATTTTATATTCTATTATACCACGTAAGCTGTAACTCACATACATCACGACTGTGAACAAGGTAATGATAATGGCGAAGCTTTAACAGACAAAATTAACATCTTCTATACTCGTATTAATGTAAGCTATGTATAACGCGTTGACGGCTTGCGGGATAAAGACTACATTTAGGCTGGATATATACTACAAAAGTCTTTGGAGTGGAAAGTACGGAAGTGCTGGATGCTCCCTTTTTAGCCGGGGAGGATTTTGCGCTCTATACACAGCAGGTTTAATAAGCTCTTGCAAATAACTGACCTAATGTTATAATTAAAACAGGATTTAGATTAAGTCTAATTTAATATTGAATATTTATTGGAATCACGCATGGGATTTGCAGGTTAATCAAACACTAAAGTCACGGGAATTCAGGCTTCACTCCAACTATACTATGGATGATGAGAGGGGAATTACACATGAGTACATTAAATCATACGAACGCTCAACCTACACAAGAGGTTATTCAAGAATTGCATAAGGCTTTGAACCGTCAGGTAGCTACCTGGTCGGTGTTGTACACGAAGCTGCATTATTTCCACTGGTACGTAAAAGGACCTCATTTCTTCACACTGCATGCAAAATTTGAGGAGCTTTATAATGAAGCGACAGCTAACCTGGATATGATTGCTGAACGTTTGCTGGCCATTGGAGGCCGTCCTGCGGCTACCTTGAAGGAGCATTTGCAATTGTCAGCCATTCAGGAGTCAGCAGGTGAGCAGACAGCCGAGGATATGGTAAAATCCGTGGTTACGGATTTCAACACGATTACTACTGAGCTGGCTAACGGCATGGAAGCAGCGGATGCGGCACATGACAAAGCGACTGAAGATCTTCTTAATGGCTTGAGAGAAGCGGTGGATAAACATATCTGGATGCTCAACGCATATTTGGGATAATCTTTTGGAATATATTCCTATGGATATGAAGATCAGGTGAACAAGACACACATCCCGTTGGTTCCAGACCACCACTGGAGTATAATGACGGATAGGCGTGAAAGACACGGGCTCATCAGTATTGAGAGCTGCCGGGATGGGGTGTACGTATGGAAGTGAAGCAACAGCTTTTGCGTGAAGCAGAGCAGTTTATATATACATGTTATGAGGAGCTGGGCCGAAGCCGTGATGAAGCGGAGGCCCGGCTCCTTGAGATTCGTCATGATATAGATACTACGGGGACGTATGATCATACCTATGATGAGCTGGAGCATGGGGCACAGATGGCTTGGCGTAACAGCAATCGTTGTATCGGTCGTTTGTTTTGGGATAAGCTTCTGGTAAGGGATGCCCGCAACGCCTCAAGTACAGCGGAAGTGGTTCATGAGCTGTTAGAGCATATACGCATAGGGACAAATGACGGTAAAATCAAGCCGACGCTTACCGTGTTTCGCTCGTCCAAGCCGGGGCAACCGGATATTCGCATTTGGAATCATCAATTGATTCGGTATGCTGGCTATGAGAGCGCTGAAGGAGTGATTGGGGACCCGATCTCGGTAGAATTCACAAATGCGTGCCGCCGCATGGGCTGGCAAGGAGCCATGACTCCCTTTGATGTATTGCCGCTGATTGTGGAAGCAGGTGGACAGCCTCCTGAGCTGTTTGATATTCCCGAACATTTGGTGCAGGAGGTACCTATTGAACACCCGGAACTTCCGGGGGTGGCTTCGTTAGGTTTGCGTTGGTACGCCGTGCCTATAATTTCGGACATGACGCTGGAAATTGGCGGTATCATCTACACCGCAGCTCCTTTTAACGGCTGGTACATGGGGACAGAGATTGGTGCGCGTAATTTTGTCGATCCCTTCCGTTATAACATGCTGCCGCAGGTAGCCGAGCTGATGGGGCTGAATACCTCAAGCGAAACGACGTTATGGCGCGATCGGGCGCTGGTGGAGTTGAACAGTGCTGTGCTGTATTCTTTTAAAAAAGCGGGAGTCAGCATTGTCGATCACCATACGGCAGCTACACAATTCCAGCTGTTTGAGGAACGGGAAGCCCAGGCGGGGCGTGCACTCACAGGCGATTGGACATGGCTGATCCCGCCGTTATCTCCGGCGACCACGCATATTTTTCACAGTTCCTACGATAATCGGCTTGTAAAGCCCAGTTTCGGAGTTCAAGAGAAGCCGTATATGCCGAAGAAGCCCCAAGGCTGTCCTTTTCATTCTTAATCATGTTCATGGAAAGCTTTAAGTATCGGATTCGTGTTCCTATTCTATATGATTAGAATAAATTCAGCTTTTCATGTCATAAGGTCGAGGAGCGAGGCGGAGTTGGAAAGAAATCAGGCAGAGCGCATCGTCGCTAAGCTTTTGCAACGGGCTGATATAGGTGTGACGGTCCAACTGGAGAAACGGTTTCCCGGCGGGCGGCTGATTGGGGGCAAATATGCCATGAATGCTCACACCATTACAATGTATATGGACACGATTGAAACACAATGTATGCAGATGTTTGGCAGCGTCGAACAAGTCGAGGAGTACTTTACGGTTGTGCTTGCGCATGAGTTTGGACACGCCGCTGATTCTGAGCTGCCTGACCTCTCCGATGCTATGGAACAGGAGAGTGAGTTAGGTACCCGACAACGGTTTGCGCTGCAAATTGAAGAAAACGCATGGAACTATGCGCTCAGATTGGTGCCGGAGATTGAGATAACGTTCATTTCCACCGTTATTGAAGAGTCCTTGTTGGCCTATCGGGTCCCGGTTGTGGAGCAGTCTGACATTGCATAAGGATGATGATCCGAGAGCCGACAGGCTCTTTTCTTTTTGTGGCGAGCTCAAACGCGGGTCATTGGAACGATTCAAAGTAGAAGTTTTTTTAGCTGTGACACGCGTCCCTGAGACAATTCGAGCATCTCGGCCAATTCTTTTTGTGAAACATTAGGGTGTTTTTTCATGAGCTGTTTTAGTTTATGCAGGAGCTCAGTCTGATTTCTGTAATTCCTTCTTTTCTTGGGCTGAGCAGGACGTGCTTCGCCTGAATGACTGGAGGGATTATCGCTCTTTAGCTTCTCAATGCAATCGTTGCATATCAAATGATCTCTGAAGTAGCTCAGGTTATCTACGGCACTGCAAAAATAACAAGATACCCCTGTATATTTACGGATCATCAGGCCCTCTGATGTAATAAAAAAATCAAGGGCATCTCCAATATTGATATTCATAGAATTGCGCAGCTCCTTGGGCAGCACGATGCGGCCCAGATGGTCTAATGGTCGTGTCATTCCTGTATTTTTCATTATCATTTCCCCTTTTATAAATGCGCTTATCGGTGCAAAAATCGTAGGTTATGTATGTTGAAAAGTACAAAGCGCGTATATTGCAGTTTGAATTGTATTAGCTATGAACAAAAAAGAAGCTCCAGCATGACGAACAATGACGTCTGCCGGAGCGTGGTACAGCCCAATGAATCTAAGATGTCGAGTTAAATTATTGTGGGTTGGTTGTCCAAATACCGGCTACTTTTAATTGAACCCGCGAAGGCAGCTTCAGTGCCGCCAATGTCAGGTCGGCCATATCCTGTGGCTGAAGCATACGGTCCTCGTCGCCAATCGGCAAACCTGCATTTGCTGCCAGTTCCGTATTGACTGTGCTTGGAGTCAGCGCGGTGACGCGAATGTTGGATTTGCGAACCTCCTGCATCAGTGACTCCGTGAAGCCCATCAAAGCAAACTTGGAGGCGCAATACGCCGAGCCTGTGGCGAAGCCTCGTTCGCCTGCTGTGGAGGATACATTAATAATGTTGCCGCTCTGCTGAGCAAGCATGCTCGGAAGAACCGCGTGTGTGACATAATAGGTTCCCAGCAGATTCACGCGGATTATGCGTTCCCACTCTTCGGGGTCCATGTCTGCAACTGTGCCGAATGTAGCAATTCCTGCATTGTTAATCAAAATGTCGACAGCGCCCAGATCATGCTCCAGCGAGGCTACAGCTGCAGCGGCCTGTGCGCGATCAGATATATCCGCGATAGCGCTAACCACCTTCACGCCGTATGTACTCCCCAGTGAATCTTGCAGCTTTTGCAGGTCAGGTAGTGTGCGTGAGATTAATCCCAGGTTGACGCCTTCCTTGGCCAAGGCCTCGGCAATGGCTTTACCAATGCCTTTAGTGGCGCCTGTAATAATGGCTGTTTTATTTTTAAGTTCCATCCAGTCTCCTCCTTATGGCTACATACATAGTTGTGCATTTAAGCACATGGTTATATTATACTGATTTCATTTCCCTGAACCAAACTTCTCTCCAACCAGGCCACTCATTTCGCTTGGTTGCGACCTGGAGTGTAAGTCCTCTGACGATGGTCATGATGGCTTATTTAGAAATAGCAATATTGCCTGAAGTCGTTTCGACCTTCATAACGTTCACACTACCGGGAACGGATTCGGGAGTGCCTGAGGTGGCTGTGATGGTTGTGTTTTGAATGGAGGCATCCTGTAGCTGTCCACGTGTGAACGTCCATTTTTATCAATAGCTGTTATTTCCCGCATCGCTTGTTGATTCCATTTCCAGTATCGAACCGTACCTCTGACCAGAAGGTTCAGAAGGTAGCGTACTCCAGGCAACAGGAATAGGCCAATCCCGGTCAACGTGATGGCAAAAAAGAATTTAGCGGGATAAAAGTTGCCGTTCAGCGCATAATCTGCGACAGCGAGAAGGGGGGCCACTATCAAGCTGACCGCTGCTGCTGCCAACGAAACCCATACTGCCCACAAAGAGGCTAGGACAGGAATGGAGATTAACAAATTGAGAAACAACAGTCCTAAGAAAGTAAATAGAATGCGTGTGAAGTTTCTCTAGCAACTCATTACGTTCCTACGGCCTGAGCCAGTTCGTAGCCGTAACGGTCCCTGCGCCCAATTAAAACAAGAACGCACAGTTCCAGCACCCCTTTTTTGAATTGGATGTTCACATTCATGAGCGGTGCGCCCTTCCTGGATGTTATCATTGCTTCATAGGTGTCGTTTGGAGTATGGGGGGGAGAAATGTGTGTTTGAACATAAAGGATTTCAGGTACTAATCATAAATCAGTAGTCAGGTATAATTTAACATCATGTACTGTTTAATGCAAGGTTATAAAATTTTAAAAGATAAATATGCAGGCTCATTTTAGGAGTTTTCTTTCACTTCTAGAGTCAATGAGATAGCGAATGCTGCTGAAAAAAGTAGTTCTAATTAGAAAAATGCCGAATTTTCGGGGGATTTGCAGCAACCGGACTGCTTTAATTTTATTCTTAACGCTCTTGGGATGGTTGCAAAATGCTCAATAAAAGGAACTATGGAGATAAAGATCATTTCTTATAGAAAGTTATATTGATTCCTGACTCAGCGGAAGAGGATGAGCTGTATTTGAATTTTGGCTGTTCCTGGGATAGGGAGCATGGCTTGGGTGTATATATGAAGCAGGGAACACCCGAGCATATTCAAGGGGCATACACATGATATGATTTGGAATAGAATCCCCTTCCGGCGTTTAGGGAAAAGAGGGCCGGGAAGGGGAGGGGTTTAGAAATTAGCTGGATACAGCCAACGAATCTCTGGCTGCTTGAGCAGCCAGCACCATTTGCCGCAATGCATCGACGGATTCATCCTTGGTGCGGGTTTTCAGGCCACAGTCTGGATTGACCCAAAATAAATCAGAAGGCAGTACGCGCAGGGCACGCTGTATCATACTCAGCATTTCAGACACATCGGGAATGCGCGGGCTATGGATATCATATACGCCCAGACCGATGCCCTTGTCATACACCTGATCCTCAAAGCTGACAATCAGTTCTCCGTGGCTACGCGAGGTTTCAATAGAAATGACGTCGGCATCCATATCGGAGATGGATTGGATCATATCCTGAAATTCGGAATAGCACATATGCGTATGGATTTGGGTGGCGGGATCAACGGTTGCTGTTGTAACAAGGAAGGCTTGAACCGCCCACGCCAGATAGGCTTGCTGCTGCTCTTTTTTCAGTGGAAGCCCTTCACGGATCGCAGGTTCATCGACCTGAATCATGCCAATCCCCGCTTGTTCCAGTGCTTCTACCTCTGCACGAAGGGCCAGTGCTAACTGTAAAGCAACCTGACTGCGAGGAATATCATTACGCTCGAAGGACCAGTTCAAAATCGTTACCGGACCTGTCAGCATTCCTTTGACTGGCTTGGAGGTCAACGATTGGGCAAAGGCCGTTTCTTCCACAGTCATGGGTTGATCGAACGACACGTCTCCGTATATAATCGGCGGTTTAACACACCGGGAGCCGTAGGACTGCACCCACCCGTTTTGTGTAAAGGCAAAGCCTTTCAGCTTTTCGCCAAAAAATTCAACCATGTCTGTCCGCTCAAATTCCCCGTGTACGAGCACATCAATGCCAATGTTCTCCTGAATATCAATCCATTCCTTGATTTGCTGCTGAATGAACGTCCGATACTGCTCGGCAGACCATTCCCCTTTGCGATAGTGCAGACGGGCTTTGCGAACCTCTGCGGTTTGCGGGAAGCTGCCAATCGTCGTCGTAGGCAGTGGAGGCAGCTTCAGCTTGTCCTGCTGGATCACACGACGCTCAGCGAAGGGAACGCTGCGTGACTGTGGCTCTTTCGCCAGCAGAGTCTCCATATCGGCAGTCGTCTGTACTCGTGCCGCCGAGCTGTTGAAGCGGGCTACCGCGTCTGCACTCTGCTCAAGCTTGGCAATTGCCGAGGGTTCGCGTTTGCCAAGCGCAGCGGTCAAAGCTGCGATTTCTTCCAGCTTTTCATCGGCAAAGGCCAGCGCTTGCACCAGCTCTCGGTCCAGCTTGTGCTCTGCTTCCAGGCGGACTGGCACGTGCAGCAGACTGCATGATGGCTGCACGATGAGCTGACCAGCGGTGGTTTGCTCTGCCAGTTGTCCAAGCAGCGCAGCTACGGTGTTCAGATCGGAGCGCCATATATTGCGCCCGTCAATAACACCAGCGGCCAGCGTTTTCCCTGCGGGGAAGCCATGGCGTAGTACATGTTGCAGGTTTTCGCCATCATCATGCACAAAATCAAGACCTATTCCCTGTACCGGGAGCGTGGACAGGCGCTCATAATGATCCAGACTGCCAAAGTAGGTTTGCAGCACGATATTTAAGGATGGAGCAGCTTGGGCCAGAGCCTCATAGGCCTCCTGAATAATGTCCAAATCCTCTGTCGGGAATGAGGTGGTCAAGACAGGCTCATCTACCTGCACCCACTGAACGCCTTCCGCAGCCAGCTCAGACAGGACGCGGGCGTACAGTGGCATGAAGCTTCGTATGATCGCGGCCAAATCCTTACGGTCATAGCCTTTGGACAGAGCAACGAACGAATAAGGACCGATCATGACGGGTTTACCTTCAATACCTAGTTCCTGTTTCGCTTCACGATAAGCCTGCAACGGCTTATTCTCGGTGAACACCGGAGTTGCATTTGCCAATTCCGGTACGATGTAGTGGTAATTGGTATTCAGCCATTTGGTCATTTCACTGGCGGTGGCACCTTTTTGTCCACGGGCTATCCCGAAATAGACGGATAGGGGAACAGGTCCCTCGGGACGGTAGTTGAACCGTTCCGGCACCAGACCGAACATCACGGATGTATCCAGCATGTGATCGTAATAGGAAAAGTCTCCGACAGGAATTCGATCAATTCCCTTGTCGCGTTGCTTGCTCAGATGCTCCAACCGCAATCGTTTCATCTCGGTATGCAATTCGCTTTCATCCATGCTGCCGTTCCAGAAGCGTTCCAGTGCTTTCTTCCATTCCCGGTTTCCTCCGATACGCGGATATCCCAGGTTACTGCTGATCAAGCCGGACAACTCAGGCAATTCGGTAAATGACATATACTTTTCCTCCCAGGCTGGTAGCCAGTTTATTTTTGCGTACAAAAAAAGACATTCCTCCCCGGAGTTAAAAATGAGTAGGGGAAAGAATGCCTCCGTTATTTAAAAAATGAAAATTCGGCGACTGCTCTTAACACCTCCCTATCTCCCGTAGGTACTTGCGATGTTGTTGAAATAGGCAGGTCTCCTGACTTACGGATCATGACTTTCAGCGCTCCTTCCCGGTCTGTGGACCAGTGGGTGTATCAACAGCTGAAAATTCCCCGTTTACAGTGGCGGGACCGCGCCGGACTTGCACCAGCTTCCCTTTTAAGCCTGAACTGAATAGAACAGACACCTATCTCCAAGCTATGTGATTATGGTATGACGAATAATTATGCACTCGTATACTTGTTCACCATCATAAGTGAAACTTGCAGGATACGCAATATAAACTCTGTTTAAACCTAAAATGAACTACATGCAAAAAAAGACAAACCTTCCCCCGTAGGGAAAGGACTTGTCTTAGGGCATAACAGCTCATGCGAGTATAACATCGCCTTAGGCTAATGTAACTATAGATCCTGCCTGAATGCTGGCCTTCACATCCACCAGTCGTTGATTGCGACTGCCCCGGAAGGGAAGGGTAAGATCCTTTTGCTGTTCTACAAAAGGGCCGTCCACAATCACATCGCATAGCAGCGCCAGCTCCCGGCGGGCCTGATCCGTAAGCAGCTCCTCATAGTCAAAGCCGGTATAGGCCCACACGGTTCGGTCAGGACAGGCTGCGCGGAAGTCGTGCACAAACTGCGAGCATTCCGATGCCGAGAAAAAAGGGTCTCCGCCGCAAAGGGTTAACCCGTCCAGCAGTGGATTATCTGCGATGTCACGGATGACTTCCTGCTGTCGCTCCAGTGTGAACGGTTCACCTGCGCGGAAGCTCCATGACGAGGGATTGAAGCAGCCGGGGCAGGCATGGCGGCAACCGCTAATGAATACGACGGTACGCAGGCCATGCCCTTCGTTCAGAGATTCAGGAATGTAGCCGCATAAATTCACCGATGCTTCACCCGGTCGCGCACCTCAGCCTGTTTCGCGGCGTTGAAGCGAACGGTATAATCACCTGTCAGATATCCGGTTACCCGGCGCAAACGCTGAAAATGCGTATGTTCTTCATCAGCACCGCATTGGGGACAGCTTGTCCCGATAATGCCCTCGTAGCCGCATTCCGTGCAACGGTCTACCGGATGATTGATGGAGAAGTACCCAATGTTCTGATGGAGCGCGTATTGTACAATTTTAAGAAACGCCTCCGGGTTATTCCGCGCATTACCATCCAGCTCGATGTACGAAATCGCACCAGCGTTGCACAGATTATGAAATGGGGCTTCGAGGCTGATTTTACGGGCAGCCGGAAGCGTATAGTACACGGGAATATGAAAAGAATTCGTGTAGTATTCACGGTCATTCACACCGGGAATGACTCCGAAATCACGCTGATCCAGCAACGTGAATTTGCCGGATAGACCCTCGGCAGGCGTAGCGAACAGCGTAATATTAAGGTTATGCAATTCACTCATCTGGTCGCAGTAGACACGCATGGAAGCTATGATTCGCTGCGCCTCGCGGTATACAGCGTCATCCTCCCCGTGGTGTTTGCCGTACAGTGCCTTCATGCACTCAGCTAACCCGATGAATCCCATAGAAAGCGTACCGTGCTTTAGTACGCTTCCCACCTGTTCATCCGGCTCCAGCTCTTCTCCGCCTTCCCATACCCCTTCGCGCATCATAAAGTCTGAGGCTTTTGCCGGCTGGCTGGTCTGTATATGGTAGCGATGGATCAGTCCGTCCACAGCAATGCGCATAACCTCTTCCAGTCTGGTATCAAAGCCATCCCGGTCAGGTATTTTGCGCTTGCCTGTGCAAATGCCGTACTCAATGCCAAGACGCACCAAATTAATCGTATTGAATGAGAGATTACCCTTGCCGCTTTGACGGTTTCTGCCGAAACGGTCAGCAATGGTACGGGTACGGCAGCCCATCGTCGCAATAATGGTATCCGGATCATCTGCGCGGTAATAGGGCAGGTTGAAGGTAGCATCCACATTGACAAAATTAGGATACATACGTTTGCTGGAGCATTCTACTGCCCGCAGGAACAAGTCATAGTTGATATCGTCTTCAGCCTGATTGATTCCTTTTTTGCATTGGAAAATATGCTGTGGGAAAATAGGGGTTTCCCCGCTGCCCAAGCCACGGATAGTGGCCTCCAGCAAGGATAGTGTAACTAGTCGCCCCTCAGCAGAAGTACACATCCCGTAATTCAGTGAGGTGAACGGAATTTGTCCACCTGCCCGACTGCTCATGGTATTCAGGTTATGAATAAGGGATTCGGCGGCCTGCCGGGTTTCCGTCTCCGTTTCTTCGCGTGCGAATGCGTATGAACGAGGGCAGACCTCATGTAATAGGCTGTTGGCTATATGTAATTCGTCATCAGGCAGGGCGGATTCTATTTTTTCTCCGAACAGACGGAGTCCCTTGCGCAGATGCTTGCGGAAGGAGCGGGCCACGAAAGGAGCAAGGTCCCAGTCTATTTTATTGGCAGAGACACCTCCAAATTGGCTGTTTTGCTGAGACTGGAATATGATAGCCACCAGTGCCATAGCAGACATAATAGTTTGTGGTGTGCGCACAGAGCCGTTGCCTGTATTAAAACCATCTTGCAACAAGCGGCCAAAGGGAATAAAGATACAGTTCGTAGTCCCGAGCGCATATTGGTCCAAATCGTGAACATATACATATCCACGGTCAATCGCGTCCGTCAGTTCAGACGGAAGCACACGTAGCCGCGCATACCACTTGGCGTACTCGGAGCCGAGCTTGCTCATTTTGCCGCTGAACGATTCTCCATTCAAATTTGCATTCTCCCGCAGCATGTCCAAGTCTTGTGCGCCAATGACCCGCTCGCCGATGCTGTATAATTGATGTTCCTCCAACACCTTCATTGCAAAAACCTCCATATAGTAAAATATATATTATTCTCCAAAAAACAATATATTGACGATATCATGTACTAAACATTTGTTTCAGTCTATATATTGTATATATGGATGGATGGAGAGTATGTGATTTTTGTCACGTTGATAAGGGGGAGAACACACAAAAAAGTCAGGTGGAAATTAGGAACATATCAACGAATACGCTCCTTATTCTACACCTGACGATCGGATATTTGACAAAAAACAATAAAATTGCTGAATAATCTAAAGCAGCTTTTTCAGTTGGGACACCCGGCCTTGTGAGATATCGAGCATTTCGGCATATATCTTTTGCGGCAGGTTGGGATGTTCCTGAATCAGCTTTCGGAGCTTTTTTACCATTTCTCCTTGCTGGATTCTGGATTGTTTAGGCTGCCAGGTTGTATAGTTACGAACCGGCTTGGTATGCTCTTGAGCCTGGATGGCTTCAGTGCTGGTGGGATGTACATTTTCCTCTGTCTTTAATACCTGAATGCAATCGGCGCAAATAAAGCTATCACGAAAATAAGTCAAATGATCAACTGTGCCGCAAAATTTGCAGGATACACCTGTATATTTCCTTAATACAAATCCTTCTTCATTCACGAAAAATTCGAGCGAATCACCAATATTGATATCCATCGTGGTGCGCATTTCCTTGGGAAGCACGATTCGCCCCAATTGATCCAGAGGCCGTGTCATTCCGGTATTTTTCATAAACCCTTCCTCCTTTGATTATATATCCTGATTATACCAAAAAATATTATTTTTTGCTTTGTTTATTGAAGAAAATATACAATTTTTTTAATTTACGCACTGTTACTCACCAGGTAGATTGGCTAAGAGCTTCCTGAATGGTTCTGTAGAAGGCGCGGACGAAGCTACAAATTCATGATTATAAGCTCATGTCCAAACAAACATCCGATATCCATGCCATTGGCGACACTAGTCTATTCGGTATTGCTTGAGGAAAGACACCAAATGGTGAGCAGCAGCAGTTGTTGCCGGGGTACTCCTTTTTCGCTATGATATATTAAAACGCTTTCATAAGGGCCTTTTATGATATTTTAAATGAAGACAAGGAGATGACGGATATGAGTCATGAAACAACGGATTTAGAATATCTTTTTCAAAATCCGAAGCTTCATCTGGACGAACGTGTCTGGGATTTGGTGTCCCGGCTCACCTTGGAGGAAAAGATTGAATCCATGCTGCAATATCAGCCTGCCATTGAACGATTGGGAGTCCCCGCATACAAGCATGGTACGGAAGCAGCACATGGTATAGCCTGGTTAGGAGAGGCGACTTCCTTTCCGCAGCCTGTGGGTTTGGCTTGTACGTGGGATACGGAGCTGATGCGACAAGTCGGCTCGATTATTTCGGATGAGGCGCGTGTATACTACCGCCGGGACCCGGCGCTAAACGGACTGACGTTATGGGCACCAACCGTAGATATGGAGCGTGATCCGCGCTGGGGGCGTAATGAGGAAGCGTATGGAGAAGACCCGTATTTGACGGGAGAACTGACGAAGGAATTGGTCAAAGGCATACAGGGCGATCATCCGGTATATTTGAAAGCGGTTGCGACATTAAAGCATTTCCTCGGAAACAATAACGAGGTGGACCGGGGAAGTGATTCCTCCAGTATAGACCCGCGAAACCTTCGTGAATACTATTTGAAAGCCTTTGAGAAGCCTTTTACGGAAGGCAAAGCCCAGTCCATGATGACCTCTTATAACCTGATCAATGGAACGCCTGCTACGTTGTACCACGGTGTGAATGATATTGTCAGGCACGAATGGGGAATGGACGGCTTTGTCGTCAGTGATGCTGGTGATGTGATGGGAATCGTAAAGGACCATCAGTATTATGACTCCCACACACCGGGTGTGGCTGAATCTATTCGCGCAGGAATCGACAGCATTACAGATGATGCGGATTTGTCCAAGCAGGCCATTCGTGATGCCTTGGCGCAAGGAACGCTGCAAGAAACGGACCTGGATCAGGCGTTGTTCCATACATTTCGTGTTCGCTTTCGTCTGGGGGAATTTGATCCGGCGACAGACAATCCCTATGCCTTGATCGGGGAAGAGGCCCTGATGACAGAGCAAGCCCGTGAGCTGTCGTTGCGTGCAGCGAGAGAGCAGATCGTACTGTTGAAAAATGAGCGTTCGCTCCTGCCGCTGGACCCTGTGGGGTGCGGCAAGGTGGCGGTGATCGGGGCACTCGGCAATGAGGTGTACCGTGACTGGTATTCCGGTACACTTCCATATTTTGTGACACCGCTTGAAGCGATTCGCGCCAAGCTGGTAACCAAAGACGCGCAGGAGCGCGTCATATACCGCGATGCCAAGGATCGCGTGACCTTCGCGGCGGCGGCTGACGGAGCGAAGCTCACAGTTGATTCCTTCGGTGACATGCGGTTGTCCCATGATGCCGAGCCAACGGTTTTGACCGTGAACGATTGGGGCTACGGCAGCGTCACGTTGACCGACGAGCGCCTGGGTACCTATGTGACGAGCGATGAGGAGACGCTTCGTGTGACAGCTGAGGAAGCGTATGGCTGGTATGTCAAAGAAGTCTTTGGTCTGACTCCTGTTGAAAAAGGGGAGCATCTGTGGACAACATGGAATGGCAAGCCTGTGATCACAGGGCCGGAGGGCTCATTGAAGGTAGCCGAGGCTGCGAGTTCCGTACCTAACGCTGTAGGGGATAACGGGACGAAGGCTTCGACAGCCTTGGAACAGGTAGATGCAGCTTTCCGGGTAGAGACGGTGTCGGATGGTTTAGTGGAAGCGATAGCCACTGCGCAAGCGGCAGATACAGTGATTGTATTCGTCGGCAATCACCCGTTGATTAACGGCAAGGAAGAGAATGACCGTCCGGGTTTGGAGCTGGCAGCTTCCCAGCAGCGGCTCATCGAGGAAGTGTATCGGGTTAATCCCAATACGATCGTGGTTCTGACGGGCAGCTATCCGTTTGCCATCCCTTGGGTACAGGAGCATATTCCAGCGATCGTGTACACGTCTCATGCCGGGCAAGAGCATGGCACGGCAGTAGCGGATGTGCTGTTTGGGGATTACGCGCCAGCGGGTCGTTTAAATATGACATGGTATCAAGCGGAGGACCAATTGGGTGATATCAAAGATTACGATATTATTCGCGGCGGACGTACCTATCAATATTTTGAAGGTGAACCTTTATACGTTTTCGGCCACGGTTTGACGTATTCGCCATTTGAGTACAGCCATCTGCGCACAGATGTCCAAGCGCCCGATCCCAACGATACGTCTGTCCCCGAAGGTCGAGACAACTCTTTTGATGCCCTGGATGCCACGGATACCCTGAAGGTATGGGTGGATGTTACGAATCGGGGCACAGCTGCTGGGGAGGAGGTTGTACAGCTATATGTACGGCCCGGAGCTTCGCGAGTAAAGCGAGCGTTGAAAACCTTGTGTGGATTTCAACGCATCCGCTTGGAGCCGGGGGAGACGCGAACGATTTCTTTTACAATGCGAGTGAAGGGTTGGGCGATTTGGGATGTCACACGGGATTGCTATTGCGTTGAAGCTGGCGAGTACACCTTGCTGGCAGGTGCTTCTTCAGCGGATATCCGGCTGGAGCATCCTGTGAGCGTTCGAGGCGAAGTTATTCCACCCCGGCAAGCCGGACAACGCATTCGCGCTGAAAACTTTGATGATTGTTCCCATGTCCTGCTGGATGAAAGCAAGGAGCAAAAGGAGGCCTGTGTACGTCTACGTTCACCTCAATGTCCCGGCTGGCTTGCCTTTTATGGCGTCGAGTTGGGAACGGCGTGTGTGATTGAACTTCAATGTCGCGTGTCAGGCAATAGCCACGATGCAGCAATTGAGCTTCGTTTGGATACGCCGGACAGCGAAGCTGCAGCACGTATAAACGTTGGCCATACGGGAGGAGCGCAAGCGTGGATGACGCTCTCCGAAGCACTGGGTCCAGTCTCAGGTTCACGTGATGTGTACCTGTGGTTGAGTGGCGAAGTGCGGCTAAGTTATTTTACTTTGAGCGCTTGTGCTACAGGAGATTCCAGCCTTCAGGCTTGAACTTACTTCTGACTTCACGTACAATGCATTCAACGAAGTTTCTACAGCTTAGGGGTGTCATTTCATTTGAATAGTGAAAAAAGACTACGCACCGCAACGCCCAGATGGCTTGGGGTGGCGGTAAAGGCGCTTGTCTATTTGGAAAAGCATGGAGAGCTCTGTGCCAGCGGGTCTATTGCCCGCTCTATTGACTGTGAGGTCACCTTGGTGCGCAGGGTGCTGACGCGACTTGTACAGGCAGAATTAATAGCAGCACGTGAAGGCCGTGAGGGAGGCTATGTGCTTACCCGTTCGGCAGACCATATTACACTTGCCGATATATACCACGCCATTGAAATATGTGATCCGATTTTTCCAGGTATGATGCATGAACCAGAGACGAACCCTTTTTGTGAGGAGCTTGCAACCGCTGTATCCGAAATCGTAGTCGAGAGCGAACGACGTATGCTGGAGGTATGGGAGTCCCATACGCTGGCCTCACTCGCCAAGCGTACAACGTTGGTTGTGGGCGGCAGTAGCCATAGTGAAGGCGAGGATGCCAAGGCTTCTTCCAAAGGGGATTAGCACATTTTTTTAAAAAAGGATAATAGCCGATACGATTCTTCCAAGAGAGGAGTGTATCGGCTATTTCTTAGGGTACTTCATATGATGCGAAATCGTAAATGAAAAGAATGCCCGGCTTTATACCTGATAGGAGCAGACCCGATTACGCCCTGCATTTTTAGCCTCGTATAGCGCTCGATCCGCCTGTTCCAGCAGAGCCGCCCCGGACATATCCACCCCGGTATCAGGAAAGGTCGTTACGCCGATAGACACCGTGACTTTGAGTACAAGCCCGTCCGACAAAACGAACTCGTACTGATCTACCCCGCCAAGGATCTGATTCGCTATGCGTAACGCTTGCCGGAAAGCACAATTTGGCAGAAGTACGGTGAATTCCTCCCCGCCGCTGCGGGTTACCACATCAAAGGAGCGACATTTTTCCCTCAAAATCTGACCTAGCTGACGCAGCACCGCATCCCCGGCCGCATGACCGTAGGTATCGTTCACTTCCTTAAAATGATCAATATCCAACACCAGTACAGATAAGTGCTCGTGACGTTGACGAGCTTGAGGAAGCTGTTCTTCCAATGAAAATTCGAGCTGTCTTCTGTTGCTTAAATTGGTGAGATGATCTGTATAGGAGGTATGCTCCAGACGAAGTAACAGCTCATTGGAGGTATTGATGGACTCAGCAATGAGATACAGAAGAAATCCGCCTGCCATAGAAATAACAAAATGGAGCGGATAAACGTCCAGAACATCATTAATATCATTCAAATTAATTGTGAGAGAGCAGAAAATAATGCCCAAAGCGAAAACGTTCATCATCATCATCTTCGTTAAACGTGACCAGGACAGATGTGACAGCAAAGCGCAACCCAGGCCCACAAGCATCATAAAAAAAGCCCCCACAATGGCTTGAGTGGTGATACCAAACAGCATTAATCTGCCTAAGCATATAAATAGGGTAGCCATGAGTGTTGCCGGTCCACCAATGTAAGCCGCCGTAGCTACGATGGCCAGATGACGAAGATCGGCAATGGTATTAAAGCCCAATGGAAACGAATAGTACATCAAGATAATGCCATAGCATCCAAAAAGAGCGCCTCCGATCCAATGTGCCTTACGCTTTAAGGTATGTAGGCGGATTTTATATCTTTGTAATATGAGCCCGGTTATGTACAAAAAGGTGACAAGGATACAGGTATTTATAAAAAACATACTGAACAAGATGTTAACCCTCCCGAGAGGCATATTCCTTCATTTTATCAAAAAAACTGACAATAAGCTTGAAAATAAAGAATTTATTGAAATTTATTACGCGGATGTGGCTTATAACGTTTCGTCCTTAAACTTAGTGCATAACTGGGAATAGATTGAGCATACTCCAAACATACAAAAATTAGGAAAAAAAGGTGCTGTCTAAAGCTACCTTTCTGGTGATGAGGTTTGCTCATGATTCGTTATCCCTATCGCAAACATAATAAAAAGTCGGGTGCGGACAAGAATAATGGAACGCCTTTGCATTCTTTAAAGATTGAAGCTAATGTGGAAGCCAACTTACAACAGATTAGGGAATTGACGTCAGGAAGCCGGACTTCCCGGGCTTTAAGCCTGTACTCAGCTCAGTACTTAGAGAACGTTTGCCTTTTCCTTACGGTGAAATGATCTGTTTCATGATGTTTATCCTTTGTGTATGTAAGCCATCACAGATGACCATGGCAGGTTATGTGGGCATTATAGCTGCGGGCATCGTTGTAGTTGAAGTAGCCATATTAAATGTAACCGTGCTGGGTACGAATATAACGGACCAAATATCCAGGTTGATCAGCAGGTTGTTTCCGAGCATGAGTAGCATAAAAAGTGTGAATATCCATAATATTTTCATGAAATATCCCTCCGACGTGTATGAGCCGAATGTATACCACGTATACATTGTGATGCAAAGTGGCTCAATTTATCCGATCCCATTGACTTGAAATAAATTAAGATTTATACTTATTCTAAATTTATTTACTATTGTTATTACTAGTTGATAATAAATATAATCTGTAATAGTTAAGGGAGATACGGTATGAGAACCTTAAATTTAACTTCGCAGCGCCAAGCGGTGTATGACGTGGTTCGTGAGGCCCACGATCATCCTACTGCGGCCGATGTTATGAATCGCTTGATGGAGCGTGGATATAATCTGGCCTATGGAACGGTCTATAATTCACTGCGTTATTTGACGGATAAGGAATTGATCCGTGAGTTGAAGCTGGGGGAAGCTGCCAGTCGTTATGACGGACGAATGGATGATCATCAACATATTATTTGTGAGGTATGCGGCCGGGTAGATGAAGTGATGAGCGAGGTTCCACACGATTGGATCGAGACGGTTGCGCATGAAACGGGATATACCATCGCCCATGCCCATGTCGTATTCGGAGGAGTGTGTAAGGAATGCCAAAGCAAGCGAATCAGGTAACGAATCGGCTCAAAGCGGCAGATATGCCAAGACGGGTGAAGGGTAACTGGACAACGATATTATCCGCTCCCTCTACCCCTGCGCTACAGACGGTTCCTTCCAATGAGCCGTTGTACTGCCCGACTACACGCCGCATCGTTCTGATCAGCTCGGTTCCGGGTGTCGTTCATGGTTTGGTACGTACGTTGTCAGACGCGTGCTTTGATGTGATGGTGTTCCACCGCTGGGAGCCTGAAGTACAACGTCATCTGGGAAGCGATCTGCTGATTTACGATTTGACCGCTACCGATACACGGAGTGAATTACTGGATATCCGTAATCGTCTTGAGGCGGAACAGATGAAAGATACGCCCGTCATGTATGTGATTCAGGATCGGCTGGCTGTTCGTGCGCATGAGCTACTTCCTTCGGAAGAGGTGCTGGTATGGCCAGCGGCTTCCAATCATATGGTGCATGATATTGAACGGATGATTGTACGTCATCCGGCAGCGTCCCGTCAGGCAACGCAAGGTAGCCGTCGTTCGGTGTTCAAGGACATCTGGATTGACCGTGATAAAATGTTAGTATATAAAGAAGAGAATCAATTGAATCTGACCAAAACGGAATATGATTTGCTGTTGAAGCTGATGGATGCTCAAGGCAAAGTCATTTCTCGTGAGCAGATGATGCATGATATCTGGGAGACGGATTTTGTAGGCGGCAGCAATGTCGTGGATGTGCATGTTAAAAGCTTGCGCAAGAAGCTGGGCGACCGGCCTGCGGAGCCTGAATATATTGCAACGGTCAGAGGTGTAGGCTACAGATTGGCGGATTGAACTGAAACTGATCAGGCGATGAATTGCCGCCGGATGGAGACATTCGGCGGATGTATATAAATCCTTTTGAAGAAACTTACATTAGGTGTGACGGTTGACTTTATCAGGATATATACACTACAATCGGTAGTGTGAGGTGCTTCTTATGAAACGGCTGAATTTTAAAACTGGCGAAACTGGACTCAACCGATTTTTCGGACCTCTGGAAGCCAAAATTATGGATATTTTATGGTCCACTTCGGATCGGAGCATCAAAGAAGTGCAGACCGCGTTGGAGGGGGATCGGGACTTTAATTTCAATACGGTGATGACCGTGATGAACCGTCTGGTGGAAAAGGGAATACTGAGTAAGAGTATACGCGGAAGAACGTCTTTGTATCGACCGGTTTTGAGCAGGGAAGAATTCAGGAATGAACAGTCCAAGGAGTTAAGCCACGAACTGGTGGATGAATTCGGTCCACTCGCTGTAAATCATATGATTGATGCTCTGGAGGTGGCCGATCCTATGCTGATCGAACGTCTGGAACAAAAAATTAAACAATGGAAAAAGGATATATAGACGATGTGGAAAACACGTTCTAAATTACTGTTTACAGCAGGCGCCTTTATTTCGGGTTTCGCCCTTATACAGATGGGTATGTACGCCGGGCAGCATATTTTCGGCTGGAAATTGGATTTTAACGTGTTTCAGATTTGTAGAAGTCTGTTGCAGAACTACGGAATTGGCTACATGGTGGATGCCCTCAGTGGACTCGTCTTTCTCACCTTTGGGATTGCCGGGATAGAGGCGATACGGCAGTGTATGGCCACAAGGGCGGCTTTCCGCAGACTGCGCCGGATGCGTGACCTGCCGCTGACGGAGGCACTGGGTGAACGATATCGTGAACTGGGAGCCGACCGGATTTGGGTCATTGATTATGCCAATCCTACCGCTTTCACCATGGGATTATGGAAGCCTCGCATTGTATTATCCTCCGCATTGCTGTCCCTACTGGACAAGTACGAGGAAGAGGCTGTCATATACCATGAAGCGTATCATATGAAGCATTATGATCCATTAAAGACATGGTTGCTGCAAATGTGCGCCACACTGCTGTTCTACTTGCCGGTGCTGCGTCATATTACCAACCATTATAAGATAGCCCGTGAAATTTTGGCTGACAATGAAGCAATTAAACGCACAGGTTCACCCATGGGAATTGGAAGTGCATTGCTCAAACTGCTGAGAATGACGCCCGCGAATGCCCATCTGGTGAATTCCGCCGCTTGCTCCTCTTTTGCAGAAACGTCCATTAATTATCGGATCTCACGTATTCTAGACCCTCAGCAAGAGCCGGTAATCCAATTGCCCTGGCGTTCGATTATGTTATCCAGTTATGTGCTAGTGATGCTGACGCTTATGTTTGCCCTAGCGTTAATGTAGTTTGGCAAGATATATCCTAATGGGTGGCGCTTTATGCGCTACCGATTATTGATGCATAGAACACTACGCATCGTAGTGTTCTTTACCTAATCTGTACACAAATGAAAAGGAGATGAGCATATGAATCAAACACTTACGAATATTGGATTATTGTTGGTACGAATCTTTACAGGGGTCATCTTTATTGTTCACGGGTTACAAAAATTTCAGGGATTAGACGGAACCTCCGGTTTCTTCCAAAGCATCGGGCTTCCTGGGTGGTTGGCTCCTGTGGTCGCTACAGTTGAGCTAGTTGGCGGTATTGCGCTTGTCCTGGGCATCGGGACACGACTCGCCGGGGCAGCATTGACCATCGTTATGATCGGTGTATTGCTGACTGCTAAAAAAGGACAACCTTTTGGTTCGATTGAATTTGATCTTCTGGTTTTGTTTTCCAGTCTACAGCATGCGTTGGTTGGCACACGTTTTCTTTCGCTGGATCAGTTGTTCAGCCGTAAAAAGCATGAAAGCAGTAACGTACAGGTCTAAATGATCATATTAACCGCGTCCTCAGTCTCAGGGCGCGGTTTTTTTGTTTTGCTCATTACGAAAATTGGATGTGAATCATTTGCTTTATTTAACCGATATAACTTCCATCGAGTGTAATATTAAAAACATAGCTTTTCAAGTAAAGGGGAAAAACACATGGAAAAAATACAAAAGAGAAAAACCATTTGGACACTCAGGAACAAGCTGATTTTAGGATTTTTACTTGTTTTGTTGTTACCAAGCTTAAGTATATCTATCGCGACCTATAAATCATCATTTAATGCTATGGAGAAACAGCTCTACAGCAGTGCAAATCAGGGGGTAGCGACGGCCAACTCAATTATTGAATATGCAATCGCCAGTAAAATTAAAGATGCGAGTTATTTGGCGGAGCGCCTCGACAGATCGATGATTGATGGTCAAAATAGTCCGTTGATTCAGCCTGAGCTGATCCAATACAAAGGCTTGCATGAAGATGCGAACGATATTTTTGTCGGTACAACAGAGGGCCTGATGATCCGCGGCGTACCCAAGGAGAACGAAGGGACATTTGATCCCCGCAAACGACCTTGGTACATCGAAGCGATGAAGCAACCCGGTAAGGTGATGATCACTCCTGTCATCATCAATTCTTCGGGTATTCCTGTTGTCGTGGTATCTCAAACGCTCTCCGACCAGTCCGGTGTTCTGGGGATCTCTCTAAATCTGGAAAGTGTACGTAAGCTGGCTTCCATCAAAATAGGACAGGAGGGGTATATCGTCATTATGGACCATACGAAAAAATTTGTGGTCCATCCTACGGCAAAACCGGGTACATCTTCTCAGGAAAGCTTTATTAATACGATGTACACTGCGTCGAGCGGGCACTTTAACTATGTGCATGATAAACATGAGAAATATTTGACCTATGTAACGAATAAGGATACCGGCTGGAAAATTGCAGGAACCTTCTATCAATCTGAAATTAGCGATGCCACCGCTGCCATGCGTTACGTAACTATTTTCGTGCTGGCAGCCTCGTTGATGATTGCGCTGGTTGCTATTTTCCTGATTACTCGTTCCGTTCTGGTGCCGATTCGCAGACTACAAAAATCGGCAGAGCAGATCAGTGAAGGAGATTTGACAGGCGATTTGGAAACGGGAAAAACCGATGAGGTTGGCCAGTTGTCTGCTCACTTCCAAACCATGGTGGATAGTTTGCGCACGATGATTCGAAGCGTACACGAAACCACAGATCGGGTAAGCTCTTCTGCAGAGGAATTGGCTGCGGGTGCTGACCAGACGACCAAAACCATTGAGCATGTCACCATAGCTATTCAGGAGGTAGCAGTGGGCAGCGAGCAGCAGGTTCAAAGCGTCAAACATGGCTCCGTCAGTATGGAGGAGCTTGCTCAGCAGGCAGTGAACGTATCCGAGCGTATGGTGGGCGTATCTGAGCATGTGAAGAGAAACGCCGAGTCTGCTCAAGAGGGTAGCAAGGCAGCTACACAAGCTGTACAGAAGATGCATGACATCGACGAGACGGTTAATGATCTGGGACAGGCGATGGATTCTCTTAGCGAGCGCTCCAGTGAAATTGTGAATATTATCAGCGTTATATCCGGAATTGCTAAACAAACGAATCTGCTGGCGCTAAATGCATCCATTGAGGCGGCACGCGCTGGTGAGCATGGTAAGGGATTTGCCGTGGTTGCTACGGAGGTACGCAAGCTGGCCGAGGAATCTGCGAAATCAGCGACCTTGATTTCAGAGCGTATTGAAGCGATGCAGGCGGATATGGACCACGCTTTGACGGCTATGCATCAAGCGCGGACACGGGTTACAGAAGGCATTGATTCAGTAAGCACGTCTGAGCAATCCTTTGCGGAAATTAGCCAGGCTGTCGAACGAGCGATGGGGCATATCAATGATATTACCGGAGTGACACAGGAAATGGCTCGGGGTGCGTCAGGTGTCGTGAGTATTATGGGCGATATTTCCCATATTTCGAACGAGTCAGCGGGCAATACGGAGTCGATTTCAGCCGCCGCTGAGCAGCAGCTCGCCTCTATTGAGGAAATTGCTTCTTCCTCAGCGGATCTGAGCCAAATGGCTGAGGAACTGCGTGAGCTAGTTGGACGATTCCAGGTCGGAGAGAAATAATAAACGGATAAAAGCGCACAGATTCAGGAGTTTATCTCCTTGTCTATGCGCTTTTATGCTTTTTGCCACACATTGTATGGCTTGTATAGATAGGTACTATCTTTGGAATGATTTACGCCGATCCAAGCGGAAACGGATGCGGCGCGGATTGCGGGAAGGGCGTAGAGAGCTTCTTTGAAACATATTGTTAAGCAGCAGCGCGAAGATGACCAGCACTGTCCCGAATAGCTCAAACCGGCTGATGGTATAGCCTTGGAAATACATAAGCACCAGCGTGGTAATTGGTACAAAGTTAATAAATAAAATTCCGTTCAACGGTGACAGCATTCGGATTCCTGCGTTCCAGCTCAGCAAGGCCGCCAGCCCCGGAAGAAGGATCATAAAGCTCATTTCGTACTTGACCGACCATACATGCTGCCAATCAGGCACCGCAACCCAGTTGAAGGCGGAGGCGGTCGTGACGACTACGAAGGAAACCAGGGTTCCGAGCAGACAGGTTAAGGTAGAGTAGCGAAGGGTGGACCATCCTGCAAAATGGCTACCTCCCATGGAATACACGACCCATCCAATCACTCCTACGAAAATGAGCAGCAGCGGCAGCAAATGCTGTCCGGCGAGTGTGAAAAAGGTCCATTTTCCGTTCGTAATCACGAGTACAGCTCCAGCCAGTGCGATCAGCATACTGATCAGTGTGTATTTTGGCGGCATTTTACGGGTCATGACCCATATCATCGCAATCGAAATCATCGGCATCAGCACTTCCATAATAGAAGCTACAATGGTACCTGCTGCACCCATCGCGTGCTGTCCCTGGAAAACGGCCATATTATAAATGGTAAATCCCATCGTACCAAAGAACAGCAATGTCTTGCCCTTGCCCTCAAAGCGAAAAGCAGCACGTCCCTCTTTGAGCCACAACAGTACAATTAATATGAGCGTAACCGAAAAATAACGTAAAAATGAAAAGTACAGCGGATTGACCTGTTGCAATGCAATGTGCGAAACCGGAAACATGGCTCCCCAGGACATACTGGCGATCAGGCACAATAAAGATCCGGTCATGATTTGTCTATTCATGGTGAAAGAAAGCTCCTCCTTGCCGGCCTCAGCGGACATATCTTATGGACACATCATAATGGACAGGGAGCTATTGGTAAAATGATTGAAAATAAACGTTAACATCATTTAAAATGATAATAAGTAACAAGGCGCGTCAATTTTGATGGCCTTGCTCATCACGATAAGGGGGAGCAGTGGTGGATCTGAACGATTTAAACATTTTCCAGACGGTGGCTGCTCATGGCAGTGTAAGTAAGGCGGCAGTCGAGCTTAGCTATGTCCAGTCCAATGTAACGGCCAGAATCAAGCTGCTGGAAAAGGAGCTGCAAACGCCTTTATTTTATAGACATAAGCGGGGCATGATCCTCAACGCAGAGGGCAAGCGTCTGCTGCAATATACGAAAAGCATTTTGTCGCAATTCGAGGAAATGAAACATGCGTTTCAGAGTACCTCTGCACCTTCGGGGGTACTGGAGATTGGCATTGTGGAGACGGTGATCGCGCTCCCGGCGATTTTACATGCTTATTACAGCAAGTACCCGGATGTCGAGCTGTCCCTCAAGGCCGGGGTTACGGAGCACCTGGTACAGGAGGTTGCGGAGATGAGGCTGGATGGAGCCTTTGTAACCGGACCGGTGAAGCATCCCCTCATTGAACAGTTGGATGTGTTCCAGGAAAAGCTGGTCCTCGTTTCACAAGGAGATGAGTTTTCCGTTGAGGATGTAACAACCCGTCCGCTCCTTTTATATAAAAAGGGCTGTGGCTACCGTGGGCGGCTGGAAACCTGGCTCCAGATGGAGGGGATTATCCCCAAGCAGATTATGGAGTTTGGAACATTCGAGACGATTATTGGCAGTGTGGCGGCTGGCATTGGAATGACGGTTTTTCCTGAATCCTCGATCAGCGGGCTGGCGGCTCAGGGTCTGGTGCATTGTCATGCAATGCCTGAGCCGTACAACGAAGTGACAACGGTATTTATCCGTCGTAAGGAAGCTTATGTGACCAGTACCTTGCAGTCTTTTATGGATGAAATTATCGCTCAGACAGGGGCATAGCATTATCTTTGGGGCTCGGGTACAATGAAAAAGATTTGATCTCACTTTTGTTCCAGAAGGAGGGCTACTATGTTCACAATATATCCGGCTGCTTCCCGATTCAGCTTCGATAAGGGATGGCTGCGGGGCAGTCACAGCTTTTCATTCGCTGAATATCAGGATGAGAACAATACAGCGTTTGGCCCCATGCGTGTCTGTAATGACGACGTGATCGCACCGGGCCGGGGCTTTGGGGCGCACCCGCACAGTGACATGGAGATTGTCTCCATCGTGCTGTACGGCGAGCTGCGTCATGAGGATAACCGTGGGCATGTGGCGGTGACGAATTTTGGAGGTATCCAGCGGATGTCTGCGGGGCACGGGATCATCCATACAGAGCACAACGCTTCGCAAACGGAGGATGTCAGTTTACTTCAATTGTGGTTTAGCCCGCTCACGAGAGGACTGGAACCGTCGTATGAAGCTACAGCGTTCGACCCTGAGCGTCTGCACGGTCAGCTTCTGCCTGTCGTTGCCGGGAAGCGTGTTCCGGGTACGGAGGGAGAAATAGCTGCCATTCATCAAGATTTAACGATGTATCTAAGCAAGCTTCAGCCCGGAGAGCGTGTGGAATACGCACAGTCCGAGGGACGGCGCGTATTCTTGTTCGTCATCGAAGGCTCGCTGCGTGTGAACGGTGAACATAGGCTAGACGTGCGCGATTCGGCCCGTATTGAGCAGGAGCCGAGGCTGTCGCTGGAGGCGCAGGAGCCTGTCTTTTATATGCTGATTGATTTGCCCTAAAAGGAGGTGCGCGCAATGGCGCAGCAGGAAACATGGCTGATTAAGCACGCCGTCACGGGTCGCAGCTTTGCTGACAGCCGCAAGCAGATTTTCGATTGCCGTTTGGCATCGACAGACGGCGTGTTTCGCTTCACGCTTCAAGAGCTGCCGCATGAGGCAGCGAAGGAGATTGTGCGTTATAGCGGGGAACTGAATGTATTCCGTTTTGTAACGCCGGAGGACGGAGCCATTGTGAAGCATTGGTATTACGTCACCCCGGAAAGCGTACAATACGATGAGCAGACCGGGGAGCTTACATTTCAAGCCGGTTCTGAAATTGAATACCACCCTGACGAATATTGGGGGGATTAATCTCTATTTTATTCACCATTTTATGACGATGCTTTTGGAGACTCTGCGATTGATTGCAGGGTCTTTTTGTCATCTGTTCAACATGCTGAGCCTGTTGGATACATAATCCTGTGCAGGCTGGTACATCCTACATGTTATATTATCTATCCGGCTTATTCGTAAGGGGGGAAATAAAGATGAAAAAAGGACGCTTTCCCAAGCTGCCGAGATTACCGTGGAGCCGAAGAGCGGTGCCGGCCCCGGACCGCAAGGCGCGAGATCCTCGTGTTCCCAATGGCCTGCCTGAACCACTGTGGCTGGAACAGCCGCTTCGGAGCAGTTTGGATGACAATTTGGCCGCATTGCGCGATATTTTCAAGGATTGTTCTGATGTTGTCTATCGGGAGCTGATGATTTCCCCTGAACGCAAAGGGCTATTGGCTTATATTGAAGGCACGGTGAAATCGGAGGATTTGCAGGATCATATCCTGCGACCTTTCATTTTGGGCATGATGCTTAAGGACCCCGAGGTAAACGGAACATTAGATCCGCTGGATGAAACTCGGATTTCCATGTCCCAGACCAAAACGATGAATCAATGGAAAATGGTCTCGGCGGCGATACTGGACGGCAATGCTGCCTTGTTCGTAGACGGTAGGTCTCGTGCGTATATCTTCAGTGCTAAGGGAGGCGTCCGCCGTGGCGTGGAGGAGCCTCAGACCGAGGCGGTTATTCGTGGGCCACGTGAAGGATTTACCGAGACCCTTCGTGTAAATACCGCCTTGCTGCGATTCAAGCTGAAGACCCCCAAGCTCAAGATGTTCAGCATGACCATGGGAACAGAAACCCAAACAGGTGTTGTACTTACCTATATTGAGGGCATCATAGATCCGAAGCTGGTGGAGGATGTAAAAAAAAGGCTTAGCGATATCGAAATAGATGGTGTGCTGGAGACAGGATACATTGAGGAACTGATTGAGGATCACCCGTTTTCACCGTTTCCGGAAATGGAATACACGGAACGTCCGGATACGGTTACCGCGCAATTGCTGGAAGGACGTTTTGCCATTTTTGTGGACGGTACGCCCTTTGCCCTGATTGGGCCAGTCACGATGTGGCAGATGATGCAAGCAAGCGAAGACTATTACGAGCGTTTTTTCATCAGTAACATGGTGCGCTGGATTCGGTTTCTTTTTCTCATATTAGCCCTCTTTTTGCCTGCATTATATGTAGCGGTCACAACCTATCATCAGGATATGCTGCCGACGACGCTCATCCTGAGTATTGCGGCGGCGCGTGAATCTATCCCTTTCCCCGCCTTGGTGGAAGCATTGATTATGGAGATTTCCTTTGAGGCGTTACGGGAAGCGGGGATTCGTCTCCCCAAAACGGTCGGCCAGGCTGTCAGTATTCTCGGTGCACTTGTTATCGGTCAAGCCTCTGTACAGGCGGGAATTGTGTCGGCACCGGTGGTTATTATCGTTTCGCTCACAGGTATTGCGTCGTTTACTATTCCGCGTTTTAACTTTGCGATTACGGTCCGCATGTTACGGTTCCCGATTATGCTGATGGCAGGTGTGTTCGGGCTGTTTGGAATCATTATCGCGACCACACTGCTCGCTACACATTTAACCAAGCTAACGTCGTTTGGTGTGCCTTACATGAGCGGGTATAGCCCATACAATCACATGGACCAAAAGGATATCGTCGTTCGTGCGCCATGGTGGAAAATGACCAAACGTCCTTCCTGGATTGGAAAAGGTAACAACAAACGAGCGAAAGAAAAGATGAATGGATCGCCCACAACCGAGGAGGGATGGTAATGAAGCCCCAATGGTCTGATGCAGGGAAAATGCGTAAAACGGCTGTGCTCAGCTGTTTGCTGCTTTGTTCTGTTCTTTTGGGTGGATGCTGGGATCGCCGTGAAGTGAACGATGTAGCCTTTGTAATGGGGACCGGGTTGGATAAGGAAGGGGATCAATACCGTGTAACGATGCAGATTGCCCTCCCCGGACAGCTCGGTTCCTCAGGAAGCACAGGAGGCGGGGGAGGGACGAGCGGAACCAAATCCTACTACCTGGAGTCTAGAGTAGGCCCCAGCTTTCGGGGGGCAAGTACCGAGGAACAGCGAGGTGTTTCACGAACGTTGAATTATTCCCATCGCCGGGTGCTGTTGTTCAGTGAGGAACTGGCGCGAGAAGGAGTCAGCAATATGATGGATGTATTGGCACGTATCCCTCAGAATCGTCTGTCTTCTTTGGTGGTCATCACGAAGGGAACGGCGCTGGATATGCTTCAGGCGGATGCACCGATTGAGCAATATCCTGCAGAAATGGTGCGCGAGCTAAACTATTCCTATATGAAAAAGCCCCGTTCTATCAAGCTGCTGATGAATTCCATTTTGCTGGAAGGCGTTGACCCGGCTGTGCCGGTAATGTCCCTGGTGAAGAACGGCCCCTCTAATTTGAAGGACAAGAAAACGAATATTCAGGTCGATGGACTGGCTGTATTTCGCAAGGACAGAGTAACCGGCATTATAGATAACCATTTAAGTCGGTTTTTGATGCTGGGTATGGATCAGGCCAAGGATACGGAAATATTTATAACCCCTCCCAAGGGAAGCGGTTATTTGTCTGTGCATATCATCGAAAACAGCGTTCATTTCAAACCCTATGTTCATGGGGATGATATTCGGATGACCCTCCAACTGAACTGCAACGGGAATGTAAGGGAGAATGAGACGACCTTCGATATTTCCAATGAGGCAAACTTGAAGTGGCTGGAGCAGCAGGTAGAACGTCAGATCAAAAAGGATTTGGGTGAGGCTATCCGGGTGATTCAACAAAAATATCATTCTGATGTGCTTGGTTTGGGACGGGTTATCATTACGAGTCTTCCGAATGAATGGAAACGGATAAAACCCCGTTGGGATCAGTTGTACCCCAAGGTGGAAGTCACCATAAATCCGGTTGTGCATATTGAAAATATCGGTGCAGTGACCAAGCCATTCGGGTTCAAGAAGGAGCAAATCCAGAATGAATAAAGTGTTTCTGCTACCTTTGGTGCTGGCGATCCTCTTCATGTATCTGATGGACCGTAAAAGCCTGAACGCCGCACCTGCTGTCAACCGCTGGATCTCACGTGTATTGTACGCCCTTAGTATCGGTATCTGGATCTATGGAACGTCGACACACGGTAATGTCTATATGGCTACCTGGCTGATCCGATGCATTGATATGTGGCTGCCCTCTTCGTTGTAACGAATTGTAATGATGCTTGTGGAAAAAGGAGACGCACCTTATGAAACAGTTCACAACTAGACAAATGGTGCTGCTCGGTGTGCTGCTGGAGACGAATATAACCTTGATACACGCTCCGTCGCAAGCTGGGTCGTATGCGGAACAACACGCCTATTGTACCTGTATGGTAGTAGCCGCAGTATTGTGCTTGCCGATCTGGGCATTGCTTAAGCTTGGGCAGCGTTTTCCCAATCAGGATCTGTTTCAAGCCATGATCAGTTCCAGTGTGGTGATAGGGCGTATACTGCTGCTCCTGTATTTCGCCCTGTTTTTGATCGTGTTTGGTCGGGATTTGTGGATTATTGCCGATTTGGTAAAGGCGGTTCTATTGCCGCGAACTCCCTTTTTCATGATTTCACTTATTATACTGTTAGCCGTCGTTTATATGGCTAGGGGCGGTATGAACACCATCTTGAACATGAGTGAGATTTTTATACCGATATCCATTATGACACTGCTGACCATGCCGTTTTTCTTTGGCAGAAACATGGATTTCTCAGAGCTTAGACCGTTTTTGTATCCAAGTATGACCGGAATCATGAAAGGAAGCTGGTATATGTTTTCGTATATGGCAGACATTCTGATGTTGCCTTTTGTATTGCAAGGGAAAAACTATCGCCCGCAGGGTGCATGGTGGGGCCATTTAATAGGGACTGCTTTTATGGTCTTCATTGTTACACTCATGCAGGTTGTCATTGGGCTTCCCATTCTGACGCGGCTGTTCTACCCATCCTATGAGCTGGCACGTCAGTTGTATATAACGGATTTTCTGGATCGGTTTGATTTATTTGTAGGGGGATTTACGATACCCACCCTGCTTATAAAGGTGGGACTGGATCTGTATATTCTGAGTATGGCTGTCAAACGCTTGTTCCCTCATGTACAGGGTGCTTTGATGGTTTGGCCTGTGGGTTTGCTGGGATATGTCAGCTCCTTTATTATTTTTTCGAACAGTATTCAAATTTATGATTTCAGCCGGGAATGGACGATGGTGATGATTATGTTCTTTATCATTATGCCCTTGGTGCTATGGCTGCTGCTGTGGCCCAACAATAAAGGTAAGGAGCGGGGAAAGGAGTATAAAGCAAGACTTGGAAATGGTCCGGTTCATTAATATGTATATGCCGGCTGTATTGCGGGGTATGTAATAAGTGCCTGCGGGCAAAAGGAGGATGTACCTGCATGAGGCAGTTCACAACCAGACAAATCGTGATGCTTGGTGTGTTGATGGAGGTCAGTATTACCCTTGTACATGCTCCGACGCAGGCAGCGGATTACGCGCATCAGCATGCCTATTGGACCTGTGCGATAGCGGCCATCGTAATATGCTTGCCGATCTGGGCGATGTTGAAGCTTAAGCAGCGTTTTCCCGATCAGGATCTGCTGCAGGCCATGGTCAGCTCCCACCCCGTGCTGGGGCGTATGCTGCTGGCAGCTTATCTTATTTTATTCCTGATCATTTTTGCAAGGGATTTGAGAATTATGACTGATTTTGTAGAGATTGTTCTTTTGCCTATAACTCCGATTGTCGTCATATCCCTTATTTTGCTGCTGACCTTGACGTTTATGGCTAAAGGGGGTATCAGCACCATTGTGAGCATGGCGGAGCTTTTTGTACCGTGGTTGCTTCTGACACTGCTGACCATGCCGCTTTTTTTTGGGCATAATATGGATTTTTCTGAAATGAGACCGCTGTTGCGTCCGGATATAGGGGGAGTTATCCAGGGTAGCTGGCGTATGCTTGGTTATATGGCAGATTTCTTGATGCTGCCCTTGGTGATTTCCGGACTGAGCTTTAATGGACGCAGTGTGTGGCTTGGACATTGTATCGGAACCGCTTTTATGATCATGCTGGTGCTGCTAGAGGAGCTAGTTATTGGTGTTCCTATCATGTCACGGCTGTTTTATCCATCTTATGAACTGGCGCGTCAGTTGCAGCTAACGGACTTTCTGGATCGGTTTGATTTGTTTATAGTCGCTCTTACCGTGCCAACCCTGCTTACAAAGATGGGGTTCGATCTGTACGTTATCAGTTTAACTGTAAAGCGCATGTTTGCCCCTGCCTGGGGGAATTTAATTGTATGGCCTGTCGGTCTGTTGGGTTATGTCTGTTCCTTTATGCTGTTCTCTAATATCATCCAAATCTATGACTTTAGCCGGGAATGGACCTTGGTTATGATTACTTTCTTTGTGCTTATGCCTTTTGTGCTATGGCTGCTACTTCGACCCAAGCCTAAAAAAGATAGCGGCGATCCTAAGCCATCGGAAGAGAAACAGGATAGCACGAGTCAGCAGGAAAACCAGTGCGAAAGTAAGGCAGGACAAGTCGATTTATAAGCTTACTATATTCATCGGAAAAGTAATTCTTATTTGTCTTTTAGCCCCTTGATTGTATACTTGGTAGAAAGGAGCAAGACTTCTACAAGGGGGGAAACAGGATGGCCCAACGCATGGCAGGCAAGCGAGTCGCCCTTGCCGGTCCTCGTAAAGCAGACGAAATGGCGCTGTTGGTTACAAAAATGGGGGGCGAGCCGGTGCTGCGTCCGGCCCAGGGCACAGTTTTTCTGGACGATATCGAGCTGCGTAACGCTATTGTATCGTGGGTGAAGCAGCCGCCGGACTGGAACATTTTCACGACAGGCATGGGGCTGGAGGCACTATTCGATATGGCGGAGGATATGGGAGTAGCAGAACAGATTATGGAGCTGTTGCATTCCTCGAACATTGCAGCACGGGGCTACAAAACGGTCAATGGACTCAAAAAGCGTGGCTTTACGCCAGCTGTACGGGACGAGGACGGAAGCTTGATCGGATTGACGCAGGCCTTTGCCCCATATGATCTGAAGGGGAAGGAAGTGCTGTTGCAGCTACATGGTGATCCGGCTCCCCGACTGGTGAAGTGGCTGGACGAGCAAGGCGCCGTTACCCGGCAGGTGCTTCCCTATAAGCATATTCCGCCGGAGGAGGCAAATTTGCAAGCATTGCTACAGGATATCCTGAACCGCAATGTGGATGCAGTTACGTTCACCAGCGGTCCGCAGATCCGCTTTTTGGCTCAATATGCGAGGGAACAGAAGCAGATGGAGGATGTGCTGGAAGCCTTTCGCCAGGATGTGATCGCTGTGTCGGTAGGCAAGGTGACGGCGCAGTCCATTTTGGAGGAAGGGATCGAACGGATCGTGTTTCCAGTGGAGGAACGCATGGGCGCGATGATGGTGGAGCTGGGAAGATATTTTGAGCATAGCGCTTCGGCGCACGGCTGCGGCCTGGAAGTAGTGAGCTGAAAACTTCCCCATATCCTTGGGATAAAGGGTAAAATGAAGATAAGGGCCTACAGGGTCTTTATCTTTTTTTGTTGGAAATGCATCGACAGAAGTTTTTGTTATAGGGAAAATATTTATTTAATATAATGAAAAAGCCTCGATGCGGATACCAGGACAGGAGCTGAGACGTTATGAATTCCATTTGTGTATTTGCCGGGTCCAGGCCCGGACATTCATCGGTATATCTTCAGGAGGCAGGCAAGCTTGGAGAGGCTATGGCGAGACATCAGGTCCGTTTAATCTATGGAGGCTCCAGCAAGGGGCTGATGGGCGAGGTCGCGGATGCGATGCTGGCAGGGGGCGGTCAGGTCACCGGGATTATGCCAACCCTGTTATTCGATGCAGAGATTATTCACCGGGGAATTACTGAATTTATTGAGGTGGCGAACATGCATGAACGCAAAGCGGTGATGAGCGAAAAGGCTGACGCATTCATTGCCCTTCCGGGCGGATTGGGAACCTTTGAGGAGCTATTTGAGGTGCTGTGCTGGGCGCAAATCGGCATTCATCGCAAGCCCATCGGGCTGCTGAATGTGAACGGATATTTTGACCCGTTGGAGGAAATGGTGCGTCATAGTGTGCGGGAGGGCTTTACCGGAGTTGACCATCCAACGCTGTTGAGTATCTCTGCGGACCCGGACGAATTGTTGCATATGTTAAAAAATAAGGCAGAGAACTTGAAATAAAGCGTTTTTCATGCTTGCGCAACTGATTAAGCCAAGGTTATGATAAGACCCATAATCAAATAGCGGACAGACAAGGTGCCTTTGTGATAGCGAAGGGTAACAGGGAATCGGGTGCAAGTCCCGAGCGGTCCCGCCACTGTAAGGAAGAGGATTTTTTCAGACGTCACTCGTGAGAAAACGGGGAAGACGAAAAAATCTGTTGATGCCGAGCCAGGAGACCTACCTTGATCTGTATGCACCGTTAACCTTCGCGGAGAGGATGGGTGTACGAAATCAGGAAATCAGGCGCACGCTGCTTTTTCCATGTTGGTTACAGGTTTGCGTGGATCAGAACGTGCAGAAGCGTTTCAAGCGTGAACAGGCAGATGGAAAGCAACGGCACGATGGCGGAAGACAAGAAGTGTCTTCTTATGCTGTGTCCGTCTGATGATACGATGCGTACATAGGAAACCCATCCGGGCAGGATGGGTTTTTTTGAGTTACAGGATGTCCATATACAAGTGAAATAGATAGAAGTATGGAAAACATGGCATAGATTTAAGAGGGAGGATAACGATGAGCCCATTAGGAAAATTGCTCGTGATTGGATTCGGACCGGGGGATATGGAACATATCACCAAACGGGCGCTGGACGCGTTGGCCGAGAGTGAGGTCATTATTGGCTACAACACCTATGTGGATCTGATCCGTCCGTTGTTGAATGGACAGGAGATTGTACGCACAGGCATGACGGAGGAAGTGAGCCGTGCGCAGGAGGCGGTTCGACAGGCGGAGATGGGTAAGAAGGTAGCCGTCATTTCCAGTGGAGACGCAGGCGTATATGGTATGGCGGGGCTGGTGTACGAAGTGCTGATGCAAAAGGGCTGGCGCCGTGAGGACGGGGTTGAGGTAGAAGTCGTGCCGGGGATATCGGCGATTCAGTCCTGTGCTTCGCTGCTGGGTGCGCCCGTCATGCATGATGCGTGCACGATCAGTCTGAGTGACCATTTGACCCCTTGGGAAACGATTGTGAAGCGTGTAGAGGCGGCAGCTTCGGCGGATTTTGTCATTGCATTGTACAATCCGCGGAGTGGCCGACGTACACGCCAGATTGTTGAGACGCAGTCCATCTTGCTGCGTTACCGTGATCCGCAGACTCCGGTTGGGCTGGTCAAGAGTGCTTACCGTGACCGTCAGCAAGTAATAGTGACGACGCTGGAGGACATGCTGAACCATGACATTGGCATGCTGACGACTGTCATTATAGGCAATTCCTCGACGATGGTGTATGACGGTCTGATCGTGACGCCACGCGGGTATCAGCGCAAGTATACGCTGGGTGCGACCGAGCAGGCGCTCAAGCCGCATCAGCGGCTCCGCACGGAAGCGGAGCCGTGGTCGCTGGGCGCGCAAGAGGATCGCGCGTTGAATGCGTCGCAGGCAGGCGCAGCTCCCGCAGTACCAGCCCCTGCGGGAGCTGGCGGGACCGCGCCCGCTCCTTCCGCGAGCGGTGCTGCTGCGGTTGCCACGCAGGCACGCCCGCAAGTGGTGGCTGCCGTGCAGGCCGCGCCGTCTGCGGCGCAAGCCGGTGCAGCCCCGGCAGCGCTGGCAGCGGAGGCGCTGAGCCGCCTCGCTGCGGGCGGCAAGCTGCCGGGCGAAGCGAGCGCACGCTGGAGCGGGCAAGCGCCCGTCGTGAGCGCCACCGGAACGGCAGCCGTGGCCGGAGCAGTGGCTACGGCCGGGACAGCGACAGGCAGCTTTGGCAAGCCTGCGCTGTTTGAGGTGGGCGTTTCCCCCGGCGTGGGAAACAAAAAGTTCACCGCTCGCCAGATGGCGCTGCTCGCGGAGGTAGCGGGTGATGAAGGCGAGCTGGAGTATACGCCGGATCACCAGATCGTGCTGCGCGTGCCATGCGCAGATCCGGAGGAGCTGGTAGGGCGGCTGCGTGATGAACGATTCATCGTGATGCCGATTGGCGATGTGTTTAAGGTGAAGGCGTGCGACTTCTGCAATATGGAGAAGGATGACGCTGTGCCTGTGGCAGAGCATCTACAGGTTGTACTGGGCGGATTGCAGGCACCCAAGGAAACGAGCATTGCCTTGAACGGCTGTGGTATGGCCTGCTATGGGGCAGTGCTGGAGGATATCGGAATCGTATACCGCAAGGGAGGATACGATCTGTTTCTTGGCGGCAAAAAATTTGGTCGCAACGCTCATGCCGCTCAACCTGTAGCGGAGGGCATTCCGGGAGATCAGATTACGGATATCGTTGAGAATGTCATCGCTGAATATAAGGAAAAAGGGCATCCAAACGAGCGTTTTCATAAATTTTTCAAACGTGTAGGTGTTGTAGCGGGTTTTCGGCATGAAGATGCGCCTGCAATAGTGGAAGTGAATGCCGTCTGTGGTGATTAATGGGCTAGAAAGCCTGTTTTTATGGATGTAAGCATATAGATAAAATAGGGCGTCTTGCAGGTTATCCCTATTTTGATGAGGAGGAAAATACAGTAGTGAATGCAATATTGTTGGTTGGACATGGAAGTCGGGACCCGGAGGGGAACCGGGAGCTGCTGGAATTTGCACAGGCGGTGGCAGATCGGGTGCCGGATATGAGTGTGGAAACCTGTTTTTTGGAGCTGACACGGCCCAGCATTGCTGAGGGTGTGCAGGCGTGTGTGGAGCAAGGGGCGACGCGTGTTGTGCTTGTTCCGATTATTTTGTTCGCAGCGGGACATGCCAAAATTGATATTCCGATGGCGATTGACCGGGCAAAGGCGAAATATCCGCAGGTGGAATTTGTATACGGACGTCCGATTGGCGTTCACGAAAAAATCGTCAGCATTCTGCAAAGCCGCTTGAAAGAGGCCCGTCCGGTTGCGGTTCCAGCCGGTATGGATAGCGCTGTGGAGGCTTCTGCCGAGGTGACGGATGAAGAAACGGCTGTGCTAGTGCTGGGACGCGGAAGCAGCGATCCGGATGCGAACAGCGACTTTTTCAAAATTACCCGTATGCTGTGGGAGAAACTCCCGTATACGTGGGTGGAGAGCAGCTTTATCGGTGTGACACAACCCTCATTTCCAGATGGCTTGGAGCGTTGTCTACGTCTAGGTGCCAAAAAAATCATCGTGCTTCCATACTTTCTATTCACAGGTGTGCTGATTAAGCGTATCCGAGAAATGACAGAGGAATTTGCGGAGTCTCATCCTGAATTACACGTGGAAATGGGCGGATATATTGGGTTCCATCCTCAATTGGTCGAGCTGGTGCTGGAGCGTGCCAATGAAGGTTTAGTCGGCAAGGTTATGGCCAATTGCGATAACTGCCAGTTCCGTCTGGAGGCGCAGGAGCATCACCATCATCACCACGACCATGATCACGATCACGGACATGACCACGATCATCATGATCATCACGACCATGACCACCATGCACATGGACACGAGCATCATCATGAGGATCACTCGCATGATCACGACCATGACCACAAGCACGAGCATGTACATGCGCACAGCCATGATGACCATGATCATGAACACCACCACGATCCTACACATGCGCCGTCTGTTGCGAGCGGAAGCGGGATTTCAGGCAGCGGGCAGGTGAGTGGCTCATGATTTTTATGCTATGCGGAACGAGCGATGCTCGGGAACTGGCGCTGCAAATCCGTGACAACGGCTTCAGGGTATTGGCCTCCGTCGTAACAGAAAGCGCGGCAAACAGCCTGTCCGAAGTGGGTTTGGACGTACGTACAGGTCGAATGACAGCCGATGAAATGGCAGCGGTGGTTCGGGAACAGGGAGTGCAGGCCATCGTGGATGCCAGTCATCCTTTTGCAGAAGAAGCTCATGCGAATGCCATGACAGCCGCCCGCGAGTCTGGGGTTCCTTATGTTCGCTACGAGCGGGCAGGGCTGGTGTATGACAATCATCCCCTGCTTCATATCGTACCCTCCTATGAGGAAGCCGCATTGGAAGCGAAGCAGCTCAAAGGCTCAGTAATGCTTACAACAGGCAGCAAGACGCTCGGCACGTTCACCAAGCATTTGCTCGAAGACCCGGAGATTCGTTTGGTTGCTCGAATGCTCCCACGTCTGGACAATATGGAGAAATGCGGCGAGCTAGGCATGGAGCAAAAAAATATTATTGCCATGCAGGGACCTTTTTCCCGCGAGATGAACGAAGCATTGTACAAGCACTTCAGCACGACGGTGATGGTGACCAAGGAAAGCGGACGCACGGGAGCGGTGGATGAAAAGGTTCAATCTGCGCTGGAGCTGGGCATTCATGTGATTTTGATTTCCAGACCAGAAGTGGAATTTGGTACCGTATTTGATCATTTCAACGGAGTGATCGACGCACTGCGTACAGCAGAAGAGAAAGCTTCCATTTGAGTTGAGTCATGCCCCTGTGAATCCGGTCGATCCGGTCAATCCAATGAATGCACAACGATTTCTGGCGTGTATTTAAAATATAGTCATCTTAAAGTACGTATATAAACTAATTTTCTATAAAGGAGTGGTCGAGACGATGGATTTTAAAACAGATTTCAAACCGCTGACGGTGCAGCCGCAGGAGATTGAGGGCAAAAGCTTCGAAATGATCACCGAGGAGCTGGGAGAGCATCCTTTTACAGAAGCGCAATATCCAGTCGTACAACGTGTGATTCACGCGTCTGCTGATTTTGAGCTGGGTCGTAGCATGGTATTTCATCCGAAAGCGATTGAAGCTGGAGTTGCGGCCATTCGCGCAGGGCAGCAGGTCGTTGCGGACGTGCAAATGATTCAGGCGGGTCTGAGCAAGGATCGTATCCGTCAGTTTGGCGGAGATGTGCATGTCTACATTTCCGACCCGGACGTGATGGAGGAAGCAAAAAGACTGAATACGACACGCGCCATCATTTCGATGCGCAAAGCGATTCAGGCAGGTGAAGGCGGTATCTATGCGATTGGTAATGCGCCGACAGCGCTGCTGGAGCTGATTCGTCTGGTAAAAGAAGGAGCGGCCAAGCCCGGCCTGATTATCGGGATGCCAGTCGGCTTCGTATCGGCGGCAGAATCGAAGGACGAGCTGCGCAAGCTGGATATTCCGTTCATTACGAACATTGGGCGCAAGGGCGGCAGTACCATCGTCGTGGCGGCATTGAATGCAATCTCCTTAATGGCTGTCCGCTAGATGCGGCTGTCCGTTTGCTGTATCATGAAATGAATTGGAGCATGATCAGCATGAGAGGTTAAGGAGGAATTGGCATGAAAAAGGAAGCGGCGTCCGCCGACAGGCCCAAAAGGATGAAAAGCGGTGAAGCTCCCGCGCCGGACAAGCCGATGCGGTCAGGCTTTACGACTGGAGCCTGTGCGGCTGCGGTTGCCAAGGGAGCAGTGCAACTGCTCATCACGGGCATTCCGTCGAAGGAAGCGGTGATATCGCTGCCAGCGGGATTCGATCATGCGTTTGAGCTGATCGAGCCTGTGCTGAACGCGGACGAGGCTTCCTGCACGACGATCAAGGACGGCGGCGATGACCCGGATGCGACGCATCAGGCGAGAATTATCGCGTCCGTCAGTTGGCGGGAGGAGTCGGGCATTGAACTCGATGGCGGCATCGGTGTGGGGCGGGTGACGAAGCCCGGCCTGCCTGTGCCTGTCGGGGAAGCAGCGATTAATCCTGTGCCGCGCCGGATGATTACCGAGGCTGTCACAGGCGTGCTTGAGGAGCATGGATCGGCTAAAGGTGTCCGTGTCGTCATCAGCGTGCCGGACGGTGAAGAAATCGCCAAGAAGACGCTGAATGGGCGACTTGGTATTCTTGGCGGTATTTCCATACTGGGTACGCGAGGTGTAGTGGTTCCATTTTCCACATCAGCTTATAAAGCCAGTGTCGTGCAGGCCATATCGGTTGCGCAAGCCATGGATTGCAAGGAAATTGTCCTGACCACAGGCGGCAGTAGTGAAAAATATGCCATGCAAATGTATGATCAGCTCACGGAAGAAGCCTTTATTCAGATGGGCGATTTTGTCGGCTTTGCGATCAAGCATGGAAAACGGCTGGGAATGAAGAAAATTATTCTCGTCGGCATGCCCGGCAAGCTGTCGAAGGTCGCTCAAGGTGTCATGATGGTTCATTCCAAGAGCGCCCCGGTGGATTTTGGCTTTTTGGCCGAGGTCGCGCGTGAAGCGGGTGTGGACGAGTCGCTTGCAGCGGCGGTGGCCGAGGCAAATACAGCTACACAGGTGGCGGATATGATGACCGAGGCGAATGCGCTGAGTTTTTTTGAAAAGCTGTGCACCTATGGTTGTCAGCATTGCTTGGAGCATGCAGGTGGTGGAATCGTCGTAGAAATGGTACTGGTAACGATGAAAGGGAATGTGCTGGGGAGGGCGAGAGTCGGTGAGTAGAGTGATCCGTGTCATTGGTATTGGTGAAAATGGAGCGGCAGGTCTGTCGCAGGAGACGCTGGAGCGAATCGAGCGTGCGGACGTGCTGGTTGGCGGAGAGCGGCAACTGGCCTTTTTCAAGGAAGCCACAGGGGAAAAACGAACATTAAAGAGCGGCTTTTCCGCCGTAGTGGAAGAATTGGGACGTTTGCGTGAGGACAAGGATATTGTCGTGCTTGCGTCAGGCGATCCGCTTTTTTTTGGCATCGCAGGGTATTTATCCGCCAAGCTGGGGGCTGAGCATCTGGATATTTTGCCGCATCTCAGCTCGGTTCAGCTGGCATTTGCACGTCTGGGCGAGAGCTGGCAGGATGCGGTGCTGGAAAGCGTACACGGCCGTCCGATGACCGGACTGGCGCAGCGGATCGACGGACAGAACAAGGTCGCGCTGCTGACGGACGACCGGAATCATCCCGTCGCAGTCGCTGCCTATCTGCTGCATTACGGCATGACAGAATACGATGCCTTTGTCGGCGAGCATTTGGGCGGACCGGATGAGACGTATCGGCATTATACGCTGGAAGAGATGGCGCGGGGAGAGTTCCAACCACTGAACGTGGTTATTTTGCGCCGCCGTAAAGGTGCGGACGTACCTGCGATTCGTCGGGGGTTTGGCTTTGAGGACGCGGAATTTCACCAGCGCAAGCCGGAAAAAGGGCTGATTACGAAGCGCGAAGTGCGTGTATTCAGCCTGTCCGAGCTGCGTCTGACAGAGCGAAGCATCGTATGGGACATTGGCGCAGGCTCTGGTTCTGTAGCTGTGGAGTGTGCGCGGCTGGCGAAGTACGGGCAAGTGTTTGCCATTGAGAAGAATGAAGGCGATCTCACCAATGTGGAAGCGAACAAGATCAAATTCCGCACCGATTTTCCGGTCATTCACGCCAAAGCGCCTGCCGGACTGGAAGAGCTGCCAGACCCGGATGCGGTGTTTATCGGCGGGAGCGGGGGGGAACTGGCGGAGCTGATTCGGCTGTGCGCTTCCCGTCTGCGTACGGATGGACGAATTGTAGTGAATGCCGCAACGATTGAGACGCTGCATGACGGCATGAAGGCGATGCAAGAAGCGGGGCTGGAAACCTCGGTGACGTTACTGCAAACAGCGCGTAGCAAGCCGATTTTGAATATGACGCGTTTTGACGGACTGAATCCGATATATGTCATTACGGGGCGGCCGTCGGTGGAAGCGGCTGACGAGGTAGCAGGGGAGTAATTTGGTAGATCAAGAGGGGGAGAGACAGCATGAATACGGCGGCAACAGGAACACTTTACGGCGTAGGCGTGGGGCCGGGTGATCCCGAGCTGATTACGGTCAAGGCGTATCGTATGCTTCAAGAATGCGCAGTTGTGGCTTATCCGAAGAAACGTCGGGGAGGCAAATCGTATGCCCATGAAATCGTGGAGCTGTACGTAAACCCAGAGGAAAAAGAGATGCTGGGGCTCATTTTCCCGATGACCAAGGACCCGGTTGTACTGGAACGGGAGTGGAACAAAACGGTGGTTGCCTGCTGGGAGGCTCTGAGTCAAGGCAAGGATGTAGCCTTTGTCACCGAGGGGGACCCGAATCTGTACAGTACCTTTATTCACTTGGCGCGTCTCATGAAGGAGCTTCATCCCGAGGTGCCGATTGTATCTATTCCGGGCATTTCCTCTGTGTTGGGAGCAGCGGCGGCACTGGAGTTGCCTTTGGCAGACGGAGATCAGCAGGTCGGTATTATTCCGGCTACCCATGATAAGGAAGCGATGAAGCGGGCGATTGAAAATCACGATACGATCGTGTTCATCAAGGTTGCCAAGGTGCTGGATCTGATTTTGGATGTGCTGGATGAACTGAATCTGGGGGATCGGGCGTCTGTTATTACCAAGGTCACTTCTCCTTATGAAATGGTATGGCGTAACGCGCGCGAGCTGCGCGGACAGGAGCTTGAATATCTGAGTCTGATGGTGGTGAGCAAATGAGTTTGGAGCCGAAAGTATATATTGTAGGAGCGGGGCCCGGCGATCCCGAGCTGATTACCGTCAAGGGCTCCCGGATTTTACGTACAGCAGATGTTGTATTGTACACGGATTCACTTGTGAACGACGAACTGATTGCCACGGCCAAGCCGGAGGCGCAGGTGCTGCAAAGCTCGGGCATGGATCTGGAGCGGCAGGTCGAAATTATGAGCGAGGCTGTGCAGGCTGGACGCAGTGTAGCTCGTGTACATACGGGGGACCCGGCAGTGTACGGTGCCATTTTGGAGCAGATGGTATTGCTGAAGCAGCGCGGAGTCGCTTATGAAATCGTGCCCGGTGTTAGCTCGGTCTTCGCTTCTGCTGCCGTGCTTGGCGCAGAGCTGACTGTGCCTGACCTGACACAGACGGTCATTCTGACGCGTGCGGAGGGACGCACACCTGTACCGGATCGGGAAAAGCTGCGCGACTTGGCATCCCATCACTGTACAGTGGCGTTGTTCCTTAGTGCAACGTTGGCGAAGAAGGTCGTTGTCGAGTTTCTGGCGGCTGGCTGGAGCGAGGACACACCTGTAGCGGTTGTACAACGTGCAACCTGGCCAGACCAAAAGATTGTGCGCACAACGCTCGCTCAATTGCCTGCCGATCTGCGCGCAGCGGGAATCACGATGCATGCGATGATTTTGGCAGGTTGGGCGCTCGATCCGGGGCTGGTGGACAAGGACGCGCATCGTTCCAAGTTGTATGATAAGTCGTTCACCCACGGCTACCGCAAGGGAGTGAAGCCTGGTGAGTAATCCATTTGCCGCTGTGGCGATCACGAAGCATGGAGTGGAGATGGTCCGTCATTTAGGAGCCAGTTTTCCGGGAACGGATGTGTATTACATGTCCAAGTTTGAGCGGGGCGACGAGCAGGAGCACGGTATTCAATTGTTCGAAGGCTCGGTTAAGCTGATTTTGCCGGATTTATTTAAACAATATAACGGTATTATTTTATTTATTTCTCTCGGTGCGGTCGTTCGTATGATTGCGCCGATTCTAGTGGATAAAAAGGTAGACCCGGCGGTTGTCGTCATTGATGATCGCGGGGAGCATGTCATTAGCGTACTGTCGGGGCATTTGGGCGGAGCCAATGAACTGACCCGTCATGTGGCTTCGGTACTCGGCGCGCGCCCGGTGATTACGACCGCATCGGATGTGCAGGGCACGATTCCGGTGGACATGTTCGGTCGGGAATTAGGTTGGGTAGTCGACAGCTTCGACAAGGCAACTCCGGTGAGTGCGGCTGTTGTGAATGAGGAGCCTGTGGCGCTCGTGCAAGAGACAGGCGAACGGAACTGGTGGCGTTATGACAAGCCTGTGCCTGCCCATATCAAGGTATATGCTTCGATGGCAAAAGCGTCACAAGAGCCGTTCAATGCGGCATTGGTCGTTAGCGACCGTCTGCTGGAGCCGGAGGAAGAGGAACGGTTTCTGGCTAATGGCGTGCTATATCGTCCGAAAAGTCTGGTGCTCGGCATCGGCTGTAATCGGGGTACTGCTGTGGAGGAGCTGGAGGCTGGCGTGCTGGACAGCTTGAATGAGCTTCGCTTGTCTGTGAAAAGCGTGCGCAATATTGCGACCATTGATCTGAAAAAGGATGAAGAGGGCTTGCTTGCCCTTTGCGCCAAATACGGCTGGGAGCTGGTGACGTACACCCCGTCAGAGCTAAACACCGTGCAGCTTCCCAATCCATCGGAAACGGTCTTCAAGTACACAGGAGCGTACGGTGTCAGCGAGCCTTCAGCGCTCTTGTCCTCCGGTGCAGATCATTGGCTGCTGGAGAAGAAAAAAAGCGGTAATATGACCATTTCCGTAGCACGGGTAGCTTATGACTGACCGCAATAAGCAGGATGTGCGGACCGATCCGGCCGCTGGCGCGCGGAGAAGCCGTATCGTCGTGGCTGGAACGGGCAGTGGCGCGGGCAAAACGACCGTCACCCTCGGGCTGATGAAGGCTTTTGCCGACGGCGGCTTGCGAGTGCAGGGTTTTAAGTGCGGGCCGGATTATATTGATCCGACCTATCACACCGCCGCGACCGGAACGCCTTCACGTAATCTCGATTCATGGATGACCTCGCCGGATACGGTGCGTGAAACCTTTATCCGTGCCTCCGAAGGTGCGGATATTTCCGTGATTGAAGGCGTCATGGGGCTTTATGACGGCAAGGACCCGCTCAGCAACACCGGGTCGACCGCCGAAATCGCTATGCTGACGGATAGTCCTGTGCTGCTGGTCGTTGACGTACGTAGTATGGCACGAAGCGCGGCCGCTATTGTACTAGGTTTCCAGCGTCTGGAGCCGAAGCTGCGCATTGCGGGTGTGATCGTGAACCGCTGCGGAAGCCAAGGGCATTACGGCATCGTCAAAAAGGCGATTGAGCAGGAGTGCGGCATCCCTGTGCTCGGCTGGCTCCAACGCGACGACGGGCTGGATATTCCCGAGCGTCATCTGGGCTTGGTCCCGGCTGTCGAGCGCGGCGAACTGGAGCCGCTCTTTCAGCGGGCAGCGGAGCTGATCCGCGCAGGCACGGATTTGGACGCGCTGCGGGCACTGGCGGACTCGGCTCCGCCGTTGTCTTTGCCAGTGCAGCCGCTATTTGCCCCGGGTCGGCTTTCGTCGGAGACGCAAGCCGACGCCGGGGCACGTCCAGTCATTGCCGTTGCCAGAGATGCGGCGTTCAATTTTTACTACCCGGAAAATTTGGATTTGCTGCGTCAGTCGGGAGCTGAACTTTCTTTTTTCAGTCCGCTGGCGGGAGAACGCGTACCTGAGCAGGCAAGCGGCCTATACCTGGGCGGCGGCTTCCCTGAGGAGTTTGCCGCAGATATCGCTGCAAATACGGGCTTCTTGGAAGATATCCGCAACGCGGTGAGCCGGGATATGCCTGTATTCGCCGAATGCGGTGGTTACATGGTGCTGGCACGTACACTTACAGATCGTTCCGGTGCCGTGCATGGCATGGCGGGAGTGATCCCGTCCGATGTGCGAATGCAGGAAAAGCGGGCCGCACTCGGATATCGGGAAGCAACTGCATTACAGGATTGCTTGCTGCTGGAAGCCGGTGAGAACATTCGGGGCCATGAGTTTCATTATTCTGTGATGGCCTATGATGAATCGGCCTCCCCGTACCCTTATGCCTATCAAACCAAGGGGATGCGCGGGCTCCAGAGCGAAGGCTATGCGAAGGGTAACCTGTTGGCAGCTTACACGCATATTCACCTTGCCTCTCTTCCCAAGGCGGCAGCACGCTGGGTAGAAAAGTGCAGGGCATACGGTCAGTAATCCGCCATCTGGCAACCATTGCAACTGTAGTTCCTAACAGGATAAAAGAACAACTTCGTGTGTATGCCAAAAAAGCCGGGTCCCTTGCTGACAAGGGTCCGACTTTTTTAAACTTAGGAAAGAATCAACCTTACATAACATGGAAGCGTATTCATTACTTTTTTAGTGGTTTGCTCACATGAGCTTCTTCAACTGGGAAATCCTTCCCTGACTCACGCCTAGCATAGAAGCGAGTTGTTTTTGTGAGGATGCTGGGTGTTCTTCCATAAGCTCTTTCATTTTTTCCAGAATAACATCTGTACGTTGATAAATCTTTTTCATATGCATATTTTGCTTGATTGGATTCAAGTTGGTTTCTGCCACCGTGACCGGAAGCAAATCTTCCGTTTTCATCGCTGCTGTACATTCGTCGCAAATAAACTGGTCTTTAAAATAAGTGTTCGTATCAACCGCACCGCAAAATATGCAATTGGTTGATTTGTACTTACGGAGCATGAGTGTCTGGTCTTCAATAAAAAACTCTAATGGATCGCCGATGTCAATCTCCATCGTCATGCGCAACTCTTTAGGAAGCACAATTCGTCCCAAGCTGTCCAAAGGCCGGGTCATTCCAGTCCTCTTCATTCATGCAACCTCCCCGGTTTTTAAGATTCATAGAATGTATAAGTTTTAAGAGAGCTTAATAATTCTATAACCGCAAGCATAAACTTCTTACTAAAAAGCGATTCAGCCTTTTTTAGAAAACACATGAACACGCTTTTTTTCTTACGAGTATACCATAAACCGATGAATTCGCCAGTGTTCACGCATATAAATTTTTGAACATGTTTATTCCAATCGAATATATATGCTATAATCCTCTGCTAAAGGATTTAATAGCTCGCCTGTAGAATTATTTATATATCCCATAGCTCGGGCTATGATGGCGGTGTTATGCGCAACGGGTGAGGGCTAGTTTGAATTTTTTGAGCCCAGAGACGACACAAATAAGAACAAATGATACGGGACATCGTCTTTAAAGTCCTTATGTACAGATTAGGCAAGGAGGATTCATCATGGAAAGAAGAAAAGCATTGTTGTTAGGAGATTATACGTATCCGGAGTTTCACCCGCTACAAGGGGTGGACGGAGAGATTAGCCATATTTTACAGGATTGGATGACAGTACAATGCAGCGAGAATCGTAAAATGCTGCTCAAGGAAAACCTGGCCTCATTTGATTTATGCATCTCATACTGCGATAGCCGCAAGGAGGTTCTGTCTCCCCAGCAAACAGCAGGGTTGCTGTCCTACGTCAGTGGCGGGGGTGGACTGCTCGTGCTGCACAACGGAATTACGTTGCAAGGCCGATATGAAATTGCACAGCTCATGGGGGCGCGTTTTTTGCGGCATCCTGCTGCGGGCCAGTTGTCCTTCAAGGTGACGGAGCCGGACCACCCGATTATGGAAGGGATTGAACCGTTTGAGATCGAGGAGGAGCCGTATCGGTTTGATTTTGATCCGTTTACTGAAAAAACACTGTTGATGGAATACGAATACGAGGGCCAATGGTGCCCAGCAGCATGGTCGTTGTCCTATGGCTTGGGTCGGGTTGTCTATTTGATGCCTGGACACAATCAGCCAAGCTTCCAGCATGAAGGGTATCGTAAGCTGATTCTTCAGGCTGCCAAGTGGGCCGGACGCTTGCCGGGCTAGTATAACTGATGTCTTCTAACTAGGGAAGGGGAGCTGCGGACTTTATGCGGTTCCCCTTTTCGGGTTATACTATAGGAAATCACAGGTAGGGGAGGATATATCATGAGCGATTTGTTCAAAAAAGCCATCTCTTTGGGATGGGGCCTCACCATTGTCAGCAAAGAAAAGGTGGAAAAAGCCGTCGAGGATCTTGTGAACCGGGGAGAACTTGCACCCTCGGAATCCAAAGCGCTGGTTGATCGTCTGATCGAACGGGGCGCAGAGGAACAGGGACAGTTCAAAACGGTGATCCGCGAGCAGGTTAGCCGCATTTTGCAGGAGCTGGATGTACCTACCGAAACTGATGTCGCAAGTTTGGAGCAACGTGTGGCATCCCTGGAAAAAAAGGTAGCGGAGCTGGAAAAAGAGAAGGCCGCGCTTACGGGTTCGAGCGATGCTGAAGAAGGGAACCGACTGGATTAAAATGGCGGTTCGTATAAAGCACGCCGGTCGTTACCGGGAAATTGCCATGGCGCTGGCGCGTCATGGCTTTGGCTATATGGTGGAGGAAATAGGCCTGTTCCAGCTATTATCGCTGCCCCGTAAGTGGCTGATGAGAGAAACGCCAGAGTCCAAAACGCTGGGCGAACGGATTCGGCTGGTGCTGGAGGATCTTGGGCCTGCGTTTATTAAGCTTGGGCAGTTGGCAAGCACGCGCGCAGACCTGTTGCCGGAGCCGATTATCCGTGAGCTGGTCAAGCTTCAGGATCAGGTGCCGCCATTTTCTGCTGAAACCGCACGTGGCATTTTGGAACAGGAGCTGGACACGTCATTGGAGGATATCATGGCCCGTTTTGACGATGTTCCGCTGGCTGCTGCTTCCATTGGTCAGGTGCATCTGGGGAAGCTGCACAGTGGAGAACTGGTCGCCATTAAAATCCAACGCCCTGGCGTGAACCGCATCATTCGGCGGGATCTGGATATTTTGAGGGAACTGACTGCAATGGCGGTCAAACGCTGGGAATGGGTGGAACGCTATCAGCTTAGCCAGATGATGGAGGAGCTGGGCAGATCGCTCATTCAGGAACTGGATTACAACCATGAAGCCCGCAATACGGAGAAAATCTCGCTCCAGTTCGAGCAGGACTCGCATATCCATATTCCGAAAATATATTGGGACCATACCTCCTCACGTGTATTAACCATGGAGTTTTTGGATGGTACTCATCTGGGCAATCGCGAAGAGCTATTACGTCGTGGATATGATTTGAAGGATCTGGCGCAGCGGCTGGTAAACAGTATGCTGCATCAAATCTTTATTGAAGGTTTTTTTCACGCCGATCCTCATCCGGGAAATTTGCTTGTCCTTAAAAATGGCAGTCTCGCTTATTTGGACTTCGGCATGACCGGGCGGTTGAGTGAAGAGATGAAGAATCATCTGTCCTCGCTTATTATCGCGCTGATGCGCAAAAATACCGATGCCATGGTTCGGGCTATCGAACGGCTGGGGCTAGTTGAGCCAGATACGGATATGAACGCGCTGCGTGCCGATCTGGATAAGATGCGCGAAGATTACTCGGACGTTCCGTTCTCGCAGGTCAGCATCGGGAATGCCCTGAACGACCTGTTCGGCGCAGCACAGCGGCACCGGATCGGCCTGCCTTCAGACGTCTTGCTGCTCGGTAAGTCGCTGCTGACGCTGGAAGGGGTCGTTGAGCATCTCGACCCTGATCTTAGCATTCTTGCTCTGGCGGAGCCTTTTGGCAACAAGCTGTTAAAGGAGCGCTTTAGCGGCCGTCGTATCCGGGGCAAGCTGCTGGGCGGTGCGACCGAGCTAGTCGAGACGCTGATGGAGCTTCCAGGGCAGGCAAGGCATCTGGCTTCGATTATCAGCAAAGGCAAGCTCAAGCTGGAGGTCACCGTGCCGGAGCTGGAAATGCTCCTACGCAGGCTGGATCAAATCAGCAATCGCCTGTCGTTCAGCATTGTACTGCTGGCGTTCTGCATTATTATGGTCGGTCTGATTATCGGTTCATCACTGAATCATCAGGCGAACATGCTGTGGAATGTACCTGCGATTGAGATTGGCTTTGTCGTCGCTCTCTTAATGGTTGCCTTTTTACTGTATTCTATTTTTAAATCGGGAAGATTTTAGATACCCATCGGAAAGGATGAGCCATGGATACTCATGAGATCAACACCATCCCCATTCATAGTTTCCAAATCACCGATGTGCCGTGGCACCGTCTGACGACTCCATATGGCAGGGGGACCGAGCTGCCGCAATTGATGTCGGACGGAAAATATGATGACATTGCTAATCTGATTGAGCATCAGGGCACATTGTGGCAGGTTACGCCGTGGGCTTTGCTTTTCTTATTAAGAAATATACATGCGAGAAAAGTGAATGATATCACGCTAGAGGAATTAGAGTGTTATCATGCAGTTATTGAGGCATTGGATATGCAAAATGCACAAGCTGATTCACAGAAGTCTGTTGAATCCCTGGCCATGCTGTTGGATGAAAAATATCTGTGGCCAGAAGACACCGATCCTGAAGAAGATGAACTGGAGTGGGAAGAGGAAGAAGCGCGAGGCTATGATCCGGTGGCCTTTTGGAGCTATTACGATTATAGCTACCGTTTATTGAAGCGTGCATTACCTGACTTTGAGAGCATGCTCCTGCATAGCTCCGAAGCGGATATCTGTGACTCCCTAATGGAGCTTGTACAGGAATTGCGAAAATTTTAAATATAAGAAAACGAATCAAACGAAGGAAACAGCGATATTCCAAGGAAACGCCTGTTTTCTTTTTCCAAACAGCCTCTTACCTGACTCGTTTCTGCGAACCCCTTACGTTATAATGATGGACTGAATGTAACGGACGGGTTCGTGTGAGAGAAACGAGCCGAATCATAGGAGAGCCTATGCGATTGGCCGCTGGACGGAGGCCCGGAACGACTACCGGGCTGCGGGTCAACACGCTGTTCTCCGTTAATATAGGAGGCTGGAACGAGACTGTATGAATCTTAGACAACAATGGTTCGGTAATATCCGGGCTGATATACTTGCAGGTATGACCGTGGCGCTGGCGCTGATCCCGGAGGCGATTGCCTTCTCGATCATTGCCGGTGTCAATCCGATGGTCGGATTGTACGCCTCCATTTCGATGGCAATTGTCATTTCTTTTGCAGGCGGACGTCCGGCGATGATCTCGGCAGCAACTGGCGCTGTAGCGGTACTGGTGGTGGGCTTGGTGAAGGATCATGGCGTGGAATATCTGTTTGCGGCTACTATTTTGGCAGGTATTATTCAGGTGCTGCTGGGTGTTTTGAAAATAGGGCGCTTTATGAGCTTTATTTCGCAGCCGGTCATGACCGGGTTTGTGAATGCGCTGGCGATCCTCGTCTTTATGGCGCAGCTCACCCACTTTCACGGAGCCAATTGGATCATGTACGCGATGGTGGCGGGTACGCTGCTCATTGTGTATATTTTGCCGAAGTTTGTGAAAAGCATTCCCGCTCCATTGACGGCAATCATTATCATGACGATCATCACGTATACGTTTGGGTTAAATGTTAAAACCGTAGGCGATATCGGTACGCTGACTAGCTCACTGCCTTCATTCCATATGCCGCAGATTGAGTGGTCGTTGCATACCTTGTGGATATTGCTGCCGTATTCCTTTACGATGGCGCTGGTGGGACTGCTAGAATCACTGCTAACAGCCAGTATTTTGGATGAAATGACCGAAACAAAAAGCAATAAAAACCGGGAGGCCCGTGGGCAAGGGCTTGCCAACTTTGTCAATGGTTTTTTCGGCGGTATGGGTGGCTGTGCCATGATCGGGCAATCCGTTATTAATGTTAGCTCGGGAGGTAGAGGGCGTTTGTCCACCTTCACGGCAGGGGTGTTTCTGGCCTTTCTGCTGTTGGTGCTCGGCGGGGTTGTGAAGGAAGTACCGATGGGCGCACTGGTGGGAGTTATGTTTATGGTGTGTATCGGGACAGTGGACTGGAATTCGCTCCGAAATATCGCCAGGGTTCCCAAAGCGGACACATTTATCATGGTTACAACGGTCGTCATTGTGGTGGCTACGCATGATTTGTCCAAGGGAGTTATCGTGGGTGTGCTGCTGAGTGCCCTGCATTTTGGCTGGAAAATGGCTAAAATCCGCATCAGCGCGACAGAGGACGACGATGAAAAGGTGTACCATGTTAGCGGTCCGATGTTTTTCGCTTCGACGACTCATTTTGTCGATCATTTTGAACCTTCGGATGATCCGAAACGCGTGGTGGTCGATTTCAGCCAATCGCATATTTGGGATCATTCTGCGGTAACCGCCATTGGGAAGGTGCTGCAAAAGTACACGAAATCCGGTAAATTGATTACCCTGCGGGGACTGAACGAGGAAAGCCGTTTGATTGTAGAAAAGCTCGGCGGTTCTGTAGTTACGGAGCCGCTGGTGTGATAAATGGTATAGAATAGGTCAAGGCCTGGAATTTAGACATTCCAGGCTTTTTTATGAGTAAAATATTTGAAATTGTTACAATAATTATTCTAAATAACTTAAAAATATCCCTGCCAAAGGCAGAGATATAAAGTGCAGCGGATTATTCTATGGATGAATTAGTGTTACTCTAATTCATCTTCAGGTAAATATTCGAGAACATCGTGCAGGGTTAACGGACGACCAGAAAGACGAATCAGCGTTTCCATCACTGTATTAAACGTTTTGAATTCAATCCTCTTGGATGTATTGTTACACATTTCATAGATCGTATTGGGTCTGATTTTAGCCTCACGAGCAAGAGCGTTTTTAGTAATCCCGATTTCTCGAAGCAATTCTTCAAGTTTGAAAGTAATTCCCATACATACACCTCATTAAAAAATTTAGATACAATAATATTAACTATTGAAGTTTATCCTTAAAAGATATAAAATAACTACAAAGGTTGTACTTGAAAGGCTCATGTATTAGGAACCGAACTCAACAACCTTTCATAGAGGACAATATAAAAGATGTGAAGGGAGTTAATTCTAATGAACAAAAGTAATTTTGAAAAAGTAAGTCTCATTCTTGGTCCCTGCGATCTTCCGCATATGTATGAGCTTTTCGAGGGCTATCTGATCAAGGACCGTTACGTCATGATGATCGACAATAGTGTGCTTACCCTTCGACATGTAAAAAAGGAAAGACATCATTCCCATCTATATGTGGACGGCGATACAGGTGGCATCACTCTTGCAAGGCATGTACAACGTGAAGACATAGATGTGATTACTGAGTTGGTTGAACGATTGCGCAACATGGATGCATTAAGTTTTCTTACAGACGAACTGTTATGGAATACATGTCGGGAAGATATGGACTTTGATTTAGTTCGGAATAAAGGACTATGAAAAAATGGTGAACGTAAATTCGAATTCTAATTTTTGTTCCGACGTTACTTAACTATAATGTAACACACAAGCGTAAAAGGGTGAAACAAACTCTTCCATTACTTAAGGTACATATTTACTCTACAAATAGTCTTTAGGCACAGACTACCAATAAGAGCCTAAATGAATAGAATAGTAATTTACACATGGCTAAAACAGATGTGGTACCTGCACTCCTGATGGAGGTACACAGGAAGGCAGGTTTTTTAAATGACGGATTGTCAAGCCAAG